>CAMLEO010000217.1 GCA_946478975.1 uncultured Steroidobacter sp.
CCAAGTGGTAAGGCAGCGGGTTTTGATCCCGCCATTCGGAGGTTCGAATCCTTCCGCCCCAGCCAGTTCTTTCGAGCACTGTCCCCGAGACCTGGCCTGCCGGCCATCGGCGCATTGATCCGCTCAACCTGTCGCTCGATGCACCTGCTCAAGCAGCGCTCCAAGGCGGTCAGAAGCTTTCAGTGGACGCAGGCAATTCCGAGGAAGCAAACATCCATGTGATTGCGCACGGCGCGGCGCGCGTCGTGTGGCAGCAGACCGGCATGGCGCTCCGCTTTCAAAACGCGGCGTTGGTGTCGCAAATGTGGACACGAACTTGCTTGATCTTGTCTCCGTTGAAAGTGAACTGCTCGGCGATGTACATGATCCTGGACGTTCCGGCGACTGCCACGCGAGTCGTCGCGAACACCGTCTCGCCTTCCGCGTAAACTCCGAGGAGCTGCCACGTGTCGAAGTCGTAGTAGCGGCGAACCTCGGGATAGAAGCGCTGAAATTCACGAAGTCCACGGTAGGTTCCGCCGAACGGGAGCACTGCCGGTTCGTACATTTCCAGATCAGGCTCGAAGCGGTCCGGGAAGTCCTCCGGCCGCTTCTTCTCGCTCAGCATTTTGGTGATGAACGCCTTGTTGGCTTCAGTCGTGGTCATTGCTTTCTCCTGGGAAGCCGCCAGCGATAGCCGAATCGCGAGCGAAGAACGTGTCAGCGCGCTCAGCGGCGGACGCGGTAGCGGATGTGCGTGGCCTCGGGTGTATCGATCACCCGAACGATCTCCAACTCGACGCGCGATGGTAAGACTTCGAACATTCGGCGGCCGCGTCCGAACAAGACTGGAACCTGGTGTATTTGCAGTTCGTCGAGCACGCCGGCTTCCAGCGCCCGTTGCGCCGTATACGCGCCAAGCATCAACACGTCCCGGTCTCCGGCGGCGGCCTTCGCCTGCGCCATTGCGCTCGCGATCCCGTCGCTCACGTATTTGACCAACGGATAATTCGCGACGGATGGCCCGGGCGGCCTGTGACTGGGTACGAAGATCGGGACGCCATGATTGTCACCGCCCCAGTGATCGACTTGCTCCACGGTTCGCCGACCCGCCAGGATCGCACCTGGCGCGTTCCATTCGTCCCACAATTGTCCGAGCGCTCCGGTCGGCCGGGAAAAATCCCCGTACCACTCGTGCAGCCGCATGAAGTCGTCGCCGCCGGGATTGCCCACTTCATCGTTGGGCCCCGCGATATACCCGTCCAGTGACATGGACATGAAGAGCACTGATGCAGACACTGTATTTCCTTTGGTCTTTTTCCGAATTGGAGCCGTGACAATTCGCTCTGCGGCTGGGCTATTGATGCAAAAGCTCGTTCAGGCAAGCGCAGAGCGCGGGCGAACGGTCTTGATGTTCCCAAGGACGATCGAGCGTCGCTGACGCCGACATCAGCCTGAAACGCGGCTGATGAGTTCATCCGCACGCGCCAGGAGTCTTTTGAGCACCGGCGAAATATTCGATTTGTTGTAACTCATCACCAGTTCGATCATCGGGATCTCGCCACGCAACGGCCGCGCGACAACAGCACGAGTCAGCATGTTCTGCACGTACCGCGGGAACAGCGTGACGCCGCCCGTCGAAGCCACCAGGGACATTGCAGCAGATAGATTCTCGGCATCGTATTCGGGCTGCAATGTGATGCAGATTTTCCTGGCATAGTCGTCGATCACGGACTTCAGCACCGGGGCGAGTCTCGAGGGATCGATATATATTTCTCGCTCCAGCTCCTGCGGCGAAATCGCTTTCTGCCTGGCCAATCGATGGTTTGCCGGAAGCAGGACGACCAGTGGCTCACGGACCAGCGATTTGAAGGCGAGGCCCGTCGTAGGATGCTCGCGCCGTAGAAATGCCACGTCCAATTGACCTCGCATCAGCGCGGCCGCGAGCTCGGGCGAAGACTGACTGTAGATCGTGATCTCGATGTCGGACGCTTCTTCGCGCAGAATTCGCAGCGTTTCCGGCAACCACGCAACTTCCTGGCCGATCAGGAAGCCGACGACAAAAGTGGGCTTCGCAGGCCGTTCGGCACGACGCGCCGCTTCAGCGGCTGCTTCTATCTGGAGCAGCGCAAGCCTTGCGTGATCCAGGAATACCCGTCCAGCCGCCGTCAGGGCAACGCCGCGCGCTTTGCGCTCCAGCAGTCTTGCGCCGACCTCTACTTCCAGTTCGCGAATCTGCCGACTGAGCGAAGGTTGGGCCGTATGGAGTCGCCGCTCGGCCGCGCTGGTGAAGCTGCCCTCCTCAGCGACAGCAATAAAGTAACGCAAATGGCGTAGTTCCATCTCGAAGCACCCATGCTTGGAATGTATGGATCGATCATGTGAAGTCTTGGTTTTCCGCCCCAGGCTGGAGGGATCCTATGACCCATGTCATCACCGATAGCGCAGACAGCGGGCGTAGCATCGTGAGCGAAGACCACGTATTTGTCTTCAGCTCGTTCCGATTCGTGCCGCGGCAGCAGCTGCTCCTTCGAGAAGGGCAGCCGGTCAAGCTTGGATGCCGGGCGATGGACATCCTCCACCTACTCTTGAAGAGCGCTGGTGAGCCGGTGAGCAAACGCGCGCTGCAGAAGGTTGTCTGGCCCGACACCTTCGTTCACGAAAGCAACCTCAAGGTCCACATTCACAGCCTGCGCCGCGCGCTCGGTGAGACTTCCCCACAGCCCACCTATATCTCCACCGTTGCCGGACGAGGCTATCGCTTCATCCCGCCAGTATCGATCGAGACGATTGCGCCTGAGCAATTGCTGCGTGAGGTGGTGCCGCTCGTTCACAGCCTGCCCGCGCAACGGGCTCTGATCGGACGAGATAACGAGGTCGATCGCATCGGCAGTTTGCTCGCGGAGCGGCGCCTCGTAACGCTGGTGGGGCCGGGCGGAGTTGGAAAAACTGCTGTTGCGGTTGCCGTGGCTCACCAGGTGCGGCGGAGGTTTCCCGACGGGACCTACTTCCTGGACCTGTCCGTCACAAATGATTCGTCCGTCGTGCCCAACATTCTGGCGGCGGTCTGCGGCATTAGTGGTTATCCGGCCGACATGGTCGCAGCTGTTGCCAACTATCTCGAACATCGTCGCGTCCTGATACTAATAGATAGCTGTGAGCACGTTCTGCCCGCTGTAGCGTGGATCGTGACTCGCTTTCAGGAAGCCGGAGTCGCGGCCTGCGTGCTGGCGACCAGTCTCGAACCGCTGCGGCTGCATACCGAAATAGTGCAGCTGATTCAGCCGTTGGAATACCCGCCGACATCGCAGATAGCCGCGCTCGCGGAGGCTTTGCGCTATTCGGCGATCGAGCTCTTTGCGACGCGCGCGTCGGAATGGGCGGATTATATGTTGACCGACGACGATGCGGCCGCCGTCGCAGCGCTTTGTGAGAAGTTGGGCGGCTTGCCTCTTGCCATCGAGATTGCAGCAACCGAGCTCGATCAGTATTCCCCCGCGTCACTGCTCGACTCGCTGGATCATCGCTTCAGTCTTTTGAAGAACGAAGACCCGATCGCTCACCGCCGACATCGTACGCTGTGGGCGACATTGGACTGGAGTTACCAGTTGCTCTCTGCCAGTGAGGCGACGATCTTCCGGCTGGTGTCGTTATTTTCCGGAGCATTCGCGCACGAGGATGTAGCCACCATGGCGCAGGTGGCGGGTTCGGACGCGTACCAGACCACTGTCGCTCTGGGTGGGCTGGTGGCCAAGTCTCTCGTCGCCGCTGAAGTCGATGAGGACTCTCTTCGCTACAGGCTGCTCGACGTCGCTCGCGTCTACGCTGCCGAGCGGCTGAGCCAGGAGCCGAGCGCCCATGAAGCGGCTCGTCACTTCGCACGCTGCATGCTCACGATGCTTGAAAAATTCGCGCAGGAACGGGCCAGCCGCTTTCTGACTGCGACTGAGGTGGCGCAGTACAAGCGGAGGCTCAACGACCTGCGCGAAGCCTTGAGCTGGTGCTTCGGCGTCGGCAATGATCCCGCGCTGGGAATCGATCTCACCATTGCAGCGATTCCACTGTGGGATGAGTTTTCCCTCATCGCCGAACAGCAATCCCAGGTCGCGCGAGCTCTGGAGCACAGCGCCTCTTCCACCTGTTCTGCGAACCAGCGCGCCGTGCTCGCGGTCTCCCGAGCCTGGAGCCTGACACACCGCCATCTCTCACACGCCTCCCGAGACGCCTGGCTCCTCGCGGTCGAGATCGCCGAGCATGCAAGCGACATCGATCAACGGCTGCGCGCGTTGTGGGGACGGTCGGCTGATCTGATCGTCACTGGAAACTACCGCGAGGCGTTGGCTTGCCTGGGCAAGTATCGTGAGGTCGCTCTGCTGCACGAGAACGGAGTGGCTCTGCCCGACGGGGAGCGATTGTGCGCCATGGCGGAGGTCTATCTCGGGGAACTGACGACTGCTCGGGACAAGCTCGAAAGACTGTCGCGCGCGCTCACGAATGGTGAGCCGCGCTCCAGCCTTCCTCGATATCAGATAGAGCCCTATGTGTTGATTCAGAATCACCTCATGTTGGTGACATGGTTGTCAGGCTGTCCCGACCGCGCTGCCGTCATGGCGATGGAGACGGTCGATCACATAGGCCGCGCGGGCCATACGCAGGCACAATCGTATGTGCTGTCGACCGCCGCGATACCGATCGCACTTTGGAATGGCGACGCCGAGAGCGCTGAACGATACATCGCGCTTCTGGGAACCAATCTCACGGCGAACGTCACGTCCTGGCAGCCGGTGTATCGTTTCTTTCGTGCACTCAGCCGTCATGCGCGAGAGGAGCACGATGCGTTGGATGAAATGCGCTCTGCGATCGATGAAGTACTGTCGTCGGGGTTTCTCATGAACGTGCCGATGTATCTGGGCACGCTGGCAGAGGGGCACTTGAAGAGCGGTGCAGTAGACGACGCCGAACGCACCGTCGAAGAGGCGCTGCTCGTGCAGGCCCGAACTGACGAGCGCTACAGTTTTCCTGATCTGCTGAGGACCAAGGCCAAGGTGCTGACCGCGCGCGGCCGTCAGGACCTGGCGGAAGCAGTATTACACCAGGCCTTGTCGGAATGCGTCGAAATGGCTGCGCTCTCACTGCAGATGCGCGTCGCGTGCGATCTCGCTGATCTGTGGATTGCGCAAGGGCTGGAGCAGCAGGCCGTCGAATTGCTCGCTCCAATCTACGGAGCGTTCTTCGAAGGACACGGCAACAAGGATCTGGTACGCGCCTCCGCACTGCTCGCGTCGCGCCGGTTAAATGTGGTTAAGCGTTGATCGCGGTACAGGCTCCCGAAGTATGGTCAACGCCATCGCGTTTCCATCACAAGGAGCAACGAAAGTGAGCAAGCCAAGCATCGTTTTCTGTCACGGCCTGTGGGCCGACGGCTCGTGTTTCAGCAAAGTGATTCCCGCGCTGCAGGCCGACGGGCATGAAGTGATTGCCGTCCAGTACGGGCTCAACAGCTACGCAGATGACGTAGCCACCGTGATGCGCACGCTGTGTCGGGTAAAGAGCCCCGCGATCCTCGTGGGTCACTCGTACGGCGGAGCTACCATCACAGGTGCCGGAGTCGATGAGCGCGTCGCAGGACTGGTTTACATCGCCGCCGTCGTCCCGGATGTTCACGAGACCGTGCAGAGCCAACTGGACAAATACCCCACCGAAATCTTCTCCCAGATCGAGGTTGGCGGTGGACGTGTCTGGATCAAGCCGGAAGGCGTCAAGTACTTCGCGGGAGACCTTTCCGAGCAGGAGCAGAAGCTGGTCTGGGCAACCCACTACCCACCCGCTGCCGACCTGCTGGAGCAGCAGAATCTCCAGGGGGTTGCCTGGAAGTCGAAGCCGAGCTGGTACATCCTCGCCAGGAACGACCAGACGGTGCATCCGGATCTGCAACGTTTTCTGTCGAAACGCATCAACGCGACCACGGTCGAGGTCGACAGCAGCCACGTCACCATGCTCTCCCAGCCCGACGTTGTCATCGACGTCATTCGCAAGGCCGCTGCCGCGGTTCAGAAGAGTCGGTCCAACAAGTGATTTCTTTCGCGAGGCAGATGCCGTTTGCAAAACGGCGTCTCCTTCGCGTTTGCGCATGGGCAAGCATGAGGGCATGCACCCTGAAGCGGGAGGCCAGTCAATCCGCTCGCGCTCAGCCCTGCATCAGCTCGGGCACATGGTCGGGTTCCGCGCAGAGAGCAAACACGAACGCGCCGGCGTGCGCGAAATGGATGAACTCATCCACCATGTCCAACAGCGGCTGCTCGGCGGACCGCACGAGTGCGGCGTGCGCTCGGATCATTCCATGTAGATAAGAAGAGCGCTTGGCGAGGCCCAGCGCGCTGGCCCATTCGGCGGCGTCGGCCGCTTCGATTTGTTTGCCATCCTGAATGCCGCCGGGCTGATAGTTATGCCGCAAGGTCGAGGGCGGCGACGTTCTTTGCCGCGTGCTCGTTACATACGTCGCGCCCCGGGGATGCCAGCCGAACGTCTGGCCGAGATCACGCAGGAATTCCCAGGAGCTGACGGGGCAAATGAAACGAGTCTCGTGCTGAGGCGAGCCGCGGAGCGCAACGATTGTAGTGCTGAGCATCGCCTGTCACGCGGCGGCCATCGCGCCGTGAAACGGCGAATACGGGCGCGGCACGTCTCTGATATCCGCAAGCACTCGGCTTCGAGGATCTCGAGCAAAGCGAGTCACATGGGAATAGCCATAGAGCGCGCCGCTTTCCAGATGCATCGGCTCGATGACGGTGACACCCCAAAATATCGATCCATCGGGCCGGCGATGCCATCCCTGTTGTGTATTCGAGCCCTGCAGACTGGCGGCGATGAGGCTGCGATCCGGCCGCAGCAGCGCTACGTCCTGCGCCAGGTAGAACTGCGCCACGTGGGCACCGATGATTCTGCAATCGAACGCGGTGGCGCCGGGCAGTGAATCGTGCCACGCATGGACCACACCGCGGTGATCGAGTATCGCGATCGCGCAGCCGTCGCCGCGCTCGATGCTCGTTGCGTGCATTCGTGCACCCTGATTCATCAGCAAACGATTGCGCCAGCCGAGCGGCGCTCGAACGGCAGATCCGCTTACGTTTCTCAACCGGATGACGTTGTGCTCCGAGGATGAACGTGAGGACTGTCGCTGTCCGAGGTTGGCGCGCGCGGCGTCCTTCATCAGCCGCCTGAGCTGGCGAGACAGATCGTGCAACATGGAAGCTCCGCTGCGATTTATCGTGAATGGCTGTGCGCCGCCGTTGGTGATGCGGGCAAGATGACGCAGCAGGATGGCTCGATCACGAGTGATGAGCGCCGAGGCAGTGTGCGCCTTGTGGAGTCATATAGATAGTCAAATCGTTGCGTGCCCATGGAACCTGAGCGTTTACAACGCGCTAGCTTCCGGCAGCGCGGACTTTCAGCAAGCGGGCGCGAATGAGAGTAGGCTGCCCGGCCTTTCCAGACGGGTAATGAGATATATGAATTGGAGCATGGCGGAGAGCAATTGGGCGCAGTTTCGCGGCACTGTGAAAGCGCGCTGGCTGAAGCTCGATGACCAGAGGTTGAGCGCGATCGCAGGCAATCGCGCCGCGCTGTCGAGCGCCATTCAAGATGTTTACGGCATCACTCGCATGGACGCCGAAAAAGAGATCCGGGCCTTCGAAGAGCGTAACAAGAGCTACCGGCCCAAGTAGCGCAAGCGGCGCAAGGTCCCGATGTTTCTTGCGCCGAGCGGAAAAGCACGCAGCTCGAAGGTCAGGGTTTTTCCGGCTGGAACGTGCTGGCCTTGCGCGCCGCCTGCTGTCGTTGTTTCTCTTCGTTTCTTTTCTTCTGCTGCTCTTCGCGACGCTTCTTTTGCTGCTTGAAGTTGGGTGTCTTGTTCAAGGGACTCTTCTGAAAGGAGGAATGTGAGCGGCAGCATAACAGCCGCCGGCGGTACCTCGCACATTTACCTGTCAAATGACGAGTGAAGCGCGCACACTGCCGGCCAGCTCTATTTCAGGTGCGCCAATGCGAAATCTACAGCGACCGGCCGCGTTGCATGCGGCGCTTCGTTTTGTGATTACCAGCGAGATTCCGGCCGAGCACAAATCGACGCTCATCGAAGTGCTGACGCAAACGTTACGCAGCGATGAGGCTGCGGAATTGCATCGTGAGGCCGCGGCCCAGGCCCAGGGAGAATGGCGCGAAGATGAGATCGTTCAGCTCAAAGCCTTCTTGAACGGCCGCATGGCCCGCAGCTGGCAGCATGCCGATGAGTGCGTCATGCATCTTGCGGCTCAACTGCATCGCGACCCCGGGTCGGTCCGCACCAAGGCCACCGAGCTTGGCATGGGCGTGGCGGTCGATTATCGATTCGCGCGGCAAATCAACCGCTGACCGCCGATCGCCTACAGCGGGCTGCGCTGAGGCGTGAAATCCCCCTTCCCGGGCGTTCCAAAACCCCGACGGCCCGAAATGCGTAGCGGACCGGATCGGAGCGCCTGAATTCGTGTATATTTCGCCCCCGTTTTCGACCGTGTAGTTCAACTGGTTCACCGGTGCCCGGCGTGCCAGCTTTGGGGCCCTGCGCGGGGAAATCGATGGGAGTGGAACGGATGAAGCCGCGGGTGGAATCGGTAAGGTACTGATTCTATTCGTTTTCTTATTGGCTTCTGAACGCCGTTCCGCGCCCCGCCAGTTCGCGGTTACCAGTCGGAGTGAAGTAATGGATCGTGCCACGATGGCGGTGTTTACGGGCAACGCCAATCCGCAGCTCGCCCAGGACATCGCGCGTCACCTGATGGTCCCTCTCGGTCGCGCGGCAGTCAGCCGGTTCAGCGACAGCGAGTGCACCGTGGAGTTGCTGGAAAACGTGCGCGGCCGCGATGTGTTCATCGTGCAGCCGACGTGCTCGCCGGCCAACGATCACTTGATGGAATTGCTGGTGATGACCGACGCGTGCCGACGCGCTTCGGCGGCGCGCATCACCGCAGTAATTCCTTACTTCGGTTACGCGCGCCAGGATCGTCGTCCGCGCGCCATGCGAGTGCCGATTACGGCGAAGCTGGTGGCGAACATGATCGCGAGCGCAGGCGTGAACCGCGTGCTCACGGTCGATCTGCACGCGGATCAGATCCAGGGATTCTTCGATATCCCGGTCGATAACGTGTATGCCTCGCCGGTGTTGCTCGGCGATGCGTGGAAGCAGAAGTACGACAACCTGATGGTGGTGTCGCCCGACGTCGGCGGCGTGGTGCGCGCGAGAGCGTTGGCGAAGCGCCTCGACGATGCCGAACTCGCCATCATCGACAAACGTCGTCCACGGCCGAACGAGTCGGAAGTGATGAACATCATCGGTGAAGTGCGCGGCAAGACCTGCGTGCTCATCGATGACCTGGTGGATACCGCCGGCACGCTGTGTCATGCGGCCGAGGCGTTGAAGGCGAACGGTGCGAAGAAAGTGCTGGCGTACATCACCCACCCGGTGCTGTCCCGCCCCGCCATCGACCGCATCTCGCAGTCCCAGCTCGATGAGCTGGTGGTGACGGATACGATTCCGCTGCGCGAAGAGGCGCGGAACTGCAAGAAGATCCGGCAGCTGAGCGTTGCCGGGCTGCTCGCAGAGACGATGCGGCGCATCCGAGATGAAGAGAGCGTGAGCTCGCTCTACATCGATTGAAGGTTTCTGTTTCGAGCGGCGGCAACGCCGTTTGAAACAATCACGGTGGCGGCGGGATTGGTCGCGATCCGCCGTTGCTTTGTTTCTCAACTGGAGTAATTCATGAAAACCTCGTTTGACCTCGTCGCCGATTCCCGCGACGGCGTGCAGGGGAAGGGTGCGAGCCGCCGCCTGCGTCGTGCTGGGAAAGTTCCGGCGATTCTTTACGGCGGCCACCAGGAGCCGAAGCAGATCCTGCTGGATCACCAGAACCTGCTCACGCTGCTGGTGAACGAAAAGTTCTTCTCCACTATCCTGCAGCTCAAGATCGATGGCCAGCCGCAGGCGGCCATTCTCAAGGACGTGCAGCGTCATCCGGCCAAGAACCAGATCCTGCACATGGATCTGCAGCGCGTGCTGGAGAACGAGAAGATCCGCATGACCATTCCGCTGCACTTCAAGGGCGCCGCTGCGGCGCCGGGCGTGAAGACCGGCGGCGGCGTGGTGTCGCACCTGTTGAACGAAGTCGACGTGCTGTGCTTGCCGAAGGATCTGCCGGAGTACCTGGAGATCGACCTGTCGTCGATGGAAATGAACGAGATGCGCCGTCTGTCGGACCTGCAGCTGCCCGCGGGCGTCGAACTGGTCCTGCTCTCGCACGGTCGCGACGAAGCCATCGTGTCCATCCATCATCCGCGTGCGGAAGAAGTGGAGACTCCGGCTGCTGCCGCCGCCGCTGCTGCGGCTCCGGCTGCTGGTGCTGCTCCGGCCGCTGGCGCGGCTGCCGCTCCGGCCGCTGGTGGCGACAAGAAGGCCGCCGCTCCGGCTGCTGCCGCTGGCGCCAAGAAGGAAGGCGGCAAGAAGTAACGCCGCGCACGTCGCCTGCCGTCCGGGAACATTCGGGCGGCGGGCCGCGTGACACAAACGATGGCGGGCGGATAGCACCACCCGCCGTCGTTGCGTTATTTTCGGTCGCACTCCTATGGCGGGCACTACCCTCAAAATCATCGTCGGCCTCGGCAATCCCGGGCCGGAGCATCTGCTCACGCGTCACAACGCGGGCTTCTGGTTCGTCGATGCGCTGGCGGCCAAGCTGGGCGGAACCTTTCGCAGCCATGCGAAATTCCATGGCGACATCTGCCGGGTGCAGTACTGCGGCCAGGACATCACGCTGCTCAAGCCGACCACTTACATGAATCGCAGCGGGCTCGCGATTCGCGCGCTGGCGGATTACATCAAAGTGACGCCGGCTGAGATCCTGGTGGTGCACGATGAGCTCGATCTGCCGGTCGGCGATGCGCGCTTCAAGCTCGGCGGCGGCGCCGGCGGGCACAACGGCCTGCGCGACACGATCACTCACATGGGCCAGGATTTCTGGAGATTGCGGCTGGGCGTCGGGCATCCCGGCGACAAGTCACAAGTGATCGATTACGTCCTGCGGCGCGCGCCTCGGGAAGAAGAGGAAAAGATCCTCGCTTCCATCGATCAGTCCATGCAGGCGCTGCCGACGTTTCTCGAACAAGGCGCCGAGCGCGCCATGAATGGTTTGCACGGGAAGAAGTGATGGGTATCAAGTGCGGCATCGTCGGTCTGCCCAACGTCGGTAAGTCGACGCTGTTCAACGCGCTCACGCGTGCGCAGATTGCAGCGGAGAACTATCCGTTCTGCACCATCGATCCCAACGTCGGCATCGTGCCGGTGCCGGATCCACGCCTCGGCGTGCTGGCGGGCATCGCCAAATCGGAACGTTTGCTGCCTGCGACGGTCGAGTTCGTCGACATCGCCGGCCTGGTCGCGGGCGCGTCCAAGGGCGAAGGCCTCGGCAACAAATTCCTTTCTCACATTCGCGAGACCGACGCGATCGCGCACGTCGTGCGTTGTTTCGAAGACGACGACATCGTGCACGTCGCCGGCCGCATCAAGCCGCTCGACGACATCGAAATCATCAACACCGAGCTCGCGCTCGCCGACCTGGACACCGTGGAGAAAGGCCTGCAGCGCGCGGAGAAGGCGTCGAAAGCGGGCGACAAGGACGCGATCAAACAACGCGACCTGCTCAAAAAATTGAAAGATCATCTCGACGCGGGCAAGCCGGCGCGTTCGCTGATCAAGGATGCGGAAGAGCGCAAGCTGCTGCAGGAGCTGCATCTCATCACCATCAAGCCGCTGATGTATGTGGCCAACGTGGCGGAGAATGGCTTCACCAACAATCCGCATCTCGATACGGTTCGCAAGCTCGCGGAAAGCGAGAACTCGGAAGTCGTCGCGGTGTGCGCGGCGATCGAAGCTGAGATCGCGCAGCTCGAAGAAGCGGACCGCGCCGATTTTCTTAAAGACATCGGGCTGGAAGAGCCGGGCCTGAATCGCGTGATTCGTGCCGGCTACAAGCTGCTCGGCCTGGAAACATATTTCACGGCGGGCCCGAAGGAAGCGCGCGCCTGGACGGTGCGGGTCGGTTCCACGGCGCCGCAGGCCGCGGGCGTGATTCACACCGATTTCGAAAAGGGCTTCATCCGCGCCGAAGTCATCGCGTTCAACGACTACGTGAACTACAAAGGCGAGCAGGGCGCGAAAGAGGCGGGCAAGCTGCGCCTGGAAGGCAAGGAATACATCGTGCAGGAAGGCGATGTGATGCACTTCCGCTTCAACGTTTGATTTGATGCGGGATGGGGGCGTTGCGCCCCGACCCCCAGTTCGTAGTTAGAAATTGAAGCG
>CAMLEO010000218.1 GCA_946478975.1 uncultured Steroidobacter sp.
TCGCGCTGCTCGGCAAACCTCTGCGCACGGCTGAGATTGTTCATCCGCTCGAACTGCGGCCGGGGACCTCTGGGGGACGCGAAGTCGACGGACACAGCCGCCTTTGAGATCGGCGCCTCGGCGTAGCTTGGAGCGGCAGCCGCTCCGATCAGCAACGCGTACAGCAGTAACAGCTTTTCGATGCGAATCGACAGCATGAAATGACCTCGGCGGCAGCAGCTGGAATTCTGGTCGCAATGCACTTCGCGCTGCGGCCAGCCGAGGAGAATGGTCGATTTGGCTGCCAGAAAACAGGCAACTGATTTGTTCTTCCGGGACGCCCCCAGAGGGGCTACGGCAGCCGCGGCCCGATCTTTCAGGCTGTCAGCGGCAGGCGGTGCCTCCCGCTCTGCTCCGCCAGGAGTGGCGGAGCAGGCATGTCGGGATCCACTGGCCCTTCCGGGCGTCAGTCCGTCTTCGCAGCAACACTAGCGGCAGCTGGCGTGTACCAAATCGGCGAAGACCAGCCGCGTTCCTGCACGGTGGCGGGCACATCTGTTCTCAGCGGCTGACCACGCTTGACCGTGAGAATCGTCGACCAACGCGGCGTTGGGATTTCCAGCACGCGCAAGTAATAAACTGCGGGGCGGCTGGATTCGAACTCGGGATCGCGCCACACCGCGGACAGTGACGTCGCGCCGATGGAATTTTTGTAGGTCGCGGTTTGCAGATCGACGGTGTTACCGACCGCCGGGATCTTGCCGGTGCGGGCATCGAGCTTGCGACCGTTCGAGAGTGCCACGTCGAAGATCTTTTCCACGTGCCTGCCATTCTCCCGCCACACCTTGACGACCTGAACACGGTCGAGATTCGCACCGTCAGGATCTTTGAGCGCCCAGATCACGAACGACGGCGCACGCGCTTGTGCAGGCTTCGCCGGCAAATCGCCACCCATCGCCACGGAGCTGCGATACGCACTCGTGACCCAGTCTTTCTGTTTGAGCAGATCGGCGGGCAGCTCCCAGCTGCCGAAGAAACGAAGCTTGAGGCGCGTGCCAGACGTAGCAAATGTTTCCTTGCGACGGAGCGCGTCATAAATGGACTCACGGGTGTTCTGCTCCGCCCACACGGCCGTGAGATTGCCCGAACCGTTTTCGTAGAAACTGTAGTCGAGCTGCGCATCCGTGAGCCCCGCTTGCTTGCGAAAGTCACGCAGACCCTTGGATAAAGCATCGGCCTCGGGCAGTTTCTTGGTCGGATCGATCGCTCCATAGGTGCCGACGAAGGCGTTCTCGGCACTATCCGATAAACCGTTGTGGAAATCGCTCCCGCCCACGAATCCATACTTGAACGGGTTCACTCCCGCCGTGCGCTCCTGAAGCGCCAGCCCTCGGCCGAGCGCGTCGCGCACGTAGCTGCCCTCCGGCTTGCTCTTGAGCGTCGGTGAGGTCAGCAGATGATCGTAGAGCTCGAAGTTTGCGAACTCGTCGTTGGGCGACAGCGCAGAAATCGTTTCGGACGCACCCTTGTTTTGTGAGATCTCCGTCAGCGGCTCATTCGCAGCGCGCAACTCCGCATAGGCTTGATCGATGGGACGCCCGCCACTGTCCACCCAGTCGAACATCAAACCGTTGCTGGCATTCGAGTTGTGCGGGATCGCGAGTGCTTCGTAGCCCTGCTTGCGGATCACATGCAAGAAGCTCCACAGGTCCTCGGGCTTCGCCGAGTGAGCGGACGTGAAGGGATTCGGCGCCTTGTTGCCGCGGAATATCACATTCCGATGCAGGTTCGCGCCGTCGATCATCGCCGTCCATTCATACGCGATGAAGGTCGTGAATTTGCCCGGCTCGTAATACCGATTGGCCGCCGCGACTTCACGCTCCCAGGCGGACTGCGCGGCCGAACTCACATCCACTCCGGGCAGCTTGCCACCGCTACCCGTCTGGTACGGAATCAGCTTCATGAAGGACGCCGCGCCCTGCTCCTTTACTTCCTTGCCGATCTCACTTTTCGACAATGCACTGTTCGGATCTTCGAGCGTATTGAAGACCCCGATGTTCTCGGAATGATCGGTCACGGCGAGAAAGTCCAGCGGCGGCGTCGAACGTCGAATCTGCTCGCCGAGATAGCTCACGGTATCGCCGCGCCCGAAACGATAGGCGCCTTCCGGATCGACTTTCGCACCAAACAGAATGTACGCATCGAATGAGTAGTTGGTGTGCAGATGAAGGTCGCCGAAGTAGGCGTTGCGCTCCGGATTCGAAGGGACATTCACAGCTGTCTGCTGCGCATCGGCGCGGACAGCCAGGCTCAACAGCGCGCTCGTGACAGCGGCACCCACCAAACGATCGATCCTCATGACAGCTCCTGATTCTTATGCCCCCGCGAGACGGGGACGTTTCAAATGTGACCGGGAATGAGTACGTGGATGCGCTCGATCATCCAGTACGAAGCCAGTGCGCCGATGCCGTACGCCGTCATCCATCGCGCAGAGACATCGAGCTGCCAGCGAAAGCGGCGGGCCCAGCGACTGATCCAGTGAATGAGCCCGAGCACAGCCGCCACGAACAGCAGCTGTCCGATTTCCACGCCCACGTTGAACAGCAACAGCGCGCCGGGAATGTTGTGGGCCGGCAGGCCGATGTCCGCCAGCGAACCGGCAAACGCAAAGCCGTGCAGCAGCCCGAAGACAAATGCGATGAGCCACGGCTCGCGAACAGTGAGCCCGTCATGGCCGCGATAGGCTCGTACCAGCTCGACAGCAACGAACACGATGCTGAGCGCGACCAGCGATTCAATCACCGGCGCACTCACATGCACGTATCCGAGCGCCGCAGCCGCAAGCGTGATGCTATGAGCAATCGTGAACGCCGTGATTGTCTTCAGCAGCCGCGCGCGGCCATTCACGAGCAATAGAAGCCCGAGCACGAAGCTCAGGTGATCGAAGCCGGTGAGAATGTGCTCGATGCCGAGGATCAGATACGCAGGCACTGCCCGTTTGCCGGCTCCCTGCAGCTGCACGGTGAGAGCGTTCTCGCCAGGCTTGAGAACGGTTTGTATGGTCTGTCCACTCGCAAAGCTGACGTTCACCAGCACGTCCGTGATCGTGCGTTCGAGACCGGCCACACGAATCACCGCGCCGTCAAACGAATCGCGGCTCTGGGGCCGGTTGCTCCAGCGTCGCACTACAAAGGTGTTGGTCGTCGATTCTTCAGTCGGCGGAGCATCTAACAATCCGTTCGAAACCTCCGGCGCCAGGCGCAGCGCCAGGGATCCAAGCGCCGGCTGTTTCCAAAGCACATCGAAACCGTGCTGATCGTTCTCCGTGATCTGCAGGTACGCGGGCCGGACTTCATGCGCAAACGCGCCGGCCGCTGTCGTGAACGCCAAGAGCGCCAGAAGAATACGCACGAACGTGAGTCTCGAATGTCGCATCTGGATCACTCGCGCTCGATGACGAAGCTGCGCTTCAGCTTCTCGTAAGCTGCGTCGTTACGCTTGGCCTGTGCAGCGTCGAGATAGTCTCGGCGGACGACGTCCCTCACTTCTTCGAACGCGGGAGTGCGGGCGGGCTCGTTGGAGCTCACGTAGACGACATGCCAACCGAGGCCGGAAGCGATCGGATCGGACCAACGATTCGTCGCGAGCGTAAAGACGCTGCTGGCCAAACCCTCGCGGCCAAAGACACGACCGAGCTCCGCTTGCGAGACACTCGCAAAGTCTGTTGGACCCGGGAATGGATCGCCCTCATCTGGCGCACGACTCACGCCCTGCATTGCCAGGGCGGCAGCCACACGTGCCGCATCCGCACGCGCCCCCGCCTCGCCTCGTTTATCAGCCGAGAAATAAACATGGCTGAACGAAACGGTGCTCGAACGTCGATAGCGCTGCTGGTTGGCAGCGAAGAACGTGCGCAATGCCTGTTCGTCCGGCTCCCCGACCACGTCGAGATCCTGCTGCAGGAACTCGTATTTCTGCACCAGCCGTCGACGAATGATCTCGTCGTCCTGATCGAGGCCGAGCCGCAGCGCTTCGTGATAGAAAACTTCTTCACGAATCCGTGCCTCGACCAGAGCATCCAGCCGCTGCTGCGTCGGCAAACTGCCGTACTGCAGCCGATAGTTCTCGGCCAGGGCTTGCACGAGCTGCGGTGTGATGGCGATGTGCGTAAATCTCGATCGCACCTCCAGGTACTGATTGACGCCGAACAGCACTGCGCCGAGCAGCAGGAAATGAAAGAACGGCTCGGCGAGCAACGCTCGCCAACGAAACGACCGGCGCAGCAAACTCGAAGGCGCGGCGTGGCGCGCCAGGACAGCTTCATTCATCGATGCAACTCTCGGTTATTAGAAGTCGACCCGGAACGAAGCGCCATACGCGCGCGGCTCTCCGGGATACAGCCCATACGTCTGATACTGAGAGGCGCCCGTGATGCCGCCGATGACGTAGTGCTTGTCGAGCACGTTGCGAGCCCACAATGAGAGCTGCCAGTCGTATTGAGACAATGTTCCCTCGATGCCGAGCTGGGTATTGAGCACGCCGTAGGAATCGACCTTGGAATATTCCGAGTTGTCCGGCGCACCGTCGAACGACGAGCGCCACGCATAATCGCCCTGCGCGAACGCGTCGAGCGCGCCGACGGTCCGCCTGTAGCTGACGCTCGGATTTACGATCCACTTCGGAGCCGCAACGACCTGCTGCCCCGTCAAGTCACAGACGGTCTGGCCGGCAGCGATGGCCTCCGCGGCGCACGGCGCATTTCGATAATCTCGATACTTTGCATCGTTGTAGGACGCCGCCAGAGCGAGCGTCAGACCTTGCACCGGCACTGCCGTGATCTCGGTTTCAACTCCGCGGCTGCGCACCTCGCCGATGTTTGTGAGAACCTGCGTGAAGACCTGAGTCTGCGGCGACAGCTCCAGTTGCGTCGCTTGATAGTCCTCGACGTCGGTCCAGAACAAGTTTGCGTTCAACTGCAAACGTCGCTCGAACAGCGATGACTTGAAGCCGAGCTCGTAATCCAGCGCGTGCTCTGGATCGATGAACAACGATTGCACGGTGAGACCCGGATTCGGCACCGAAGGATTGATGCCGCCGGACTTCGCTCCCTTGGATGCGGACGCATACCAGAGCCAGTCGTCGTTCGCTTTGAACGCCGCACTCAGCAGCGCCGCTGTCGATGTATCACTCATCTTCAGCACACCGGACTCGAACGCGCCGAGCGCGGCATCGATGCCAGCTCCGCCTCCGACCGGGGCTTCGCGTTGAACGCGCGTCGACTTGTCCTCCAAGATTTCCCGCAGGCCCGCAGTTAGGCTCCAGCGATCGCTGACATGCCAGGTCGCCTGGCCGAACACCGAGCCGCTGTCGGTGTGCAGATATTGATGAGTGCGCGTCGACGCATTGTTGAAGAACGGACGCCCGAAGACAGCGCCGGCTGCCGGTCCGTACTGCGTGAACAACTGATTGTTCTGATACTGGTAGAAGTAATAGAGGCCGGCGACATAGTCGACCGCTCCGCCGTCCGGCGAGGTAATCCGCAGCTCCTGGCTCCATTGCTCATCGTCCACCTGCTGTCCGGCGTTGACGATGCCGGACAGATTGGTGGAATCGCCGTCATTGGTCGGCAGGAACCACCAGCTGCGATACGCCGTCACGGAGGTGAGTTTGTAACCGCCGCCGAATTCCCAATTGGCCTCGATGGAGCCGCCGCCCTGGCGCACGTCCATGTGCTGATAGGCATCGATCGTGGTCGTCAGATAGTCCGGGTCGTATGCGAACGTCGCACCGAGCGCAGCGTAGCGCTGTCGCACCAGCGCTCCGTCGTTCGGCCCGAGGCCGTAGAGCGCGGTTACGCAGCAGTTCGAATCTTCTTCGCTGTAATCGCCGATGACTCGTACCGAAAGCGAATCGGAGGGCTGATACAGCAACTGTCCGCGAAAGCCGATGCGGTCCGAATCGTTCAGCTCACGACCATCCGTGATGTCCTTCACGAAGCCGCCCTTGGAGGTCTTCGCAAACGAAAGGCGCCCCGCCAGGACGTTGTCGATCAGCGGCCCGGACACGGCGGCGCGGGTCTGGTAGTAATCCCGGTTCGCGATGGAAGCTTCGATCTGCGCCTCGGGTTGGAAGCTCGGCTGACGTGTCGTAATCGCGAGCACGCCTGCGGTCGTGTTCTTCCCAAACAGCGTGCCTTGCGGCCCCCGCAACAGCGCGACCTGGTCGAGATCGATCAGATCCAGATTGGCCATGCCCGGCCGTCCGAGATACACGTTGTCCAGGTAGACGCCGACGCTGGCTTCGAGCGCATCGTTCGCAGGATTGTTGCCCAGCCCTCGCACGGCGATGCTCGACTGCCGAGGGTTGCTGAACTGCACGTTCATGCTCGGCAGACGACGATTCAAGTCCTCCAGCCGAAACTGTCCCGAGGACTCCAGCACATCGCCGCCCAGGGTCGCGATGGGAATGGGAACGTCCTGGATGTTTTCCTCGCGGCGCCGTGCCGTTACCGTGACGTTTTCGATACGCCCGTCGGCGTTGGCGTCGGCAAGCCGAATCGAATCGTTACCTGGCGCCGTCGCGGTGGCGTCCTGCGCGTCTGCGACGCGAGCGGACAACAAAACAGTTGTTATAACTGCGGCAAGTACCGCACTCGAAGCTTCTGGCATGGTCGGATCGCTCTGTTACCCCATGAAGGCGGCCCTTGAGAACAGGGGCCGCCTGAGGTGACATTCTCGACAGCTGCCAGTGAGAGATCAGTCGCGGGTGGGTAACAGAGGAGTCACTCGCTCAACCGAAGCGGCATGAGTAAATGCTGATTGATATATATCGCCTCACACCGCCTCCAGCCTCCGCAGTTCCTCCGCCGATACTCGAACCGTGGGCCGAAACCGCTCGCCTTGCATGTATGTTTCCAGGCTTGCGACCAGTTGCCGGCTGACTGGATCCTGCGCCTCCGTACCGTCAACGGCGAAGCCGCAGAGGATGAGTCGACCGCGACCGACGAGCAGTTCGACGATCAAACCCAGCGGACGAGCGGTGAACCAGTCGTCGATGATTCGCACGACGGGTTCCGTGCCGGCGGGCAGAAGATCCAGTCGTAGTGCACCGGCGCGGTGGAGCAGATACCACCACTGCCAGTTGCTGTGACCTTCGGTTGGAAATTCCGCGAGCGCAGGATGGGATGGATCGCAAAGGAGTCCCAGAGTCGTGGGCGCCTGGTGCTGCGTCCACAGGGTGTTCCAGAAGATGCTGGAAAAACCGAGCTTCACTGGGCGCTCGGCGTAGTTGGCAACGCGCGAGCCCGGCAGGCCGACGAGCGCGTCGCCGCCTCGTTCGAGGTGCGCGATCAACACATCGTCGATGCGTTCGAAGCGCCGAATGCCACGCGATTGAGTTGCAGGATAGATCCACAGATCCCAGTCGTTCTCCGCCATCACGTCCCCGGCGTGCCTGATCATGACGGTGAGACGAGCAGCGCTGGCTTTCTCAGCATTGAGCATGGGCTGTGCAGACAAGCCGAGCGGCGCGTTGCCAAGTGGAATCGTGCGCGCTGGAAACGTTCCTTTTGCCAACTCGACACCCCCGGTGGTCCGGATGTTCCATTCGATGGTCGCATTCTCCAGCGGCGCCGCGCCGAAGTGCGCAACGTCGATAACAAACGGAAATGCGTCGCCCGAACGAACCACACGCGAGCGCAGCCGCGCGAGCGGGACAGTGGGCGCACAGAAGCGGCGATACTCTCCGCCGGTGACGTACCCCTTGTCGTCCCAGAACGGATCGACGACGCCGACCAGCGCCGTGCCCTGCCCCGGGAAATCCTGCAGGCCCAGCAGCTGAAACCCGCCCATTCCCTGGGTTCGCAGCGCGCTCTCGATATCTTCTTTATAACAAAGCACCTGCAAGCGGCCGGAGGCATACAGGAACTCCGGCGCATGCTCGCGCAAGCCGCTGTCGCGAAGCCGGTCTTCGAAAACGTCGAAGTTCTTTGCTTTCAGATAGCCGGTGTACTTGCGTCGTTCCGTCAGATTCGGATACACGCACCACTGACCGATCTCGTGGCTGATCGTGGGCACAGCATATTGCCCAACGAACCCACGATAGTCCGTCTCGGTTTCCGGCGGCCTGGCGTTGATGCGCGAGTGCAGTCCCTCGCCCCACTGCTGAATGCGAGGAACAGGCGTCACGTGAAATTGATTCGCATCGATGGTGGGCCAACCCGCACCCGCCGTCCACAACCGACGAGCATCGAGCGCCGCGAAGTGATGAACATACTCGGCGAGAAAGGCGTCGCGCTTAACGTTCTCCACCGGTTTCTGTTCACCGCCGGGTTCGTTCGTCGGCGTCATGAGCAAGAACGAAGGATGATTGCCGTGAGCAGCGAGGACGCGAGCCGTCTCTTCATACATCCACTTATCGACCGGCAGCCCGCTGCCGACGTGCGTCGACTGATTGGCCCACGCAGTCTCCACTTGCATGTAAACACCCGCCTCGTCGGCCGCGTCGAACGCGGCTTCTGGCGGGCAATAGCTGTGGAAACGAAGATGATTCAGACCGTAGTCCTTGGCCCGCCGCATGACTCGCCGCCAGCTCTCGATATCGGTCGGCGGGTGGCCCGTCAATGGAAAGATGCTGCATTCGAGCGCGCCACGGAACATCGTCGGCCGCCCGTTCAGCACAAACCCTTTGGGAGTCGCGACGAGCTCGCGCCAGCCGAAACGTCCGTGCCACGTCTCGCCGTTGGCGAGCTGCACCGATACCGGATGGAGCACCGGATCGAATTCGTCCCAGGGGCGCAAAGCGGCGGCATTCGCTTCATCCAAAGTGATCGATGCCTCGACCGTTCCATCTGCCCCACTCCACGTCACGGGAACGCGAGTGGTGCGGCCTGCAAATATGATGTTCGCCGCATCGATCGGCGACGCGTCTTTCAGACGATGCACGATTCCTCGCACTTTGAGCGTTCGTTGCGTCAGCAGCGGATACAGATCGACGCGCTCGATCCACGTCGGCTCGGTGGCATGCAGCTCGATGCGTCCTACGATGCCGTTCCAGTTTCCTTGCGTATGGTCCGTGATGCCGTGACCGTTGACGCCGATATCCACGATCAAACGATTGTCGACTTGGATCGTCAATCGATGTGTACCGGGCGCGAGGACGCCGAGGTCGTAGCGATGAGGCACATGCAGCGCTTCGTTTCGCCCGAACGAGCGCTCATCGATCCACACGCGAGTTTCCCAATGCGCGCGTTCTAGAAACAACTCGACGCGCTTGTTACGCCACGCATCTGGAATCTGTATCTCGCGCTGAAACCAGGCGGCGCCCCGATACCAGGTGTCCGGCTGCAGGAAGAACGGCACCTTGAAATTGTCCGGCTTCCTGTATCGCGCGTACTCCTCCGCGGTGAAGAAGGAGCGATCGTTGATGTCGCCGGTCCATGGAGTGGTCAGCGTGACCGGATTGCCGATACGCTGCTGTTCGAGGCTGCGGGGAAGAGAGGCGGAATCCGGCAACACCTGCTTGTACCAGCCCGCGCGGACGCCTTTATCCAACGGGTCCAGCGCAGCACGCCAGGTGGCGCTTAGATCGCTCGATCCATTTTCAGCAGTCGAAGCAAAGGCGGCAGTTCGATTCAGGCAGCTCAGCAGAGGCGCGGCGGCCAGCGATTGAATCAGTTGACGGCGGTTGATACCGGCGCCGTCGTTGTTGCTTTGGGTCATGCAGCTCTCACGGTCAATGCCAGCTTCGCTCGATCTGTTCCAGGGTTCGTCCTTGGGTTTCCGGAAGCGAGCGATAGATGAAAACGAAGCCGAGCACGCAAATGGCCGCATACAACCAGAACGTGAGTCCGGTGCCGGCGAGATTGTTCAAGAGTGGAAACGTGTACGTCAGCAGGAAACACGCCGCCCACAATGCCGTCGTCGCGACTGCCATGCTGGCGCCGCGAGCTTCTCCCGGAAATATCTCTGATAGCGCGACCCAAGTGACCGGTGCGAGCGTCATTGCGTAACATGCGATCGCAGTGACCACCAGCAGCAACAGCGGCCATCCTTGCAGCCCGGCGAGATAAGAAGCGCCTAGGACGATGTACACCGCGGCGAGCCCAGCGCAGCCGAGCAATAACAGACGGCGTCGTCCCCAACGCTCTACTGTAACCAGCGCAACCAGCGTGAAGACGCAGTTCACCACGCCGGTAATGACGATGTTGAACAACGTATCGGACACGGCATAACCGGCCGATGCAAATATTTCCTGCGCGTAGTTGAAGATCACATTGATGCCGCTCCATTGCTGCAGCACTGCCAGCGCGACGCCTACCAGCAGCACACGACGGAACTTCGGCTCACTCAGCACTGCACCGAGCGTGCGTCCCGGAGCCGCCGCCAGCGCCTCTTTGATTTCAGCGAGCGCCTGCTCTGCGTTGGCCTCACCATTGAGCCGGCGGAGCACCTCGGCGCTGCGATCCCAACGGGCTCGCTGCGCCAGCCAGCGCGGGCTTTCTGGAATCAGCACACAGCCGATGAGAAACGCGACCGACGGCACGACGATGGCAGCAAACATCCAGCGCCAGCCGTGCGTTCCATTCCAGCTGTTGGCGATATCCGCAGCGGTCATGCCCGCGGCCACCGGCTCGGCGATCAGCCAATTGACGATCTGCGCCCCAAGCACGCCGATCACGATGGCGATTTGGTTGAGACAGACCAACTGCCCGCGACTCGACGCGGGCGCGATCTCGGCGATATAGAGCGGCGACAATCCGGAAGCCATGCCGATGGCAACGCCACCGAGAATTCGCCACGCGACGAATGCAGAGAAGCCTGGAGACAGCGCGGTGCCGATCGATGAAACGCTGAAAATCGCAGCGGCAATGAGCAAAGCCGATTTGCGGCCGAAGCGGTCGCTGAGCACGCCCGACCCCATGGCGCCGAACAAACATCCGATCAATGCGCAACTGACGGCCCACGCCTGGTCGGAAGGCGCGCTCAGGCCGAAGCTCGCTTCATAGAACGGCTTGGCCCCGCCGATCACGACCCAGTCGTAGCCGAATAACAATCCGCCCAGCGCCGAGACCGCGGCCGCGAGCCAGACGGCAGTCGATGCTGCTACGGGCGAAGAATCCTTGCTCGGGGCGCCAACATCCAGGGCATGCATCGTTTCAAAGTCTCCCCATTCGACCGCCATCCGCCACGATGTCTTCACCGGTGATGAAGCGAGCCGCATCCGAAGCGAGGAATGCCGCGAGCGCCGCGATGTCTTCAGCTTGACCAAGATCCGCGGGATCGATCACTTCCGCACCAGAGCGAATGTTTGGACTGTCGCGCAGCATCTGTGTATCGATGGCGCCGGGAAGGATGGCATTCACACGAATGCCCAGCGGCTTGCCTTCGATTGCTGCCGAGCGAGTGAGGCTCACCAAGCCGGCCTTTGCGGCGGCATAAGGCGCCACCAGCGGTGATGTCCGCCTCGCATGAACAGACGCGATATTTACGATGCAACCGCCAGGCTGCATGCGACGGAACGCGTGTCCGATGAGCAACGCTGCGCCGATCAAGTTCACATCTAACAAACGTCGCCAGTCTGCAGCGTGCAACTCGGCGATGGGCTTGTAGATCATCATCCCCGCGACGTTGACGAGGACATCGATGCTTCCAAACTCTTTGCAGGCTGATTCCACAACGCCCGACACTGCCGACTCATCGGCTATATCAGCAACGGTACTCAGTGCCCGCCCGGCGCCCGCGTCGATCAATGATTTCGTAA
The DNA here is from genome assembly GCA_946478975.1 of uncultured Steroidobacter sp. The sequence continues at coordinate 11,740 of CAMLEO010000218.1, forward strand.
CGCCAATGTCATCCGCACGCGCATCTACCAACAGGATGCTCGCGCCCTCGGCAGCGAACGCCCGCGCGGTGGCGAGACCGATTCCGCCCAGCCCGCCGGTGATGATGACGCTGCGACTCACCATTCCCGCAGTTCTCCGTTCTCTCCCCGCCACGCCGGATTGCGCCAACGATGCGGATCCCGCGCCATCTCGCGCACCGCGCGTTCGTCGATCTGGACCCCGAGGCCGGGGCCTTCCGGAATCGCAACGGTGCCGTTGGCGATCGCGAACACTTCCGGATTGCTGATCAACGTCGTGAGATCCTCGGACGGCGAGTTGTAATGGATGCCGAGCGACATCTCCTGAATGACGAAGTTCGGCGTTGCCGCTCCGACGTGCAGACACGATGCGAGTGCCAGCGGCCCGATAGGACAGTGGGGAGCGAACGCGACATCGTATGTTACCGCCATCTCAGCGATGCGCCGACACTCGGAGATGCCTCCAGCGTGCGCGATGTCCGGCTGTGAGATGTCG
>CAMLEO010000219.1 GCA_946478975.1 uncultured Steroidobacter sp.
GAACTAGCAACAGGCGCATCAGCGGCGGCGCGAGAATGTTCCAGATGCGCGCCGATTGTTGACGTTGCGGTCGGGGCGGCGAGAAATCGAGATCGTTCTCTTCTTCCAGCGGCTCTTGTCGCGCCGGGCCGCGACGCGCACTGGTGTTCGAGCGAGTGCTGGTGAAATTTCGTGCAGGCGCCGGTGCCGCTATCGCCGCTGCTCGCTGACGCGATTGCGCGAGGCGCGCCTGCTTTTGCGCTTCGAACTCCTCGGCAGCGCGCAACAGGTCCTCGTCCTCATCGGCGTAGTTTGTTTCAGCCCCAGCGCGGCGCAGGTCGTCATCGTCGACGATCTCTTCGGAGTACGCCTGCAAATCATTGGCGACCGCTTCGACGTCGACATCGCGAGTGGGATCTTCCTCCTCGATGTCGACCCATTCCTCGACGATCTCTTCGCGCACCTGCTGCTCGCCGGTGCCGGTCTCGTCGATGGCCGGATACACGCCGCTGATTTCGATGTGCCGGCCTTCGAGCGTGATGTCCTCGTGCTCGATCGGCTCTTCGACGTCGATATGCCCGGCGGGTGGCGGCGGCTGTTGCATCTGCCGCGGCTGACGCATGTAACGTCCGCTTTCCGTGACGCCATCGTCGGTCTCTTCGATCAGCCGCTCAGTAGCGTCGAATTGCGTCTGACAGCGGCCGCAGCGAACCTGACCATACGCAACGCGCAGGATCTCGCTCGTGACGCGGAACGTCGTCTGGCAGCTGGGACACTGAGTCAGCATGCTCGGATCAAGGAACCAATGAGCTCAAGGAAACTTAAGGCGCGGAAGAATCGGGCGGCGCACGCCGTCGAGGCGCGCCCAGTCGTCACGGACGACGACTGGGGCGATATCAAACCACGGCGCATACGTGGTTGCCACAGCTTCCGCCTGATTCCGCAGGATTCCCGACAGCACCAGCCGGCCGCCGGCGCCGACCAGCGAAGCGAAGGTCGGCGCCAGGCTTTCGAGCGGCCCCGCAAGGATGTTTGCGAGCAGAATGTCCGCAGGCTCGAGCCTCGCGTTCTCGACCAACTCGGGCGTGATGAGGCGTGCAACGCCGTTGCGTTCAGCATTATCCCGAGTCGCGATCAGCGCCTGCGGATCGATATCGACCGCACTGACGACGCTGGCGCTCAGTTTTGCGGCGGCGATTGCGAGAATTCCTGAACCGCAGCCGTAATCGATCACACGTTTGCCGGCGATGTCGGCGCCATCCAGCCATTCCAAACACAGTGCCGTCGTCGGGTGAGTCCCGGTGCCGAAGGCCAGGCCCGGATCGAGCTCGATCACGACTGCGCTGGGCGACTCGGCAGTGGGCTCAGAGGCTGGCAGTTGCCCGCCGGGGCAAATCCACAAACGTTTGCCGAAACGCATGGGCTTGAAATCTTTCAGCCACTCGCGCTCCCACGCGCGATCGGCCAACGTTTCAACCTGCGCCTTGCTCATCACGTCGCCGAATTCTGCGGCGAGAGATAAAAGCAATTGGTCGGTATCGATGTCGCTGTCGAACAGCGCCTTCAGCCGCACACGCGGCCACAGCGGAGTCGTTCCGGGGAGCGGTTCGAGGACCGGGTCGTCACCCTCGTCTTCGAGGGTGATGGAAGACGCGCCCGCCGCCAGCAGCGCATCCTCATACGGCGCAGGATCGGCTGCGCCGATGGGAAGGATGAGCTGAAGAAAAGGCATAGCGGTTTGCGGTTAGCGGTTACCGGTTAGTGCAGAAGGGCCGACTAACCCCCAACCGCTAACCGCCAACCGCTTCTCTCATTTGATTCCGAGGCGGCGTTCGAGATAGTGAATGTCCAGGCCGCCGGCCTTGAACGCGGCGTGATTGAAGATTTCCTGGTGCAACGGAATGTTGGTCTTGATGCCTTCGATCACCATCTCCGACAGTGCGTTCTTCATGCGCGCGATCGCGGTGTCGCGATCTTCGCCGTACGCGATGACTTTGCCGATCATCGAGTCGTAGTACGGCGGCACGGTGTAGCCGCTGTACAGATGGCTGTCGACGCGAATGCCCGGACCGCCCGGCGCATGGAACAGCTTCACCGGGCCCGGCGAAGGAATGAAACCTTTCGGATCCTCGGCGTTGATGCGGCACTCGATCGCGTGGCCGCGAATGACGATGTCGTTCTGCGTCCACTGCAGACGTTCGCCCGCGGCAACACGCAGCTGCGCCTTCACGATGTCGATGCCAGTGATCTGTTCCGTCACCGGATGCTCCACCTGCACGCGCGTGTTCATTTCGATGAAATAGAACTCGCCGTCCTGGTACAGGAATTCGAGCGTGCCGGCGCCCCGATAACCGACATCGCGACAGGCTGCGATACAACGATCGCCGATGGCCTTGCGCTGTTTCGGCGTGATGCCGGGCGCAGGCGCTTCTTCGATCACTTTCTGGTGACGACGCTGCAGCGAGCAGTCGCGTTCGCCCAGGTGAATCACATTGCCGTAGTTGTCGGCGAGCACCTGGATCTCGATGTGACGCGGCTTTTCGAGGAACTTCTCCATGTAGACCTCGGCGTTGCCGAATGCGGCCAACGCTTCAGCCTGCGTGACATTGATCGCGTTGATCAAGGTCGCGTCGCTGTGCACGACGCGCATGCCACGACCGCCGCCGCCGCCCGACGCTTTGATGATGACGGGATAGCCGAGCTCGCGAGCGATGCGGAAGTTCTCGTCAGGATCGCTGCCGAGCGGCCCGCCCGAGCCGGGTACGCACGGCACGCCGGCAGCCTTCATCACGCGAATGGCCGACACTTTGTCGCCCATCATGCGAATGGTTTCGGGCTTGGGGCCGACGAAAATGAAGCCGCTCTTCTCGACCCGCTCGGCAAAGTCCGCGTTCTCGGACAGGAAGCCATAGCCCGGATGGATCGCGACCGAATCGGTCACTTCCGCGGCGCTGATGATGGCCGGCATGTTGAGATAACTTTCTTTGGACGAGGGCGGGCCGATGCACACCGACTCGTCCGCGAGCAGCACGTGCTTCTGGTTGAAGTCCGCCGTGGAATGCACGGCGACGGTTTTGATGCCCAGCTCGCGACAGGCGCGCAAAATTCGGAGCGCGATCTCGCCGCGATTGGCGATGACTACTTTTTCCAGCATGGTTGGTTGAGCGGTCCGGTGGACCGCTTACTCGATAATGAAGAGAGGCTGGCCGAACTCGACCGGGTCGCCGTTCTTGACCAGCACCGCGGTCACGCGGCCGGACTTGTCGGACTCGATCTGGTTCATCATCTTCATCGCTTCGATGATGCACAGGGTGTCGCCGACGTTCACTTCGCTGCCGATGTCGACGAACGGCTTCGCGCCCGGCGTGGCGGCGGCGTAGAACGTGCCGACCATCGGTGCCGTCACAGTGTGATCTGCTTTGTTTGCAGCTGCCGGCGCGGCGGCCGGAGCAGCGGCGGGTGCGGCCACAGGAGCGGGCGCGGCGGCCACCGGGGCCGGCGCCGGAGCGGCGTAATGAACAACAGGAGCGGCCTGGCCTTGCGGGTAGCGGCTGATGCGCACCGACTCCTCACCTTCGCTGATCTCGATCTCGGCGATGCCGGACTCCTCGAGCAGCTCAATGAGTTTTTTTACCTTGCGAATATCCATACGGATCCTCTTGTTCTTTTCCTGCGAGTGCGGGGAAAGGGCTGGAGAAAAATGCCGGCGCTACTTACGAGAGGTCGCGAGGTAGTGAGTCGCGGCGCGCAGCGCCAGCTCATAACCGAACGCACCCAGTCCCGTGATCGTGCCGACGGCGATATCGGAGAAGTACGAGTGATGGCGGAAGGGCTCCCGCGCATGCACGTTGCTCAAATGCACTTCGATGAAAGGAATCTTCACGCCCAGCAGCGCATCGCGCAGGGCCACGCTGGTATGCGTGAACGCCGCCGGATTGAAGATGATGCAGGCCACGTGCGAAGCCGGCGCCTCGTGAATGCGAGTGATCAACTCCGCCTCGGAGTTGCTCTGGAAATCCGAGAGGTGATGCCCGGCTTCGGCCGCGAGCTGCCCGGCGCGCGCCACGATCTGCTCCAGCGTGACGGATCCATACGTCCCCGGCTCGCGCGTGCCGAGCAGGTTCAGGTTGGGGCCGTTGAGCAGCAGCAGGTGGGCCATAGCGGGCGGGCAAAACTCACTTTACCGAAGATGGCGGCGAGTTTAACCAGATTGAACGCAACTTTGCGATGACTTAGGCGACGATTTGCGCCCGATGAGGCCTCGTTCCGGGCCGTTTTTCGCACCCCGATGGGGTGCTTTTGCAACACGCGTCCGTGGCCGGAAGCGGCGGAATCAGCGCTGTTCAGCTGGGCAGGCGAGCCGCCCCGGGAAAAACAGGGGCGGCATCATAGCCGATCGCACGCAGACGGGAAGAGTCACTCGCTGGGAGATGGCAGCGCCGCGAGTTGTTTGGCTGCAACGGTGCGTGCGGCGGCGGGCGTCAGCTCGCCGCTGTTGACCTTGCGAACCACGTCCAGCAGCACGTCAGCCTGCTCCGGACGAATCTCGCCCAGATGAAACATCACGATGCGCTGCTGGTTGTCGGTGAACACCGTGAACGGAAAGCCCAGCGAGCCCTGGCCGAATTTGTTGACGGCGTCCAGGCCTTCCTGCTCGCCGATCAGCACCGGGTAGTCGATGCCGATGTCCTGTGCGTACTTCAACACGTCTTCGCGAAAATCCACCGCGACGCCGACGATCTGAAAGCCTTCGGCGCCATGCGCGGCCTGAATCTTTTTCAGCAATGGAATTTCTTTGCGGCAGGGGGCGCACCAGGTCGCCCAGAAATTCACGATCATCGATTTGCCGGGCCAGCTGCGGATCGAGCGCGGCTTGCCTTCGATGTCCGCAAGCGTGAAGTCGGGAAGGACGTCGGGAACCGCGGCCGCCGCTGGCTCCGCCGCCGGAGCAGCTTCCGGAGCCGCTGCTTGCTGAGTCTGCGTCTGCGAATGGGGCGCGACGCCGAAACGATAAATGCCGAAGCCGGCCGCGGCCGCGACCAGCGCGATGCCGATGTAAACGGAAGTCTTCATGAAGCTGACGGGTCCTTAGCTGCTGCCGAACGCAGCTTGAACGTGATCGCGGAATTTGTCGGCCGGAACGAATCCTACCAGCCTGAAGTCTTTGCGTTCGACGCCGTCGGCGCCATAGAACGCGATGGTCGGCGGGCCATAGATTTCGAAGCGCGTCATCAGGGCTTTGTCGTCATCGTCGTTTGCGGTCACATCCGCCTGCAGCAGCACGGCGTTGGCCAGTACTGCCTGCACCTTCGGATCGGGGAATGTGAGTTTCTCCATTTCTTTGCACGACACACACCAGTCCGCATAGAAATCCAGCATCACAGGCTTGCCGGCTGCGGTGGCCGACGCGACCACGCGTTCCAGGTCCGCCACGGATTTGATCCGTTGGAAGGCGAGCGCATGTTCTTTCACGGCGCCGCCGCCACTGCCACCTGCGCTGATTCGATCCAGCGGCTGCAATGGATCTTTGCTGCCCGACGCAGCGCCGACCAGCAGCAGAATGCCGTACACCAAGATGACCATTCCCAGCGCTCGCAAGGGTGCCGCGGCCGGGCTGCCGTCGCGCGCCTTCAACGAGAAAATCCAGAAGCCGGACAGGACGGCGAGCAGCGACCACAACAACAGCGCGCCGGCGCCAGGCAGCAGCGGCGACAACAAGTAAATCGCCACGCCGAGGAACAGCACGCCAAACAGCGATTTCACCGTGTCCATCCACGGCCCGACTCGCGGCAGCAGCGAGCCCGCCGATGCGCCGACGATCAGCAGCGGCACGCCCATGCCCAGGCCCGTCGCATACAACGCGCCCGCGCCGCGTGCGATCTGGCCGGTCTGGCTGATGACCGAGAGGGCAGCAATGATCGCCGGAGCGACGCACGCCGTCACAACGAGCGCCGACAGCGCGCCCATGATGAAGGTGCCGATGTATGTGCCGGACTTCTGCTGATTGCTCACATTCGTGAGCTTGGTCTGCAGCGAGCTCGGCAGCTGCAGCGTGTAAGCACCAAACATTGCGAGCGCGAGCGCGACGAACAGCAGCGAGAACAAAATGATGATCCACGGCTGCTGGAAGAACGCCTGCGGCGCTTGTTTGAATGCGAGCACGAAGGCCGCACCCGCCACAGCGTAAGTCACAGCCATGCCTTGAACATACGTGAACGCGAGCGAGAAGCCGCGTCCCGGTGTGACGGTGCCGCCTTGACCGACGATGATGCCGGACAGAATTGGAATCATCGGCAGCACGCACGGGGTCAACGACAGGCCGACGCCGGCGGCAAAGAAAAACGCCACCATGCCCAGCCAGCTGCTTTCCCGCAGAATTTGCGCGAGGCGGCTTTGCTCGGTGACCGGAGCCTTCGACGATCCGCCAGAAGCTGCGCCCGCCGCGGGCTGCGTTGCGGCCGGCACCGTCGTCGCCACCTTGCTCGGCGGCAGGTCCAAAGAAACATTCTTGATGATCGGGTTGTAACACAGCCCGTCTTCCGCGCAGCCCTGATAAGTCACTTTCAGATCGAGCTTGCCGCCGGAGCCTGCGGGACGTGCGATCGGCAGCGACCCTTCGAGCACTTCGTAATAAACCTCGGTGTCGCCGAAGTACTCGTCGTGCTTGGACTTGCCCTTGGGCAGCTGCAACTGGCCGAGTTGAATGCCCGGCGTGTCGCTGCTGACCTGGATGCGTTGTTTGTAGAGGTAATAGTGCTCGGCGATGATCCAGGTCAGCGACACTGAGTCGGGCTTTTCCATGCCGGGGCCGAAGCGGAACGCTTCATCGGGCGGCAGGAAATCGTTCTGGTTTTGGTTGACGCGCGAGTTTTTCGAACCGAACAACGAGCTCAGGCCGCCGCTTTTTGCGCTGATTTCCGCTGCCTTCGGCAGCTCTGCTTCCGTTTTCCATTTCTGCGGCGGATAGCACAAGCCTGCGTCGGCACAGCCTTGTAAACGCAGCTCCAGCGCGACCTTGCCGGGCGACTCGCCGGACTGCACCGTGAACGGCACCGGCACTTCGACGTTGCCCCGGTAGATTTCCTGGGTGCCGAAGTATTCGTCGGTGTGGTCCAGGCCTTTGGGCCACTCGGGCTCGCCGAGCTGCACCGTCGGCGTGCTCGAGACCACGCCCATTCGTTTCTTATAGAGGTAATAACCGGGCTCGATCGTCCACACCACCACGAGGCGATCGCCGCGAGGCACGACGGTGTAGCGATACGCCTTGTCGGGCGTGAGGAAGTCGTCCTTCGCCCAGGCCGGCTGCAGCCACGCGAGCATGACCAGGATCGCGAGCAGCAGTCGCGCCATCGTTCCGTTTCTATCCACGCTGAAATTCACGTCGTTCGCCTTGTTCTCGATCGCCTGTCTTCTCTCGATCTATCGGACACCGCTTCGGACCCACTGCAGATACGCTTCGTTCCCGCCCGCCACGGGCAGGACCACCAGCTCGGGCAGCTGGTAAGGGTGCAAAGCTTTGAGGCGCGCCGTGAGCTCGGCCTGGCGCGCCGCCGTAGTCTTAATGATTAACAGAATCTCGGCCTCGTCCTGGAGACGGCCGTCCCAGAAGTAAGTCGAGGTGACGCCTGCCAATCGATTCACACAGGTCGCCAATCGTTCAGACACGAGGGCCTGCGCCAGGGTGCGTGCGGAAGCCTCGTCCGGGCACGTCGATAAAGCCACAATCACCTGATCTGTCATGAGCTTAGTCTCATACAACACGCCTGAGGATCGCGCCGCGATTGGCATCAGCAGGGCGCCGCGACCTGCCAAATTCGACTTGAAATATCATCTTCCGTGCCTATTATTAGCACCCGCCTGGGGTGAGTGCTAACGGCGCCCGCCCTGCCAACGATTCGAAATCCAGTGGTTTGACGCTGGACCCCTTCAATCCATTCGCAAACGAGCTTTGCCGAGGTTTGAGCTATGGCTGACAAACTGAAGATTCGTCCCCTGCACGATCGCGTGATCATCAAGCGCCTGGAAGAGGAGCGCACCTCCCCCGGCGGCATCGTGATTCCGGACTCGGCGACCGAGAAGCCCATCAAGGGCAAGGTCGTGGCCGTGGGCAAGGGCAAGATCCTCGAGAACGGCGAAGTGCGCGCGCTCGACGTCAAGGTCGGCGACAACATCCTTTTCGGCAAGTACAGCGGCACCGAAGTGAAGGTCGACGGTGAAGAGCTCCTCGTGATGCGCGAGGAAGACGTGATGGCCGTCATCGAGAAGTAACCGGCCCACCGCCCACCCAACGAATTCGCATAGAGGTTTAGGAACATGGCAGCTAAAGAAGTACGTTTCAGCGATGACGCCCGCGCGCGCATGCTCAAGGGTGTGAACATCCTGGCGAACGCGGTCAAAGCCACGCTCGGCCCCAAGGGCCGCAACGCGGTGCTCGAAAAGAGCTTCGGCGCCCCCACCGTCACCAAGGACGGCGTGTCGGTCGCGAAGGAAATCGAGCTCAAGGACAAGTTCGAGAACATGGGCGCGCAGATGGTGAAGGAAGTCGCTTCCAACACCTCTGACGAAGCCGGCGACGGCACCACCACCGCCACCGTGCTGGCCCAGGCGATCGTGCGCGAAGGCTTGAAGGCCGTCGCCGCCGGCGCCAACCCGATGGACCTGAAGCGCGGCATCGACGCTGGCGTCGCCGCTGCGGTCGAAGAGCTGAAGAAGCTCAGCAAGCCCTGCAAAGATCAGAAGGCGATCGCGCAGGTCGGCACGATCTCCGCGAACAGCGACGAGTCGATCGGCAAGACCATTGCCGATGCGATGGAAAAAGTCGGTAAGGAAGGCGTGATCACCGTCGAGGAAGGCTCGGGCCTGCAGAACGAGCTCGACGTCGTCGAAGGCATGCAGTTCGACCGCGGCTACCTGTCGCCGTACTTCATCAACAACCAGGCCAACCAGACCGCCGAGCTCGACAACCCGTACATCCTGCTGTACGAAAAGAAGATCTCCAACGTCCGCGAAATGCTGCCGCTGCTGGAAGGCATCGCGAAGGCCGGCCGTCCGCTGCTGATCGTCGCCGAAGATGTCGAAGGCGAAGCGCTGGCGACCCTGGTCGTCAACACCATCCGTGGCATCGTCAAGGTTGCCGCTGTGAAGGCCCCGGGCTTCGGCGATCGCCGCAAGGCCATGCTGGGCGACATCGCGATCCTGACCGGCGGCACTGTGATCTCCGAAGAAGTCGGTCTGTCGCTGGAGAAGGCGACCCTGAACGACCTCGGCGAAGCCAAGAAGATCGTGGTCGAGAAGGAAAACAGCACGATCATCGACGGCAAGGGCAAGGCGAGCGACATCAAGGCGCGCGTCGAGCAGATCCGCCGCCAGATCGAAGAAGCGACTTCGGACTACGACAAGGAGAAGTTGCAGGAGCGCGTGGCCAAGCTGTCCGGCGGTGTCGCCGTGATCAAGGTTGGCGCCGCCACCGAAATCGAAATGAAGGAAAAGAAGGCTCGCGTCGAAGACGCGCTGCATGCGACCCGCGCCGCCGTTGAAGAAGGCGTGGTTCCGGGCGGCGGCGTGGCGCTGATCCGTGCGCAGAAGGCTGTCGAGAAGCTGGAAGGCAAGAACGAAGATCAGGCTTTTGGAATCCGTATCCTTGCACGCTCGATCGAAGAGCCGCTGCGTCAGATCGTCACCAACGCGGGCGAAGACGCGGCGGTGGTGCTGGCGAAGGTGAAGGAAGGCAAGGGCACGTTCGGCTACAACGCCGCTTCCGGCGATTACGGCGACATGCTCGAGCTGGGCATCCTGGATCCGACCAAGGTCACCCGCCTGGCGCTGCAGAATGCCGCGTCGGTCGCTGGCCTGCTCCTGACGACCGAGGTGATGATTGCCGAGGCTCCGAAGGAAGAAGCCGAGCACGCGCACGGCGCGCCCGGTGGCATGGGCGGCATGGGCGGCATGGACATGTAATGTCCTTCCCCAGTCGCATCTCGTGACTGCGAAAAGCCCCGCTTCGGCGGGGCTTTTCTTTTGGGGCGCCCGTTATACGCCGCTCACCGGCGAGTCGCGGGTCGATGCCGGCGAGCTTCGCGCGCCTGCTGGTAATATCTATGCAGCTGGCCCTAAGGAGACACCCATGCCCTGGTGGAGTTGGCTGATCCTCGCAGTGATCGCGCTCGCGGTAGAAATGTTCGTGCTCGACGCGCAGTTCTATCTCGTGTTCTTCGGCATCTCGGCCGGAACGATGGGCATGCTCGCGCTGCTGGACGTAGGTATGCCGGAGTGGACGCAATGGCTGGTCTTCTCGATTCTCGCCGTCATCACGATGGTGAGCTTCCGGCAGCGTCTGTACACCATGGTTCGCGGCCGCACCGGCCACGTCGAAGAACGTCTCACCTTGGGCGACCGAGTCACGGTGCCCGTGCGCCTGGAGCCTTCGCAAACCTGCCGCGTCGATTATCGCGGCTCCTCCTGGACTGCCCGCAATGTCGATCAAACCGCGATCGAAGCAGGTCGGGAAGCGGTCATCGCACGCGTCGATGGCCTGGTGTTGATGGTGCGCGGGACCTGACGCGCGGATTCATATAACAAACGCAACGGAGAAACTCGTGAACACAACCATGTATGTGGTGTTGGCTGTCGTCGTGCTGGTGTTCATCGTATTGATGAAGACTGCCATCGTCGTGCCTCAGCAGAGCGCCTACGTCGTCGAGACGCTCGGCCGCTACAGCCGCACCTTGCAGGCTGGATTTCACATCCTGTTTCCGTTCGTCGAGCGCGTCTCCTACAGACATACGTTGAAAGAAGAGGCGATGGATATTCCCGAGCAGGTCTGCATCACCAAGGACAACGTGCAGGTCGGCGTCGACGGCGTGTTGTACCTGCAGGTGCTCGACGCTCGCAGCGCCTCCTACGGAATTTCCAACTATCGCTTCGCCATCACGCAGCTGGCGCAGACCACTTTGCGCAGCGAGATCGGCAAGATCGATCTCGACCGCACCTTCGAAGCGCGCGCGACCATCAATGCCAACGTCGTCAGCGAGCTCGATCACGCCTCCGGCGCCTGGGGCGTGAAGGTGCTGCGTTATGAGATCAAGAACATCAACCCGCCGAAAGACGTGCTGCACGCGATGGAAAAACAAATGCGCGCCGAACGTGAGAAGCGCGCGGTGGTGCTGACGTCCGAAGGCGACCGCGACGCCAAGATCAACCAGGCCGAAGGCGAGAAACAGCGCGTCATCAAGGAATCCGAAGCGAAGAAACAGCAGCAGATCAACGAAGCGCACGGCCAGGCCGAAGCCATTCTCGCCGTCGCCACCGCGACTGCCGAAGGTTTGAAACGCGTCGGTATGGCGCTGTCCGGTCAGGGCGGCATCGAAGCCATGCAGCTGCGCGTCGCCGAAGAGTACGTGAAACAGTTCGGCAAGCTCGCCGATGAAGCGTCCAGCACCCTGATCGTGCCCGCGACGCTCACGGATCTGTCGTCGATGATCGCGATGGCGACCGGCGTGGTGAAGCAGCAGAACAAGGTGGGGTGAAGCAACTTTCGGGGCGGCGTCATTCGCGCAGGGCGCCGCCCTTCCGCCCCCGCGCGCCTTTTCAACCATGGATGCCCACGCCAAACTATTTCCTAGGCGCTGGCTGAGAAAATTCGATAATCCACTGGCCAGGTGGTTGAATCCCACGGGTAACAGGTTGAATGGCGACTATATACCGGCCGGGCCCAGGCCCGATCTCCACGATCTCATCGATCCGGTCGCGGCATCCTTCGGCAAATATCCGACCTGGCCTGCGTGGCGTCAGCTCATGAATCGAATACCCTACGTTCCGGGAAGCGCGGTATATGGGGCAGGCTCTGCTGCGCTCAATGACTGCGGATGCTGAGGTGCGGTGTGAGCGTCATGGCAATGGATACGCTTGTGAAGACCATCCTGTCGGCAACTCGGAAAGGTTTATTTCGACGGAAGTCCGTATTCAAACCATATGCAGCGGTGTCGCCGGACGATCTGCGTGCGTTGGAAAACAGTATCGGGGTTAATTTGCCGAGCGATCTTCGCACCTGGCTGCTTGCGGTCGGGTACGGTGATCTTGACGACGAGCTGAGCTTTCGCAAGGAATGGATTGCACAGATAGAGCGTGGGCAGTTGAGCGGCGGTGTGATGTTCGCGCAGGATAACCTGGGCAATTTCTACGCTTTCGGTTTCTTCGTCCGATCCAATCTACTACTTAGCGCGATCTGAGGGTGTTTTCGCAGACCGGTGGGCGTAGGCGTGGCGCGGGCGCCTC
>CAMLEO010000220.1 GCA_946478975.1 uncultured Steroidobacter sp.
GAGCGAGCGCCGGAAGACAACCCCACGCACGGCAATTATTACTACAACGATCCGGCGCATCCGGACCGGATCGTGTATCGCGAAGGCATTTTCGTCGGCTATCGCGGCTATCAGCACGCCGGACGCAAACCGCAGTTCCCGTTCGGATTCGGTTTGAGCTACACCAGCTTCAAACATTCGAACCTGACTGTCGATGGAACTGCTCCGCCTTACACAGTTTCGTTCGATGTGACAAACACTGGCTCCCGAGCAGGCGCGGACGTGGCACAACTGTATGTGGGCGAATCGAAACCGAAGGTGGAACGGCCCGTTCGTGAGCTCAAAGGGTTTGCGCGAACGCAGCTCAACCCCGGCGAGACTCGTAGAATCAGTTTGCAGCTCGATGCGCGTGCCTTCACATACTTCGATGTTGCCAGCCGCTCATGGCGTGCAGACCCGGGCAGCTATCGCGTGGACCTTGGGCAGTCGTCGCAGGACATCGCCGCCAGTGCGGTTGTGAATCTACGTCGGCCGTTACGAGTGCAGCCGTGAAAGAAACGATGCATTCAGCGGAGCGCGAAAAACTGATTCTCGAATGCCTGCGAGAGCAGGGCTTTATTTCTCTTCGCGATCTATGGGGGCGCGTGGTGGCATCGCGCGCGACGATTCGACGCGACCTGCTGCGGCTGACGGAAACCGGCCTCATAACTCGTGTTCACGGTGGCGCGAAGCTGGTGCCTGCCGCCAAGGGCGCGAGCTCTGTGGTTGACGCTTCACCGTCTGCGCTGCTCGGCGTGCCTTTCGATGAGAGCGTCAATCTTTATCGGCGCCAGAAAGAATGGGTGGGACGCGAGGCGGCGAAGCTGTGCAAGCCGGGCGAGGCGGTGATGATCGATGGCGGCTCGACCACGCTGCAGATGTGTCCGCACCTGGCGGGCTTGAATTTGCAGGTGCTCACCAACTCGCTGCCCATCGTCAACGCGCTGCTCGGGCAGGCGGGCACGCGAGTGCTGGTGTCGGGCGGGCAGGTTTTTCCTGAGCAGAACATCATTGTCTCGGCAGTGGGCGATGAAGGCATGCCGCGCTTTCATGCGCCGAAGCTGTTCATCGGCGCCGCGGCTGTGGGCCCAGCGGGTCTCATGCAGCCGGATGTGATTCTGGTTGCCGCCGAGCGCCGGCTGATCGAACGCGCGAAACAAATCGTCGTGCTGGTCGACAGCTCCAAATTCAACGCTCCATCGGGTCACGTGGTGTGCCCGCTGGAGGAGATCGACGTGCTGATCACTGACTCGGGTATTTCCACCGCGCACAGGAAGATGCTCGACGGAGCCGGCGTGAAAACCATCGTCGTTCGGCAGTGATGTGAGTCGACAGTTCGATATTTATTATTCTCGGGGGGTACGCAGATGATCCATGGGGCCATGAAGCGCACGCTTGCGATGGCGGTCGGCGCGAGCGTCATATCCAGTGTCGCGGCACAGGAGCGAGTGGCGGCGAATCAGGATTCGGGACTCGAAGAGGTGGTGGTCACGGCGCAGCGTCGCGTCGAAAGCCTGCAGGACGTGGCGATTGCAGCGACCGCGATTCCAGGAGACCAGCTACGGCAGAAAGCGGTTGATCGCTTGGGTGACCTGCAGTTCGCGGCGCCGTCGCTCATCATCACCGATTCGGGCCTGGTGCAGTCGGTGAACATTCGTGGCATCGGCCTCGCGAGCGGTTCGCCGCAGGTGACCAATGGCGTCGCGACTTACATCGATGGATTGTTTCAACCGCCCATCGTCACGACCAACAGCTTCTATGACATCGCCAACGTGGAAGTTCTGCGCGGCCCGCAGGGCACGCTTGCGGGAGCGAACTCCACCGGCGGCGCGATCTTCATAACGACCAAGAATCCGCAGCTCGACGCGACCGACGCATATGCGGAGGCCGAGCTCGGCAACTACAGCACGCAGGCTGCGCAGGGTGCTGTGAACATTCCGATGGGCGACACGTTCGCCATGCGTCTCGCCGGCAACTATAGAGAGCGCGACAGCTACTACGACGACATCGGTCCGTTCAACAATCATCCCGGCGGCTTGGATGAAGTGTCTGGCCGGCTGGGCGCACTATGGAAACCCGGTGCCTATCAAGCGCTCGCCAAGGTGGAGATTGCCGACAAGAACACTGGCGGCTACGCCTATCGTCCGATCGCAACGACTGCCTTCGCTTCGTTCGCTGCGCCTGGAGGCATTCGCAAAGTCGATTACAACACGCCGACCGATACTCACGAGCACGCGGCGACGATGGGGCTCGAACAGCGCTACGAAGCGGCGAACGGCGTCGTGTATCGATTCCTGAGCGGTTACCAGGACAAGCGCGTTCACAACTTGTTCGATACCGATGCCACCGAAGCGGACGATCAGACCTTCGATCAGCGAGTGCGCGAGCGCCAGCACTCCGAAGAGCTCAACATCATTTCGCCGACCGACGGCGCGTTCTCGTGGATCGTCGGCGGCTATTACCAGCAGAACAAGATCGATGTCGACATCCTGATGCTGGGCGGGCCGTTGCCGGTGAACGTGGAGCCGCGCAATGAGAAGACGACGACCGGCGTCTTTGCCCAGACCAACTTCACGCTCACTCCGTGCGTGGAGTTGCAGGTCGGCGGCCGGTACTCACATTTCAAATCTTCGGGCATCGGTGGCGTGTTCATCGGCCGCGGTTTGCCGATGTTCCCGCCCGGTGGGCTGCAGGTTGCGGATACGAATGGCGAGCATTCCGACGGCAGCACCACTGGCAAAGTCAACGTCAACGTCAAGGTCGATGACGACAATCTGCTGTATGCCTTCGTCGCGCGCGGGGCAAAGCCAGGCGGATTCAATTCTTCCACCTCGGAGTTCGATCCGGAACTGGTGTGGGACTACGAAGCAGGATGGAAGAGCACGCTCGCAGACGGACACGTGCGGACACAGCTCGGCGTCTTTTATAACCGCTATTCCGATTTCCAGTTCGACATTCGCGATTTGACGACCGGTCAGGACGGCACGACGAACCTGCCGGACGCGACCATCAAAGGTGCGGAGGCGCAGCTGCAATCGGCGTTCGGCGGCTTCAAGTTCGATGCCGGCGTCGCATATGTGGATTCCAAGCTGAGCTCGCTGACGTTCGTGAATACGCGGCAATTGCCGGTGGGCATCGGTCCTCTCGGGCCGCAATGCGCCTCGGGCGTGGCATCGAATCCGCCGACGTGCTTCGACTACACGCCGTATATGCAAACGACCCAGGACGGCCCGAATCTGTTCTCGCCGAAGTGGACTTACAACGCCGGCGTCGAGTACGCGATTCCCGTCGGCGAATACACGCTGACGCCGCGAATGAATTATGCGTACGTCGGGCCGGTGTTCACGCAACTGTTCTATTCGCCGGTGACGGATCGATTGGAGGGGCGCGGTCTGCTCTCTGCCTTGCTCACGTTCGACGCGCAGGCGTGGAGCGTGCAGGCGTATGGAACGAATCTCACCGACAAGGAATACGTCACCGGACAGAGCGGTGGCAACCAGTTCTTCGGTGCGCCTCGCGAGTATGGATTGCGGATTCGGCGGGAGTTCTAGCTGATGAGACTGTCCGCTCGGATCATTGTGACCGCGGCAGCCATTGCGCTGCTCGCGTCGAGCTCGTCGATCGCCGACTACAATCCAAGCGGCGGTGTGCGAGGCTCGCGCGAGCAGTGCGAACGACTCGCGACACGAATGGCAGGACGCTGGCCAGATGCGTCTACTCGTATCACCTCGACGCATTTTCATGAGTCGCCCGAGGTCATCAGCATCGGGAGCTTTGGCGGTCCGCCGACGCAGCTCACGGTGCCAGCACACTGTGAGCTGTTCGGCGTGCTGCGCGAGAGAACTGGGGCTTTCGGTCAGAACTACGCCATTCGATTTCATCTGCGCCTGCCCACAGCCTGGAACCAGCGTTTCTTTTTTCAAGCCGGCGGTGGCACAAATGGGGAGATCGGCAACGCACTCGGGCAGCTTGCACCGAATGTAGCTCCGGCGATCGTGCAAGGTTTCGCGGTGGTGAGCCAGGACTCCGGGCACGACAACGCCGCCAACACCGATCCGGCCCGCGGTGGCACGACGGCGTTCGGCTTCGATGCGCAGGCTCGCGCTGATTATGGCCACGCTTCTTTGCAGCCGGTGACTCAGGCTGCAAAGGCTGTGATCGCCGCGTACTACGAGGATCGGCCCAAGTTCTCATACTTCGTCGGTTGTTCCAAAGGCGGCGCGGAAGGTATGGCCATCGCCCAGCGCTATCCCGAAGAGTTCGACGGCGTGCTGGCTTCGGCTCCGGGATTCTCGTTGCCGCGCGCGGCGCTCGCCGAAGCCTGGGATGTGCAAACATTCGGACGAGCAGCCGATCTCACAACGTCGAAGTCACTCGCCGGTGCATTCACGGATGCGGACCTGACGCTGGCGGCCAGAGCAGTCCTTGCCGCATGTGATGCGGATGACGGAGCCGCGGATGGAATCGTCGGCGCGTTCGAGCAGTGTTCGACGCAGAAGGTCGATCGGCAACTACGCGCTGTCGAGTGTTCAAAAGGAAAGACGGCTGACTGTCTGTCATCAGCGCAGATTTCCGCACTCGAACGCGTCTATGCGGGCCCTGTCGATGCGAGTGGGCGCGCTTTGTACTCGGACTGGGCCTGGGACGCGGGCCTGGCCAGCCCGGCGTGGCGAATGTGGAAGCTCGGCAGCACCGAGTTTGCGATGCCCGCGCTGAATATCAAACTCGGCGGGGCATCGTTGTCTGCGGTGTTTACGACGCCGCCCACGGTCGTTAAAGACGATCCCGAAGCACAGCTCGCGTTCATTCGCTCGTTCGATTTCTCACGGGACGCGAACAAGATCTACGCGACGGACGCGCAGTTTCCACGCTCGGCCTGGGACGATATTTCCGCGCGATCGAGCGATCTGTCTCGTTTCAAAGCACGCGGCGGCAAGCTGCTAGTGCCGCACGGAGTCTCCGATCCAGTCTTTTCGATCAACGACACGCTCGCCTGGTATCGCGAAGTCGATCGGCGCACGGACGGTGCCGCCGATACATTCGCGCGAGTGTTTCCTGTGCCAGGCATGAATCACTGCGGCGGCGGGCCGGCAACGGATCAATACGACGCCTTCGGCGCGCTTGTGAAATGGGTGGAGCGGGGCGAAGCGCCCGAGCGGATCGACGCGAAAGCGGGGCCGGCAACGCCCTGGCCAGGTCGTCAGCGGCCGCTGTGCGCGTATCCAAAGGTCGCTCGTTACAAGGGATCGGGCAGCGTCGAGCTGGCCGAGAGTTTCGTGTGCAAGTGATGAGACTCGGATGAATAAAAACTTTTCTCCCGCGCGGCGTGCGCTGCTGCTGCAATCGGTCGGACTCGGCGTCGCCGCTGCGATCGGTCGGCGGAGCTGGGCAGAGTCCAATCCGATAGATCTGCCGCAAGCATCTCGCGAGTTCGTCCAGGTCGATACCGTAGAAGGCCGGCTGCGGGGACTGCGCGAAGACGGAATTTGTAAGTTTCGTGGCGTGAGATATGCCGGCGCGCCGGTCGGCCGTGCGCGCTTCAAAGCAGCGCCGCCGCTTCCAAAATGGCGTGGCGTTCGCGACGCCGTTGCGTTCGGGCATCCGGCACTGCAGGCGCCGGGACAAACCTTCGGCATCAACGAGCCGGCGCCCGATGAAGATTGCTTGTTCCTGAACATCTGGACGCCGGCGGTGAACGATGGCCGCAAGCGGCCGGTGATGTTCTATTGTCACGGCGGCGGGTTCTGGATCGGCTCGGGTTCGAGCATTCTTCAGGACGGCTCGAATCTGGCCCGCGACAACGACGTGGTCGTGGTGCAGTCCAATCATCGGCTCGGGCTGATGGGTTATTTGTTTCTTGCGGATGTGCTCGGCGAGCCGTATGTGCATTCGGCGAACGCCGGCATGCTCGATATCGTGGCCGCACTGGCGTGGACGAATCGAAACATCGAGGCATTCGGCGGCGATCCATCGAACGTCATGGTGTGGGGCGAGTCCGGCGGCGGCGCCAAGACTTCCTGCATCTACGCCATGCCTTCGGCACAACGTTACTTTCACAAGGCGTCCATCGAAAGCGGCCCGGGCGTTCGGATGACGGAGCGGGAGCAGGCCAATCGCACGACGCACTGGGCGTTGGGACAACTCGGACTCACGCCGCGCGAGGCGCACAAGCTGCTTGACGTTCCAGCGGCGAAGCTGCTCGAAGTACAGCTGAATCCGCCGCCGAATGGTTCCTTGGGTTTGTATGGCGGACGCAGAGGCATTGGCGCTTCAGGCGTAGGCGGCTTCAGTCCGGTGGTCGACGGCCTGGTGCTGCCTGCGCATCCATTCGATCCGATCGCGCCGGCGATCTCGGCAGACAAGCCGCTCATCGTCGGCTCGAACCGCGACGAGATGGTGTTCTTTCACATGACCTCGCCGGATAAATCCGCGCTGAGCCTGGATGAAGCCGGGCTCAGCGCACGCATCAACAAGCTTTTCGGTGCGAATGCGCAGAAGCTGCTGACAACTTATCGTCGTACTCGTCCGGACGCGTCGCCCGCCGACATCGCCATTGCAATCGAAAGCGCGGCGTTTGCAGGAGCCGGCTCGATCGCGATTGCCGAGCGCAAGGCGGCGCAGCGACGTGCGCCGGTGTTCATGTACACGATGACCGACCACATCAACACGACTGTGCCCGGCACGAATTATCAAGTGGGGGCGGCGCATGCGATGGACATCCGGCTGAAGTTCAACAATCTGGCGCCGGCGGAGTCGCGGATGCATTCGCTCACGCCGGAGGAGCATGCGGATCACGTGCTGGCGGCCCAGAACATGAGTCGCATGTGGGCGAGCTTTGCCCGCACTGGTCAGCCTGCGGCACCCGATCAGCCGTCGTGGCCCGCGTATGACCTCGATACACGAGCGACGATGATGATCGCCGCGCGCTGTCACGTTGCCAACGATCCCTATCCTGCTGAGCGCGAAGTGTGGGCGGAGATGCAGTCATGAAGAGTCGAATCACAACCGGCATTGCATGCCTGGGCATTTTGCTTGCGCCTTGCACGTTTGCGCAGGTGGCAGTCGCGCCGGCGGCCGATCAGGCGGCTTTGCTCCAGAGCAAAGATGCCAGGCTCGCTCGCAACAAGCGGCTGGTGTACGACTTCTGGCGTGAAGTGTTTGAGGGCGGGCATCTGGAGCTCGCGCCAAAGTACCTCGCGGAAACTTACATCCAGCACAATCCTAACGTCGCCACCGGTCGGGCGGCGTTCGTCGAGTTCTTCAGCAAGTTCAAGAAGCCCGGCCCGATTGCGACAACCATTACGGCGCCGCTGGTGGCGATCACCGCCGAGCGGGATCTGGTGGTCCTGAGCTTCGTACGCGAGATCGCCGATCCCAGCGATCCGGCCAGGAAATACACGACCACCGCGTTCGATATGTTTCGCATCGAGAACGGCAGGATCGCGGAGCACTGGGACGCGATGACGCGGATGTAGGTGCCGTTATGCCCTGAGTTCTCGACGGTGTACCATGCAGGCGGGAAACGCTCAGCATGGATGGGAAATGTCGGAGTCAGGGCCCGGCTCGTTGATCGCAAGCGTCGATCGCATCGATGTGTGGCTGGCCTATTACGGCCAGATCTCCGATCCGCGGCTGCACGAGCACTATCGTGCGTTGTTGACGGAAGAGGAGCGGGGCAAGGAGTTCCGATTCTATTTTCCCGACGATCAGCGGCGCTACCTGGTGACGCGAGCGATGGTGCGCACGGTGCTGTCGCGATATCTCGACGTCGCCGCAACCGACTGGCGCTTTGCTAACAACAGCTATGGACGCCCCGAGATTGCGAATCTCACTCGGGTGGAGTGCGGGCTGTGCTTCAACATTTCGCACACGCGCGGCTTGATTGCGCTGGCAGTCACGCAGCACCGGGAGATCGGCGTCGACGTCGAGAATGTGCAGATCCGTGAAGCAGCCATCGAGATTGCTGATCGATTCTTCGCCAGGACCGAAGTGACTGACCTTGCGAATGTACCTCCGGATCGACAGCACGATCGTTTCTTCGAGTACTGGACGTTCAAGGAGTCGTACATCAAGGCGCGTGGCATGGGGCTGTCCATTCCGTTGGGGCAGTTCAGCTTCCGTTATCCGCACGAGCGTGCCGTGCAGCTTGCAGTTGAGCCGGAGTTGAAGGATGACGCCGCGCGCTGGAGCTTCTGGCAATATCGCCCGACGGCGGAATATTTGCTGGCGCTATGTGCCGAGCGTCGTGCTGACAGCGCGCCGTCGATCACGTTACGAAACGTAGTGCCACTGATGAGCGAGGAAATACTGGAGCCGCAGCTGCTGAAGACTTCCGAGCATCCTTGAGACCAACTCACGGTCGCGTCAGCGACACAACGAAGTCCAGGAACGCGCGCACCTTCGCCGACATCAGTTGAGCGGAGTGATGATATGCATACAGAGGCCAGGTCTCCTCGTTCCATTCCGGCAGCACCTGGACGAGCTGCTTGCTGGCGAGCATCTCACGCACGTGAATCTCCAGCACTTGCGTGACGCCGAGGCCCGCGAGACACGCGGCGAGCAGCGGGCCGGTTTCGTTCACGACCAGCTGTCCGCTGACGTCGACGGGCACAACGGTTTTTCTGCGCACGAACTCCCACTCGTAGGGAGCACCGGTTTGCGGGTTCCTCATCAGCACACATCGATGTTTCTCCAGATCGACCGGACGGCGCGGCATTCCGTGCTTCGCGATATATGCAGGCGATGCGCAAGTGACCACGCGTGTGCGCAGGAGCAGGCGCGCCTTCAGCGATGAAGGCTCCGGGATGCCGAAGCGAATGGCGACATCGAAGCCGTCCCGCACCAGGTCGCCCATGCGATCGCGCACGATGATTTCCAGTGCAAGCTCGGGATGTTTTCGCAGCAACGGCTCCAGGTTCGGCGTCAACAGAAACTGGCCGGTGCCGGCGTCGACGTTCACGCGCAGGCGGCCGCGAACCTTGGCCGATGAGCCGCCGGCTTCGATGGTCGCTTCGGTGATCGCCGCCAGGTGAGGCGCGATGGAATCGTAGAAGCGGGAGCCTTCGTCGGTGAGCGAAATGGAGCGGGCTGTGCGCCGAAACAGGCGCACGCCAATGCGATGTTCGAGCCGTGCAACGGCGCGGCTGACCGCCGATTGCGTGAGCCCGAGCGATTCGCCGGCCGCAAGAAAGCTGCTCGCCTTCACGACCGAGCAGAACACGTCGAGCCCGTCGAGCTGATGCCGGTCAAAACGGCGAGGCCGACTTTTAATCATGCTTGGAGTTCCGAGAATGCGCGTGCGGAAGGCTCTATGTAGCCTCAAGATCGCGCTCCAGGAAAGCCCCGGTATCGAGGAAGACGCAATGATTGTGATCACCGCCCCGACAGCGAAGATTGGCAGGCAGGTTCTGGAGCGGGTTTTAAATGCCGGCGCGCGAGTTCGAGTGATCGCTCGCAACCCAGTGCATTTGCCTGCAGAAACAGCCAGCCGCGTCGAGATTGTGCAGGGTTCGCATGGCGACGCCCGTGTCGTCGACGCGGCGTTTGAGGGTGCGGATACAGTGTTTTGGTTGTGTCCTCCCGATCCTCGGGCCACGAGTGTTGAAGCTGCGTACCTGGACTTCACACGTCCCGCGTGCGACGCCTTCGTTAAGCGCGGCGTGCGACGAGTGGTGGGAATTTCAGCGCTCGGCCGCGGGCTGCCGATTGCAAAGAACGCAGGCCATGTCACTGCCTCGCTCGCGATGGACGACATGATCGCCAGCACCGGCGTGAATTTTCGAGCGCTCACCATGCCTTCGTTCATGGACAACGTGGCCCGGCAGGTCACACCGATCAAGACGCAAGGGGTGTTCTTTTCGCCGATCTCCGGGGATCGCAAGGCGCCCAGCTGTGCGACTCGTGACATCGCGGCGGTCGCTGCGAAGTTCCTGCTCGATTCCTCGTGGAGCGGACAGAGCGATGTTCCCGTGCTCGGCCCGGAAGATCTGTCCTTCAACGACATGGCCCGGATCATGACCGAGGTGCTCGGCAAGCCGGTGCGCTTTCAGCAGATCGAGGTGACGACTTACAAAGCTCAGCTCATGAAAGCGGGCATGTCCGAGGCGATGGCACAAGGCATGCTGCTCATGATGAGTGCCAAGAACAACGGCCTCGACAATGCGGAGCCTCGCACGCCGGACTCGACGACGCCGACGACATTCCGCCAGTGGTGCACGGAAGAGCTTCTGCTCAAGCCAGCAGAAAATCGATGAAGGCGCGCATCTTCGGCGTGAGGTGACGGCCGGCAGCCACACGATGTGCGCAGCCCCGATGACGTGCTATCGTGGCGCCAAAACGAGCAGCGCTGATTTCGATCAATGCCAACTCGACGTCATTTCGCAGGGGAGATCGGCCGGGCCGCCGGGACAGCGCGGCCCGGCGGAGCATTGTTTGTTTTCCTGCTGGTCGCGCTTTGCGCCGGGCCGGTCCAGGCGTTCGATTTTCAGGACGTCGTGGCGCTGGCCCAGCAGCAGGCCCAGCAGCCTTACCAAAGTGAAAGCCGCAAGCCGCCGGCAGAGCTGCAGGCTCTCACCTACGATCAGTATCGGGACATTCGCTTTCGCCCGGATCGCGCCCTGTGGCGTAACGAGAAGCTGCCGTTCGAGCTGATGTTTTTTCATCTCGGCAAGTTCCAGACCGAGCCGGTTCGCATCAACGAAGTGACGGCGCAAGGCGCAAGTCACATTCGCTATCAAAGCGCGTACTTCGATTACGGCAAGAACAAGCTGTCGCCGCAGCGGTGGGGAGACATCGGCTTCGCCGGCTTTCGCGTGCATTACTCGCTGAACAATCCCGAATATAAAGATGAGCTCGTGGTGTTTCTGGGTGCGAGTTACTTTCGTGCGCTCGGCGCGGGTCTACGTTATGGATTGTCGGCCCGCGGGTTG
Source organism: uncultured Steroidobacter sp. (assembly GCA_946478975.1). Next base: position 10,947 of record CAMLEO010000220.1, read on the forward strand.
GCGATCGACACCGTGGGCGCGGCGGCAGAGGAGTTTCCACGCTTCACCGAGTTCTGGATCGTCCGGCCCGCTGCGGATGCGACCACGCTGACGGTGTATGCGCTGCTGAATTCGCCACGCGCAAGCGGCGCTTATCAGTTCGAGATTCATCCTGGCGGCGAGACGGTGATGGAGGTGCACTCGCGCTTGTTCCTGCGTGCGAAGGTGGCGACGCTGGGAATCGCGCCGCTCACGAGTATGTTTGCTTTTGGCGAGAACCAGCCGCATCGCACGGACTTCCGGCCGGAGGTGCACGACTCGGACGGCTTGATGGTGGCGACGGGCGAGGGCGAATGGATCTGGCGTCCGCTGCTCAATCCTCCTTACATTCTGGTCACCTCGTACTCGATGAAGTCGCTGCGCGGTTTCGGGCTGATGCAGCGGGATCGGAACTTCAGCAGCTACGAAGACAACGAGGCTCGCTACGAGCTGCGGCCGAGCGGTTGGGTCGAACCGGTCGGCACCTGGGGCCCCGGTCGCGTCGAGCTGATGCAATTCAACACGCCTGATGAAACCAACGACAACGTCGTTGCGTACTGGGTGCCGGAGCAGTTGCCCGAGGCGGGACAGCCGCTCGACTTCTCCTATCGCCTGCATTGGCAAGGCACGCAGCAGATGCAGCGGCCGCCCGGAGGCTGGGTGACGCAGACGCGTGCCGGGCGCGGCTTTGCGGAATTGGGCGAAGACGAACAACAGTTCGTAGTCGATTTCACCGGACCCACGCTCAGCGCGCTGCCTGCCGATGCGAACGTGAAGGCGGTGGTCTCCGCCTCCGCCAACGGCAAAATCGTCGAGAGCAATGCCTATCGCGTAGAAGCCACCGGCGTGTGGCGGATGACCGTCCGCGTCAAGCAACTCGATCCCACGCAACCCACCGAGCTGCGCGGTTTCCTCCAGAGCGACTCCAACGCGCTGACCGAAACCTGGAGCAACATTCTGCCCGCACGCCGCTAGCCTGGCGGCGCTTTCAGACACCGGCGTGCATCGTTGAGTATTGGGGGTGCTGCGCGCAACCTGTTCCGGTCTATGGCTATAGCACGCCCGCGTGCAGGGCAGCCGCCTCTATCACGTCGTCCTCGAGGTCATCGACGACGAGCTTGCGGTGTCGTGCGAGTGTCCCTGGTTCGTCGACCAGGGCGTCGAGTGCAAACACGTCTGGGCGGCCATCCGCGCGGCGAGCGCGCGGGGTCTCCTGCCCGAGCGGCCGCTGATCCTTGCGGGTGACGGTGCGGAGCCGTTTGAGGACGGGGCACCCATC
>CAMLEO010000221.1 GCA_946478975.1 uncultured Steroidobacter sp.
TCGACGCCGGCGCCGACGACTACGTCGCCAAGCCCTTTCATTTCGAGGAACTGCTGGCGCGCGTCCAGGCGCTCCTGCGGCGCTCGGGTGGCTGGGCTCAGCCGATCCTCCGTTGCGGCCCGGTATCGCTGGACCCGCGGACTCAGGAAGTGGTGGTCAACGGCCGCAAGGTCGACCTGACCAGCTTCGAGTACCGCATCCTCGATCACCTGATGCATCGGGCCGGCGAAGTGATCTCCAAGAGCGAGCTGACCGAGCGGCTGTACGCGCAGGACTTCGACCGCGACAGCAACACCATCGAGGTGTTCATCGGCCGGCTGCGTCGTAAGCTCGATCCGGATGAGACCATCAAACCGATCGAGACACTGCGTGGTCGCGGCTACCGGTTCGCTCTGCAGCGAGAAAGTGCCGCCGCCTGAGGTTGACCATCGAGGACGATGCAGCCGCGTTCGTTAAGCACACGACTGCTCGTCTCGGTCAGCGTCCTGCTGATCCTGTTCTTTGGCGTCACCATCCTGGCGCTCGATTTCGTGTTCCAGGATCTGAACCGGCGCGCCGTGCAGGGTCGGCTGGAAGTTCAGGTGCTGGCACTACTGTCGGCGTCTGAAGAGGATTCGAGCGGCGGGCTTCGGCCCGACCAGCTCGCCGAGCCGCGCTTCGACAATCCCGGGTCGGGGTTGTATGGCGAGATCCTGCGCAGCGACGGGCGGCCGAGCTGGCGCTCGACATCCTTGACCGGCACCGGCATCGAATTCCCGCACCTTCGCACCGGCGAACGCCGCTTCAGCGAGCTGCAGCGTGCCGACGGCTCCACCGTGCTGGCGCTGAGCATGGGCATCGAGTGGCAGTTTCGTAACGGCGTCATGCGGCCGTTCGTGTACAGCGTCGCGGAGAGTATGGAAACGTACTACGCGAACTTGAATCAGCTGCGCGCACGAATGTTCGGCTGGTTCGGTGCACTGATGGTGCTGCTGTTGGGCGCCTTCACGATACTGCTGCGTCGGATGCTGTCGCCGCTACGCCGCGTCGAACGCGAGATCGAAGCGATCGAAGTGGGCGAGCTCACCGAGCTCGGTGCGGGCTACCCACGCGAGCTGCTCGGCGTCACCACCAACTTGAACGCGTTGCTACGAAGCGAACGCGAACGACTGGCGCGTTATCGAAACACGCTGGGTAATCTCGCGCACAGCTTCAAAACGCCGCTGGCCGTCATGCGCAATCTGCTGAGCTCGCCGCAAGGGCGAGAGCTGACGGTGGCTCGTCAGCTCGATGAGCAGGTCGGGCGCATGGATGACATCGTGAAGTATCAGCTGCGACGTGCCGCCGCTTCGGGTGGCACGGGCTTAGGCATGGCGCCGACCGATGTGCGCACGGCCTTGGAAGGCCTGCGCGGCGCGCTGCTCAAGGTGTATGCAGATCGCAATGTGACTTGCGAGCTCACGGTGGGCGAAGGCACGACCTTCATGGGCGATCGCGAAGATCTCACCGAGATCGCGGGCAACCTGCTCGACAATGCTTTCAAATACACGCGCAGTTTCGTGCGTGTGACTGCCGATCGCGTCGTCAGCCCCGCCGCCCGGCGCGACGGCCTGCGCTTGATCATCGAAGACAATGGCCCAGGCATTCCGGTCGACAAGCGCTCGAAAGTTCTGGAACGTGGCGCCCGCTTGGACGAGCGAATCTCCGGCCAGGGCATCGGGTTGTCGGTGGTTCGAGAGCTGGTCGAGCTCAATGGCGGCACCATCGTCATCGACTCCTCGGCACTTGGCGGGGCGCGCATCGAAGTGAAAATCGCGCCGGTGTAAGCACATCGGTCTTGAATCTTCCCCGCGCAATCGCATACAAGTCGGCTGCGCAAAATGAGTACTCCGACTTCCAACTACACGCAGGCCCTGCTGGCGCTACGTGACCAGCTCTCGCTGACGAGATTTGCCGACCGGCCGCGGTTTGCCCGCGAGCTGGATCGTCTGTTTGCGCGTCGGAATGCGCCGGCGGAGCCGGATGGGGCGATCGCCAACCTGCGCCAGTCCATCGAAGCCTCGGTGGCGTTGGTCGAGCGTCTCAAGTCATTGCCGTTGCGTGTCGAGTACGACGCAGCGCTGCCCATCAGCGCGCATCGCGAAGAGATTGCCAAGGCGTTGCAAACGAGCCAGCTGGTCGTGGTCTGCGGCGCGACCGGGTCGGGTAAGACGACTCAGCTGCCGAAGATCTGCATGGAAGCGGGCCGCGGCACCTTCGGCCTGATCGGTCACACACAGCCGCGACGAATCGCCGCACGAGCCATCGCCGGTCGATTGGCCGAAGAGCTCAATACAACCGTCGGCGGCGCGGTCGGCTATCAAGTGCGCTTCAACGATCGCACCGGCCCCGACTGCCGTGTGAAGTTGATGACCGACGGCATCCTGCTGCGCGAGCTGGAGCAGGACCGGCTGCTGCGTCGTTACGACACGCTGATCATCGACGAAGCGCACGAGCGCAGCCTCAACATCGATTTCCTGCTCGGCGTGCTGAAACGATTGTTGCCGCAGCGGACTGACCTGCGGGTCGTGATCACGTCCGCAACCATCGACCCGCAACGATTCGCCGAGTTCTTCGGCGGCGCGCCGATCATCGAAGTGTCCGGCCGCAGTTATCCGGTGGAAGTTCGCTATCGTCCGCTCAGCGGCGAAGAGGACGACGACGAATTGTCGCTCGACGAAGGCATCGTCGCGGCCGTGCAGGAACTGGATCGCGAAGATCGCGGCGACGTGCTGGTATTCCTGCCGGGCGAAAAGCAAATTCGCGATGCGGCCGACGCTCTTTCCAAAGCGCGCTTGCATAACACCGAGGTGTTGCCGCTGTACGCGCGCTTGTCGACGCGCGATCAAGAGAAGATTTTCGAAAAGCACGGCGCCCGACGCGTGGTGCTGGCGACCAACGTCGCTGAAACATCCTTGACCGTGCCGGGCATTCGCCACGTCGTCGATTCGGGCCTCGCACGCATCAGCCGCTACAGCGTACGTGGCAAAGTGCAGCGACTGCCGATCGAGCCGATCTCACAAGCGAGCGCCGATCAGCGTAAAGGTCGTTCGGGCCGCGAGAGCCCGGGCATCTGCATTCGTTTGTATGCTGAGGACGACTTCAATCTGCGGCCCGCGTTCACGCCGCCGGAAGTTCTGCGCACGAACCTCGCCAGCGTCATTCTGCAAATGGCGGCGCTGGAGCTCGGCGAGCCGCAGGATTTCCCGTTCGTCGATCCGCCCGATACGCGGCTGATCAACGACGGTTACCGGTTGCTCCAAGAGCTGAAGGCGGTCGACGACGATCGTCGCGTGACGAGTCTAGGACGGCAACTGTCGTCGCTGCCCGTGGATCCGCGGCTTGGACGAATGCTATTGGCTGCAAGTCATCACGCTTGCCTGGCGGAGATGCTCGTCATCGCCGCATTCCTGGCAGCCCAGGATCCACGCGAGCGGCCTTCGGATGCACAGACGCAAGCAGATCAGAAACATGCGGCGTTTGCTGATCCGCGTTCCGACTTCATTGCCATCCTGAATCTGTGGAACACGTACACCACGCAAGTCTCGACGCTGTCGGGCAGTCAGCTGCGCAAGTGGTGTCGCGAGAACTTCATCGCGTTCATGCGGGCGCGCGAGTGGCAGGAGTTGCATCGCCAGCTCAGCGAGACCGTCAAAGAGCTGGAGCTGAAGCCGAACGCGGCGCCGGCCGATTACGCGAACTTGCATCAGGCCATCCTCACCGGCTTCCTCGGCAACATCGGCGCACTGGATGAAAGACGCGAGTACGATGGTGCGCGCGGATCGCGATTCGTCATCGCGCCGGGCACGCCGCTCGCGAGCAAGCCGCCGAAGTGGATCGTCGCCGCGAACTTGATGGAAACGACGCGTTTGTATGCTCGTACCGTCGCCGCCGTCGAGCCGCAATGGATCGAAGCGGCCGGCGCGCACTTGATCAAGCGCAGTTACAGCGAGCCGCATTGGGTCGAGGAGCGCGGCTTTGTCGCGGCGTTCGAGTCGATCGCTCTGTACGGCCTGACGCTCTCGTCACGTCGACGCATCAATCTCGGCAACGTGTCACCGCGCGAAGCGCAGCAAATATTCGTCCGCGAGGCGCTCATCGAAGGGCACTCGCGCTTGCGGGCCGATTTCCTGAAGCACAATCGACGGCTGCGCCAACAGATCGAAGTCATGGAGGCAAAGGTGCGTCGCCGGGACATCCTGGTCGACGAGCAGGCTCTGTGCGACTTCTATTTGTCGCGCCTGCCGGAGAGCGTGAACTCGGTCGCCGCCCTGGAGAAATGGCTGAAGACGCCAGGTCATGCGCAAACACTGCAAATGTCGCTGGCCGATCTCACGCGACGCGACCCGGCAGAGATCACATCGCAGGAATTCCCGCCGGCAATGCAGGTCACGGGGAACGAGCTGCCGTTGGAGTATCGCTTCGAGCCCGGCGCCGCGAACGACGGTGTAACTGTCGTCGTGCCGAAGCCGCTGTTGAGTGCCGCTGTCGTCGGCGATTTCTCGCGGCCGATTCCGGGCTGGCGGCTCGAAACAATCACGCAGCTCCTGCGCAGCCTGCCGAAGCAAGTACGCAAAGCATTCGTTCCGGTGCCGGAGCATGCCGCACGCGCCGTCGCTGAGATCGATGAATCGAAAGAATTCAACGCCGCGGTCGCCGAGTGGATCACTCGCGTGAGCGGCACAGCGATCACGGCAGAGGAGGTGGCTGCGCTGCCGCTGCCCGATCATTTGCGCGTGAATTTTCGCGTTGCCGATCTCGATGGCAAAACGTTGGCCGAAGGCCGCGATCTCGCGGCGCTGAAACGTTCCGTCCGCCAGGGCGAGGCGAAGTCGGGCGAGCAAAGAGCCCCACAGCAGGGCGGCGTACATCGACACTGGGATTTCGGTGAGCTGGCTGTCGAAGAGTCCGTACAGCGCCGCGGGTTGCGCTTCTCTGTCTATCCAACGTTGCGCGATCGTGGTGATGGCGTTGAGGTCGCCGAAGCGAGCACGCTGGTCGATGCCGAAGGGCTGTTGCGTGCCGGCGTGCTGCGGCTCGCGATCCTGACTTTGCCGGAACAATACAAATACGCGCGCAAACGATGTTCAGAGCGCAGCGAGCTGATGCTGCTCGCGCAAGGGTTGAACAACGCACGACCGATCGCCGATGCGCTCGCCGAGAAATGTTTTGCCGAATGTTTCTTGAGCGAAGAGGCGCCGTTGCCTCGATCCGCCGCGCAGTTCGATGCATTGCTGGATCGCCATCGCAGCCGGTTCGGCGAAGTGGCGGATCGGGTCATCGAGCATACGACGGCCGCTCTGCGTGAGCTGCGGAACGCCCGAATGAAACTTGCCGCGTTGGATGGTGCCGCTTTTCAGCCGTTGCGGACCGACGTGCAGGCTCAGCTGCAGATGCTGGTGCCGGGCGATTTCCCGGCCAGTGTGCCGCCGGCGCTGTGGCCGCATCTGCCGAAATATTTCCGCGCCCTGACGCGACGCTTGGACAAGGCGCCGGGCAATCAAAAGCGAGATACCGAGTTGATGCGACAAGTCTCGCCGGCCACGCAGGCCTATCAGCGGTTACTATCGCAGGCGCCGAAGGGAGAAACGCACCCCGAGCTCGATCGCCTGCAATGGATGATCGAGGAGTTTCGAGTTTCGTTGTTTGCCCAGGATCTGAAGACGGCGCTGCCGGTCTCGGACAAGCGAGTGGCGGACCAGATCGAGCGGGCGAGGGTGGAGGTTCTGCGCGCGGCATAAGCTCATTCGTCCGATCAGGTCAGGGAGAGATAACAATGACCACCCGACTGTTGACGATCCTGCTCATCGTTGCCTCCGTCGGCGCGGGCCTGATGGGCGGCCTGTTCTTCGTGTTCTCCAACACCATCATCGCGGCGTTCGATCGCCTGCCGGCCGGCGGCGGTGTGCCTGCCATGCAGCGGATCAACGAAGTCATCTTGAATCCGGTGTTCTTTCTGTTCTTCTTCGGCACTGCCTTGCTGTGCCTGGTGCTGCTGGTTTTCTATGCGACACACCTGAGCAAGCCGGGCGCCTGGATCGCGTGCATCGGTGCTTTGCTCTATTTGCTCGGTTGTATCGGCGTGACGATGGTGTGCAACGTTCCCCTCAATAATGAGCTTGCCGCCATTCCTTTGACGGCCACCGATCTGGCTGCGCAATGGCAGGCGTATCGAGTGCCATGGAACAACTGGAATCACGTGCGCACGATCACCTGCGCGCTGGCTGCCGCTGCGTTCGCGATCACACCTCTGCTTTAAATCGCCTTGAAAAAAACGCGACGTTTGCACTCGGCAAATCCCTGACGGCTCGCGACCGGCTGCTTTGCGAGACAGTTCGCAAAAATTGACGCCGTGCGACCCTCACTTTCGCCGCGCCGCTGCCGATGCATGACAACAACGAAAGCCGCCTCGGCGCGGGATATGGACGCTGTCGCCGCTTGAACATAAGTGCTCGAGTGTTTCAGGCTCAATGCTGAAAAAGATTGCGATATCACAGCTCCAGAAAGGAATGTTCGTCGAGAAGGTCGACGCACCCTGGTTCCAGCATTCGCTTTGGAAGACGCGTTTCCTGATCGCGGATCGGGAGACGCTCACACGCGTGCGTACCTGCGGCGCGAAGGAATGCTGGATCGATGTGTCGCAAGGAAAGGACGTAGCCGCACCGGTTGCGACAGCACCGTTGGCAGTCAAACCCGAAACGCCGCCGGAGCGGAAGCCGGTCATGCGCCGCTCGATGGGCGATGAGCTGCAAACCGCGACGGACATCATCAAACGTTCCAAAGCGGCCGTCACGTCGTTGTTCGCCGAAGCGCGCATGGGCAACGCGGTGAACACCAGCGAGTGCGAACCGCTGGTCAACGAGATCGTCGGCTCCGTCGATCGCAACAGCGATGCGTTGATCAGTCTGTGCCGTCTGAAGATGGCGGACGAATACACATACATGCACTCCGTTTCGGTGTGCGCGCTGATGGTGTCGCTGGGACGACAGCTCGGGCTCGATGAAGCAACCTGTCGTGATGCGGGCATGGCCGGGCTGTTGCACGATCTCGGCAAGGCCGCCATTCCACAGGACATTCTCAACAAGCCCGGCAAGCTGACGGACGACGAATTCACTGTCGTCAAGTCACATCCGGTAAAAGGGTACGAGACCCTGCTCGCGAGCGGCGTCGAGAATGAACGCGTGCTCGATGTCTGCCGTCATCATCACGAGAAGATGGACGGCTCGGGCTACCCCGACAAACTGAATGCGGACAGCATTTCGCTGATCGCGCGCATGAGCGCCGTTTGTGACGTTTACGACGCGATCACTTCCAATCGGCCGTACAAGGCCGGCTGGGACCCGGCCGAGTCCGTGTCGCGCATGGCGTCCTGGCAGGGCCATTTCGATCCGGTGGTGTTACAGACGTTCATCAAGACCATCGGCATCTATCCGACCGGCTCGCTGGTGCGCATGGCCTCGGGCAGGCTCGGCATCGTCGTCGAGCAGAACGCCGCCAAGCTCACGGCGCCGAAAGTGAAACTGTTCTTTTCCACCAAGTCCGGCATGGCGCTGGTGCCGCCCCGGCTGGTCAATCTCATGGAGTCGCACGTCAACGAGAAGATCGTGGCGCGCGAGTCGCCGGAAAACTGGAATTTCAACGTCGCTTATCTGAACGACCTGTGGTCCACCCACATTCCGTGAATTGCTGATACATTCCAGGTTCAGCGGATAATTCATGAATACGGGTGCGGCGTGGATTTCACAGTTTTCACCAAGTGGACGGTGCGGCTGCTGTATTTGCAGATACTCGTCTGCGTCGTCGGGCTGATCTCCGGCACCCTGGAACACCAGGTCCTCACGGCATTGAGCGACGGCACCTTCGCGACCCAAGAGGATGCGGTTGCGGCTGCGAATGCCAACGACATCCGGCAGGGCATCGTCGGCATCCTGCAATTCCTCGTGTTCGTGGTCTCCGCCGTCTGGATCCTGCGCTGGATCTACCGCGCCAGCTGCAACGCTCGTGAGTTGGGCGCCGCTGGCATGCAGTTCAGCCCGCGGCAGTCAGTGATGTGGTATTTCGTGCCGGGTCTGAACTTGTGGAAGCCGTACCAGGCAATGAAAGAGATCTGGCAGGCGAGTGAACGGCCGCACGACTGGCGCACCGGACCAGCGCCCGGGCTGCTCGTGGGCTGGTGGATCCTGTGGCTGCTTTCCTCCAGTGCCGGCAACGCATCGTTTCGTCTGTCCCTGCGTGCGGAGAGCATCGGGGAGTTGATTGCCGCCAATCGCGTGACGCTGGTTTCCGATTTCCTGGATATTCCTTTGAGCATCGTGTTCCTGTTCATCGTCAAAGCGATCCACGGCATGCAAACATCGCCACCCGCGGCAGTCGCTGCCACTGAAACTCCCGCGATCGACGTGGCCTGACAGGGAAGCAAGATGCGCGTTCTATTCCTGGCGTTATTGCTGCTTGCGGCCGTGCCGATCTCGGCGGAGGAAATGCCCCGCGATCGCATTGTGTTCGAAGACCCGGCGAGCGGGTTTCGCTTCCCGCAGATGATCGCTGCCTATCAGCTCGTGAACACCGACGACTACGGCCGCGTGGCCGGCACGGCAGTTCACTACCTCGAAACAGGCGAGTCCAAAGCGAGCGTATACATCTACAACAAAGGTTTCGCCAACCTGGCCAACGGCACCGGCGACCTTCGCTTGCGCCACGAGATCAGCAGCATCGACGACGCCCTCGCCGAACTGGTCCGCCGGGGCGAGTACACGTCAGTCGAGCGCGTCGATCTCGGGCCAGCGATGAGCAAAGCGTGGCTGCAGGTGAGCCACGACATCAAACTCCCCGGCGGCAAGACGTTGAAGTCATATTCCTTCATGCGCGTGCAGAACGGCTACTTCGTCAAGCTGCGCATCAGCGGCCCGCCTGAAGGTAGTCAGGCGCGATTGCCTGGATTTTTGTTGGGCGTGTCGCGGGCGATTGGATTGTTGGGCGGGGCGGGGAGGTAGTGACCAAACGCCGTGGAGGATGGGTGGCGAAGTGATCAATCACCGGCATCCTGCATCGGCCTCTTCAAGCGGTACCGTGCTAACGAGTTCCAGATATTCCTGCATAGATGCTGCCACAAGAAAGTCCGCCGCATTGGCGATGAACTGCCGCTCAGCCAGTTGGGGCAGTACGGGCATGGCAGTGTCAAGACGTCCAGCCAGGTAGCCAATGAGAGAGAGAAACAGCTCCATTTGATGCTGCATCTGACGCCCCCTATCGCCAGAGTAGTGGGTTTCGATTGAGACTTGATCAGCGAGAGCATTGCCTCCGCGCGCTGCTCATATCGCACTAGCTGGCAAGTATTTTCTGGAAACCACAAGGTAGGCCACTTTCTTCTGGGGAACCAGTCTCGTTTTCTCGTTGAGGCGGCATTGGTGACGTTGGGAAGAGCCCGCTATTGGAATGAGATCGGGCGACGACGCTCCAGCGCCAGATCGGCGAGATCCGCCAGACGCTGCAACAGATACTCGCCGTCCACATCGATGAACGACTCGCAAGCGTTGGTTGGCTTGACTCCGAGAGACTTCGCAACCTGCGCCTGCCACTCGGATGGGAACGGTCTGGGGGGCAACTCTCGCAGCCGCGCGATGATTTCAACCAACTCATCCTTCAGTACGCTGCATTCCTCGTAAGACCACTCTCCGGCGCAATCCGAATGCAGAATGAAGGTGGGGAACCTGGCGCCGTGTTGCCCGTCTTCGAGTTCGGTCGTGACAACATCTCGCACAGCATTGAAGTCGGCATAGGCACCGACATCGATCCCATCGATATCCTCATTCTCATCGAAAACGCACAGATACAAGCCCATTACAAAACCTCCCGCGTTATCGCGCTTTTGTTCTGCTTCATGAATTGATTGAGTTCGGCGTCGAATCGACACCCAATCGGAACTTTGAGAATGAGTTTTTTCTTGGTTTCAATCGCCTTCACCGCCAGCAACCGGATTTGATACGTTAGGCACAGCCGGTCGACATTCTTGATCAAGTAGATCTTGGCATTCGTTTCCGCGTCGGCGCGTGCACCGCGTGCAACCTGATGTTTCGTGTACCTTGGCTTCATCTCAGCTACTGCAAAAACGGGAGCGGCTCGATCTGCCCTCCCCATCGATGAACCATTCGGCGAACTCTACGTGCCGATCAAGGCACTGGAACCGCCCTTAATCTCGACAAATCCGGCATCGACACTGTCGAGGGTCGGGCCTCTAGGCCCGCCGCGTCGGTGGCGTTCACAACGCCGGGCGGCTTGGTGTGTCAAAGGGGGCTCCAGGTCCGTGAAGGGGTTCAAGGTTTCAGGTGAACTAAACCGCCGTGAATGCCTTCACCCCATCACTTTGAAATCAATCCCCTGCGCCAGCGGCAGCTCTTTGCTCCAGTTGATCGTATTCGTTTGCCGGCGCATGTAAGCCTTCCAGCTGTCTGAGCCGGACTCGCGGCCGCCGCCGGTGTCTTTTTCGCCGCCGAAGGCGCCGCCGATCTCGGCGCCGGAGGTGCCGATGTTTACGTTGGCGATACCGCAGTCGCTGCCCATGGCAGAGAGAAATTTCTCCGCGTGACGCACGTTATCCGTGAAGATCGCAGACGACAGGCCGTGATGCGCTGAGTTATGCATGGCGATGGCGTCGTCGAGGGAGGAGAACTCGATCAGATACAGGATGGGTGCAAACGTTTCGGTCTGGACGATCTCCCAATCGGCGCGGGCGCGGATGATGGTGGGCTCGACGAAATTGCCGGGTGGGCGAGTGTTGCCGCCACACAGAACGGTGCCACCGGCGCGCTTTGCTTCTTCGATGGCTTGAATGTAACGACGCACGGAAGGCTCATCGATCAGCGGCCCCATCAACGTGTCCGGCTTCAGCGGATCGCCGATGCGCACCTGCGTGTAGGCGCGCAATAAACGTTGCTCCAGCTCTTTCGAGCGCGACTCGTGCACGAACACTCGACGCGTGCTCGTGCAACGCTGTCCTGCCGTGCCGACGGCGCCGAACACAATCGAAGGCACAGCCAGGTCGAGATTCGCGAACTCATCGACGATGATGCCGTTGTTGCCGCCGAGTTCGAGCAAGCTCTTGCCGAGGCGAGCGGCGACCCGTTCGCCGACCTTGCGGCCGACCGCGGTCGAGCCTGTGAACGAAACCAGATCGACGCGACGATCGTCGACCAGCTTCTCGGCCAGATCGTTGCCAGCGATCAGCAGCTGGAAGATTCCGGGATAGCCATGGCGTTCGAGCACGCGATTCACCAACTTCTGAACGGCAATGGCGCACAAGGGCGCTTTAGGTGATGGCTTCCAAATGCTCACATCACCGCAGATCGCCGCGAGGAAGGCGTTCCACGACCACACGGCAACCGGGAAGTTGAATGCGCTGATGATTCCGACCACGCCCAGCGGATGCCATTGCTCGTACATGCGATGCAGAGGCCGCTCGGAGTGCATGGTCTGTCCATACAACATCCGCGACTGACCGACGGCGAAGTCGCCGATGTCGATCATTTCCTGCACTTCGCCGTCGCCCTCGGCCTTGATCTTGCCGACCTCCAATGTCACCAAGCTGCCGAGCGCATTCTTGTGAGCACGCAGCTCATCCGCGACCAAACGAATGGCTTCACCGCGCTTCGGCGCCGGCACCATCTTCCATTGATCGAACACGCGACGGGACGAAACCAGGATGCGTTCGTAATCGGCGGCAGTCGCGCCGCGCACGCGACCGAGCAACTCGCCAGTCGTCGGGTTCACCGATTCAAACACCGGGCCCGACGTGTCTTTGGACCAGCCGTCGTCGCCGGACCAGGCGCCGGAGTGGATTTCGTTGAGTTCCAGAGTCGAGAAAATGTCGCGCATGACTGATCTACCTGCGTTGGTGTCCAGCTTGTCCGCTCACCACTATGTGTGCGGACACTTCCTTGCCGCCGCCCGCGGCGTAGTGCTTGCCGAAGCGATTGTTCAGCACATCCTGTAAACGAAAGTCTTCCTGGCGCACGAAGCCATGGTGCTTGCCGCCGCTGTTGACGACCAGGTCGACGACGGCGCAGATGCCCGATGCAGTGGTCACTTGAATGGCCGACCACAGCCGGCCGGCAATCACCTGCGGATACACCTTGTTGACGTAGTTTTCTTCGCGCAACTCGCCGTCCTGCTTGCCGGTGACAGCGACGTAAATCACCACCACATCCTGCAGCGTCTGCGGG
>CAMLEO010000222.1 GCA_946478975.1 uncultured Steroidobacter sp.
CCGCTGGCTGGGGCTCGATCGTCGCGGCTTTCTCCGCAGGCTCAACGATTCGCTGGCGATGGCCGCGTTACGCGAACGGCCGATCTCAGTCGCTGTGTTTCATGTCGAAGGAATTTCTCACATTGCCCGAACCATGGGCGCTCGCGTCTCCGAAGAGGTGATGGGCCACGCGATGGCCAAAGCGTCCGCAAGATTGGAGACCATCGGCGACGCGTACCTGGGCCAGCTGCGCGAGAACGTGATTGCGGCGGTGATCAGCTCAGTCGATCGCGACACCATCGAGGCTCGCGTCAGCTCGATCTGCAGCGAGCTGAAAACGCCGGTGCGAGTGGGCGACATCGAGTTCAAGCTCACGCCGTACGTGGGCGTTGGACAATCTGCGGCGGACGTTCCTTCGGCCGAAGCGCTGCTGGAGCACGCACGCACCGCGATGGCGGAAGCTCGTCGCTCGCTCTCGGAGCAGACCTTCTTTTATAGCGACGCCATGCATCTGCGTTCGCTGTCGCGGCTCGATCTCGGCCGCGAGCTGCGCGATGCCATTGCCAATCGAGATATTCGCTTTCGTTACATCGGCCGGCACGATCTGGCGACGGGCCGCAAGGTGGCATCGGTCGCGTACCTGCGCTGGCAGCATCGCCTGCGAGGTGAGATTCCTCCCGCAGAGTTCCTTCGCATTGCCGTTGCAACCGGCCTTGCCGTGGATCTGTCACGCATGGCGCTGGAGCTGATCGTCGACGACGCGTTGACGCAGTCGCCGGCGCACTGGCCGCCGGACATGCGTGTTTCTTTCGGTCCGCTGCGAGATCACATATTCCACGAATCGTTTGTCGACGATGTCGAGCGCGTTCTGGCCCGCAATGTTCTGCCGCCGGAGCGTTTCGAGCTGCGCATCGCCGAGAAAGCCTTCGTCGCACGCGACATGCACGGCCTGCGATCGTTGCAGAAGCGCGGCGTGCAGCTGGTCGTGGATGAGACAGGGCGGGGCATGGCTTCACTTGCGTCGCTGGCGAGCGCGCCGATCTGGGGACTGCAGCTGGATCGCGCCTGGGTCACTGCATTACGTGAAGGCGAAACCGATGCAAAGGGCGCGACCGCGCTCAAGGTGTGTCGCGCGACGATGCGGCTGGCAAACGCTTTGGAGATCGCTCCCATCGCGGTCGGCATCGATCACGAGTCGCAACGAAACGTCCTGCTGGAGATGGGTTGTCGTTATGGCAGCGGAGATTTTTTCCGTTGATTTGACACCGCATTATGCGACGTGAGTCCCACGTCGCCCCCGAATTTGTACGACTATTGCGCCGCGACCGTTGACCGATTCGAGTGCAATACACGCGTACGATCAATCTTCCGTTTGGGATGTCCATGCGAGCTCATTCACTGGCATTGCTGCTGACCGCATCTGTTACCGGTATCGGTTGCGCCGCCGCTCAGCCTACCGGCGGCGAGCTGTACATCGTGCAGGCGCAGTCCTCGGAAGTTGCAGCCCATCGCGTGCAGAAAGAAGGCGCTGAAGCGCAGCGCCAGCTCGATGTGATCAATGCGGTGGCGGCGTATCTCACGCCGGCACAGCTGGCTTCATTGCGGGCCGATTCGAGCGTGCGAGTGTTCGAAGATCGCGCCGTCGGTCTGCGTGGCTCGTGGACCTATTCGTTGAACACGTCGCTCGACTATTTCTATTCGTGGCTGGGCTCCAACAGCCTGGTCCAATATACGCAGCAGACGACGACGCCGACCACGTCGACCTTGCTGACGAATCCGCTGACGAGCACGACGACCGCGCCGCTCGTGACCGCCACCAGCACGTCGACGACGCTCGATGATGGCAGCAGCGTCGCGGCAACGACGTTTCTTTATCAAACCAACTATCCCGGGTTGATCGGCGCCGACGCGTTGCAGGCCGCTGGCATCAAAGGCAAAGGCGTCACGATTGCCGTGCTCGATACCGGCCTGTGGACGGATGTGAGCCAGAATTACGGCACCCGAGTGCTGGCATCGATCGACGTCACCGACGGTGGCACCGGTCCCGTGAAAGGGGATCCCTATGGCCACGGCACTCATGTGACTTCCATCGCTGCCAGCGGCGCGCAGAATATGAGCGGCGGCTACTTAGGCATTGCCCCGAGTGCAAACCTGGTAGTTGTGCGTGCATTCAACGGTGAAGGCGCGGGTCGCTATACCGACGTGATCGCCGGCGTGAACTGGATCGTCGCCAATCGCGCCAAGTACAACATTCGCGTGCTGAATCTTTCCTTCGGCTCGCCGCCGCAGTCGTACTACTGGGACGATCCGTTGAATCAGGCCGTGATGGCGGCGTGGCGCGCGGGCATCGTCGTGGTCGTATCGGCCGGCAACGAAGGCCCGAGCCCGATGACCATCTCGGTGCCGGGCAATGTTCCTTACGTCATCACCGTCGGCGCACTCACCGACAACGACACACCGTACGACGGCAGCGACGATCGCCTGGCGTCGTTCTCGTCCGCTGGCCCGACCTACGAAGGCTTCGTGAAGCCGGAAATGGTTGCGCCCGGCGGTCACATCGCTGCCTCGATGTCGAGCAGCTCGTACCTGGCGAACAAAGACTCGCGCTCGATGGATATCGGTCGCAAGTTGTTCACGATGTCCGGCACCTCGCAAGCAGCGGCGGTGACGACTGGCGTGGTCGCGCTGATGCTGCAAGCCGATCCCACGTTGACGCCGGACGCGGTGAAGTGCCGCTTGCTTGCATCGACGCGTCCTGCGGTCACATCGACGGGCAAGCTCGCTTACAGCATTTTCCAACAGGGCGCCGGTCTCATCAACGCGCTCGCTGCCGTCAACAGCAGCGCCGTGAACTGTGCGAATCGCGGCCTCGATATCGCAGCTGATTTGAATGGCATCGCGCACTTCGGCGGTCCGGCCAACGTGGACGCGAATGGCAACTACGTGGTGATGGATCTCGAAGGATCGACCTGGGGCAGCACCGTGAATGCCGACGGCTACACCTGGTCGCGCGGCTATACCTGGAGCCAGGGCTACACCTGGAGCGAAGGTTATACCTGGAGCAAAGGCTTCACCTGGTCAAAAGGCTATACCTGGAGTCAGGGTTTTACCTGGTCGAAAGGGTTCACCTGGAGTAAGGGTTACACCTGGAGCCGCAGCCTGTCGTGGTGGGACACGTGCGGCGGCCAGTGGAGCCCGACGACGCGCTCGGCATCGATCGCGTCCTGGGTGCCGAACGAATAGCAACAGCTGCGGCATATCGCGAATGTGACGTGCGTCGTCAGGGTGACTCACGCCTCGCGTTGATTTCTCAAACCAGTCATCGGCAGCACTCCACGATCTCAGGCATGTTATGCCTGTGAGCGCAAGAATAAAGGCACGCGCAGGGTGCGCGCTGCTGATCATCATCGCCAGCTTGATGTTTGGAGCGTCGATCGCCGCCGCGGCCGACGCCTCGCCGCTCATTCTCGAACACCTCACGACCGCCGATGGCCTGCCGCAGGGGACGGTCATGGCGACGCTGCAGGATTCGCAGGGCTTCGTCTGGCTCGGCACCGAAGATGGGCTGGTGCGCTATGACGGGCGCCGCCTGACCCGCTATGCCGCCCGCCACGACAGCGTCAATTCTCTGTCGGGCAATTTCATCTGGGACATCGCCGAGGACGCCCAGCAGGATCTGTGGATCGGGGTGAGGGACGGCGGCCTCGCTCGCTGGCATCGTCGCACCGATTCATTCACGGCTTATCGCCACGACCCTGGCAATCCGGAGTCGCTGGCCAGCGATAACGTCCACAACGTGCTCGTCGATCCTCACGGCCGGGTGTGGGTGGGCACGAGCGACGCGGGCGTCGACATCGTCGATCCAGTCAGCGGACGCATTCAACACTTGCGTCATCGGGACGACGACACATCTTCATTGAGCAGCGACCGGATCTTCGCGTTGACCCTGTCCCGGTCCGGCGATGTTTGGATCGGCACGCAGGCGGGCCTCGACGTGTGGCGCGCCGGCAGTCAAACGTTGGTCCGCTTCGGGCTCAGCGGCAAGCAGATCTCACAGGTGCTGGAAGCCGCCGACGGCTCGCTCTGGGTCGGCACGTTCGATGCGGGCCTGGCACAACTCGATCGCGACGGTCGGACGTCGCAAACATTCGCGCATGACGAGCGGGCCGAGTCGCTCGCCAGCAATGACGTTCGTGCGCTGCTGGAGGACCGGGCCGGGCGCCTCTGGATCGGCACCGTGGACGGGCTGGAGCTGTTGAATCGCGCCAGCAAACGCTTCGCTCATTTCCGCCGCATCGAGAACAGCGCCGACTCGCTCACCGATTCGTACATCATGTCGCTGTACGAAGATCAGGCCGGTCTGGTGTGGATCGGCACTCGCACCGGCGGCGTGAGCCGTTGGAATCCTCGCAGTTGGGAGTTTGGCGGCCAGCGGCCGAAGTGGGTCGGCAGCGGACCGGTCACGGCGTTTGCAGATACGCGCGATCAACGCGTCTGGGTCGCATCGCTCGACGGTGGGTTGGTGCAGTTCGATCCTCGCACTAACGAAGTCACGACGCTCGGTCGTGGTCTCGATCAAGAGCGCGTGATGTCACTGCACCAGGATGAGCTCGGCACGTTGTGGGTCGGCACTATGAGCGGCGGTCTGAAGAAGCTGCGCGCCGACGGTCGTATCGAGTCCATTCCCGTGCAAGTCGGCGATGCGCACGCGACCAGCGCCGCAGGCATCATGACGATCACGGAAACACGCAGCGGCCAGATCTGGATTGGCACATTCGGCGGCGGCGCCAATGTGATCGATCCGGCGACGGGCCTGGTGCGCCAGTTGCCGTTCGGCGATCGGCCCGGCGCGATGAGCTCGGCGGAAGTAACGGCGATCGCGGCAGACTCACACGGCAATTTATGGATCGGCACGATGAGCGGGTTGAATCTCGCGAACGCCGACGGTTCCGTGCGCAAGATCTTTCGCAGTCAGCCCAACGATCCGCGCTCGTTGCCGGCCAACTCGATCTATGCCATTGCCGTCGATGCGCAGGACCGCGTCTGGATGGCGACCGAAGGTGGCGGCCTGGTGCAGGTCGTGGGCTCGCCTGGTGCGCCCGACTCCATTTCTTTCAACAGCTGGAAGGGCGAGCAAGGGCTGACCAGCGACACTCTCTACGGCATCGTCGTCGACGCGGCTGGCGATCTCTGGCTCAGCGGCAACGCAGGCTTGATGCGATTTACGCCGGAGACCGGCGCAATCAAGGCGTATCACCGCGAGCATGGACTGCAGGGCGAGGAGTTTGCGTTCGGTGCATATCATCGCTTGCGCGACGGTCGTATTTGTTTCGGCGGCCCGGGCGGTTTCAACATATTCGATCCGGCGCGCTTGACTGAGAATCGCCAGCCGCCGCGCATCGCGCTGACAAACATCGAAGTGCTCGGCGTGCGCATGCAAAGCGCGACGCCGTTCTGGTTGTTGAAGAACATTCCGCTCGGCTATCGCGACAGTATCGTGTCGCTCGATTTCGGTGTGCTCGACTTCGGGTCGCTGCAACACCATCGCCTGGCGTATCGCATGCCCGGCGTCAGCGATGAATGGATCGATCTGGGCCCCGAGCGGCGGATTACATTGACGACGCTGCCGGCCGGCGAGCACGTGCTCGAAGTGCGCGCTGCGACTTCGGATTCGCCGTGGAGCCCGCAGCCATTTCGAGTGACCATCGACCGCGATCCTGCGCCCTGGCAATCCGGTTGGGCCTACGCGGTGTATGCGGCCGTGCTGTTGAGCTTGATCGCATATCGCATACGTCAGCAGCGCACGAAGTTTCGCAATCTGGCCGAGCAGCGCGCGCGGCTCGAAGCCGAAGTGCAATTGCGCACCCGAGAGTTGGTCGAGAGCAATCGACAGCTTGCCGAAGCGGCGCGTGCCAAGAGCGACTTCCTCGATCGCATGAGTCACGAGCTGCGCACGCCGATGAATGGCGTGGTCGGCATGACCGAGCTGCTGGCGCGCACTCCGCAATCGGCCACGCAGGTGCATCTCACCAAGACCATCCGGTCGTCGGCGCAGATCCTGCTGCAGATCGTGAACGACTTGCTGGATCTGTCGAAGATTCGCGCCGGCAAGGTGGCGCTGGAGCAATTGCCCATCGACCTGGGGCAGGTGCTCGAAGAGTGCACCAGCCTGTTCGCCGGCGCGGCTGAAACCAAGGGCATTGAGCTGATCGTCTGTCCTCCGGCTCGCGTCGACAGAGTCCTGTTGGGCGATCCGCTGCGCGTCCGCCAGATCGTGATGAATCTCGTCGGCAACGCGGTGAAGTTCACATCGCAAGGCGAAGTCGTCGTTCGCGCCGACGTGCAGCTGACGGCACTGGATCGCGCCGTCGCCAGAATATCTGTGACCGATACCGGTATCGGCATGGATGCGGAAGCGGTCAAGCGCATCTTCGAGCCGTTCTCACAGGCGGACGAAACCACGACGCGTCGCTTCGGCGGCACCGGTCTCGGGCTCGCGATCTGTCGCGAGCTGGCAGACATCATGGGCGGCGAAATCACTGTCGAGAGTGCGCCGCAGGTGGGCTCGACGTTTCACCTCGGCCTGCCGCTCGCGATTGCTACCACGGCTGCCGGTAAAGAAGCGTTGTTCCCAAAACAGACCGTGCATGTCCTGACGCGTCGGCCTTCGCTGCGTGACTCGCTGTCGCGTCATCTCACATCGTTTGGATTGGAGGTGGGCGCTGATTCGTTCGCTGACGATGCGCTCATCATCATCGACGCCAGCACGCACCTGGAAGATCTCAAACGGGCCATTGCGGTTCGCCCGTCCACGTCGCGGCTGGTCGTGTTAGCGACAGCTGCGGAAGTGCAGGCGCACGATCTGCGGGCCGCACTGGATGAAAGATTGCTGGTGCTCAAGCCCATGCATCGCATCGCCTTGCATGAAGCCCTGACTGTTGCAATGGGTGTCCACTCGCAGTCCGCAGACAGCGCCAAGCAGGGCCGCGGGCTGGTACCTGAAGTCAAAGGTCACGTCCTGCTCGTGGAAGATGACGAGGTGAACGCAGCAGTCGCCGAGGGCTACCTGGAAGCGCTTGGCTGCAGTTGTGTATGGGTGAAACGGGGCGCTGATGCCGTGGCACGCGCCGCCAGCGAACGTTTCGACCTCGTGCTGATGGATCTGAACATGCCGGACATGGACGGCTTCGCGGCCACGAGGCTCATTCGCCAGCGCGAAGGGCAGGCGTCGCGCGTGCCCATCGTTGCGCTCACAGCTCACGATGCGAGCAGCTATCGAGACAAGTGCCTGCGCGCCGATATGGACGACATCCTCACCAAGCCTTATACGCTGGAGGATTGCACTCGATTGTTGAAGCGCTGGCTGGAGCGCGGACCGGCGCTGACCAGCATCGATGCCTCGGCGGTCGCATCCTTGCGCAAGCTGCGGTCCGGTGCGCATGCAGATCTTTACGTGCGCCTCGCGGATCTGTTCCGTTCCGCGTCGACAGAGTCGATCGCACAATTGCGAGTGGCTGTCGCTGCGAAGGATCTCGGCACGGCGGCGAGCGTATGTCACAAGTTCGCTTCCAGCGCAGCAAATGTCGGCGCGCTGATGTATGCCAAGGAACTGCGCCGGCTGGAGCAGTTATGTATCGCGGGTGACGCTGCGAAGGCTGCTGAGCTCAACGTCGTCATTCAAGCGGCACATCCGGCCTTATTGGATGCGCTCGCGAATCTCACCTTGAAGGCGAGCGCATGAGCGCGCCAGCAAACATCGCGGGCCTCGCCATCATCGCCGACGATGAGGACACCGGCCGCGTGTTGCTGGAAGAAGCGGCGGCGGCAGCGGGGCTGAGATCGTTATCCTTTGCGGACGGCCAGGAGGCGTTCGACGCTGCGCTGGCCAACGATGTTTCAATCCTGCTGCTGGATGTCGACATGCCTGGATTGAACGGACACGAAGTATGTCGCCGCCTGCGCGCCATGCCGGGTTTTGCAGCGACGCCCATCGTCATGGTGACGGGGCATGAAGACACCGAAGCGATCGCGCTGGCATTCGAGGCCGGTGCCACGGACTTCGTTCCCAAGCCGGTCAATTGGGCGCTGCTACCGCATCGGCTCGAATACATCCTGCGCAACGCCGCGGCTGCTCGCTCACTCAACGAGCATGTAATCGAGGTTAAGGCCCTCACGGAAGAGCGGACCGCTGCTGCCCAGCGCATCGAACGCCTGGCGTACTTCGATGTGCTCACGGGATTGCCGAATCGCCAGCGCTGCATGGAAGCGGCAAGCGCCATGTTCGATCAGGCAACGGTGACGCGCGAGAGCGTGGCGGTCATTTATATCGACCTGAACAGCCTCAAGCGCGTCAACGATACGTTCGGACACAGCATGGGCGACGCGGTGCTGCAGGCGTTCGCCAAGCGACTGGTGCAGACGGTGGATCAGTTCGAGATCGATGCCACGCGCCTGATGATTTCGCGACTGGGCGGCGACGAGTTCGTCGTCGCTCTGCGAGGACGTGCGGCCCGCGCCTGTGCCATGCGCATTGCTCACGCCTGCTCGGAAGTATTCAAACAGCCGATCGCGCACGACACACTGGAGTTTTACTCGTCTCCAAACATCGGCCTCGCCGTGTATCCCGAAGACGGCGCGGACGTCGCGACGGTGTTCAAGCACGCCGACACGGCGATGTTTCAATCGAAAGCCAACTCCGGCGCGGTCGCTGCATACACGCCTGCGATGAGCGCGCGCATGCGGGATTGGCTGGAGTTGGAAGGGCGGCTGCGACGCGCGGTTCGAGATAATTTACTGAGGCTGGAGTATCAACCGAAGTTCCGCCTGAGCGACAACCGGCTCGTCGGCGTCGAAGCGTTACTGCGCTGGCGCGACGCCGAGTACGGCGACATCTCACCGAATCGTTTCATCGAGATTGCCGAGGACAGCGGCCTCATTCTGGAGGTGGGTGCCTGGGTGATGCGTTCGGTGTGTCGCCAGGTGCGCCAATGGCTCGACCGCGGCATCAGCGTGCCCGTCGCGATCAACTGTTCCGGCAAGGAGCTGTTGCATGGTGATCCGGCCCGTGTGCTCGAAGCGGAAGCGGCGGCAGCTGGGATTTCGACCTCGCTGATCGAGATCGAGCTCACCGAGTCGGTGCTGATTCAAGACTCTGCAGCGGTGCAGAGCGTGCTGGGCCGTTTGCGACAGCTCGGCTGCCAGATCGCATTGGACGATTTCGGTACCGGCTATTCTTCGCTGGCATACATCACGCGCTTTCCGCCCGATCGCATCAAGATCGATAAAGCATTCGTGCGTGCGGTCGATCGTTCGCCCGGCGACGCAGCCATTGCGAATGCGATCCTGTCGCTGGCGGAGAGTCTGAACCTGGTCGTGATCGCAGAGGGGGTGGAGCGGCCGGAACAGCTGGAGTGGCTGCGCTCGCGCGGTTGTCACGAGGCGCAAGGGTTTTTGTTGTCGAAGCCGTTGCCGCCTGCGGAGCTGGAGGCGCAGTATTTTTCAGATCGTGCCACCGCCGAGCTCGCGACGCTGACACGCGCGAGTTGAGTACGGTTGAGTCAGGCTCGCGACGAGCGCGAGCCTGAGCTGCAATGATCAATGAGTTTCGAGTTTGCCGATTGCGCGGCTGATCGCGTGATCCAGTCTTTCCAGCGCGCCATCGATGGCGAGATTCAACGTCTCCGCATGATGAGTGACCGCAATGGGCGCGAGATTCGCCATGCGCGCTTCCAGGACGCAACGCTTGTCCGAGCCGCCTTTGCCGGCGTTCATGTCGCCCAGATGCATTTCCACTCGAGTGATGCGGTCCGCGAACTTAGCCAGAGAATCCGCGACGGTCTTGGAGAGGCGTTCGGCGGTGTCTTCCACCAGTCGAACGTGGTTGTCGTGATTGACTTGTACCTGCATGCGATCTTCCTTCGGACCCGATTGGCCTACGATGGTTGACTCCGGCAGCGCCGGAGTTGTTCCGTGGCAGTGGGCAAAAACTGCACACGGCCGTTCCTGCATATAGAAATACGCTGGCCCACGACCCCTGGGCAATAAGGCGTATCCCTAGCAATATAAGTGTTGGGGTGGGGCGAAGGAAAGCCAGAGTCGCAGGTTTGGAACCGATGCGAAAATGCGACCGTTCTGTCACCGGCTGCGAGGTGACGAAATGCCTTCTACGGTGATTCGCTCGTTCGACTACGACGCAGGCAAGCAACAGCTGCTGGTGGTGTTCCGATCGGGGCGCCGCTACGTTTATGAGCAGGTTCCCGAAGACGCATACACCCGGATGCGCAGTGCGTTCTCCAAGGGCGAGTTCTTCAACGAGCACATTCGCGGCCGGTTTCCGTTCCGGCCGCTCGACAGGTAAGGGGCCGGCTGTTGCGGCCGGCCCCTGTTGCAGCTCACTCGACGACGATGAACACCTTGTTCGGCTTGCTGCGCTGATAGCCGTCCCAGACGGACACATACAACTTCAGCTGCGTGCCCTTGGGCACAGCCTGCAACGCTGCGGCATCCGCCACGGTGATCACGCCGGTGTTTGCATCGATAGCGAATATTCCACCGCTGGAATATTCCGTCTGCCACTGCGAGAACGTCGTATCGCTGTCCGCGTCGCTCGCGATCGCAGTGCCGACGACGCTGCCTTGGGTGGCGTTCGCCGCCACCGAGAACCACTGATAAGGAATCTCGGCCAGGTTGTTATGAACATAGCGTTGCAGCCACTGCATCGCCGGACGTTCTGCGCCGTTCTCATAAGTCAGCCACGCGCCTTGCGCCGTCCGCCAGTGACCCGGCCGAAAGCCCCACAACGTGATGCCCCTGACCGCCGGGTGCTCCCAGAACAACGGAAAGATTTTCTGGTAGCCGGCGAGCTGCACCGGATCGTCGTTGCCGTCGATGTCCAGCTCGGTCACATAGATCGGCAGCCCGGTCTTGTTCGCCAGGTAATCGAGATTGGCGCGCGTATTCGGCATCGGCGCCGGTTCGGTCGTAGAGAACGCGTGGCCCTGGATGCCGACGTGATCGATCAGGCCTCGGGCTTTCAGCAGCTTGATGATGCCGACGTAAGTCTCGGCGGAATTGCGGTCGTTGGTGATGCTGTAGTCGTTGATCATCAACTTGGCGTTCGGGAAATATTGGCGCGCCAGCGTGAAGGCGTTGATGATCCAGTCCCAGCCGGTTTCGCCGGCGCCGCCGAGCGCTTCGTAATAATTGCCGCAGCCGCCGCAGGATTGGCCCGGCGGTGTATTGGCAGGCGCGAGCGGCGGATCGTGCAGCGGCTCGTTCACGACTTCGATTTGTTCGAGATCCGGATAACGCTCGGCGATCGCGGCAAACCATTGTTTGATTTCTTCGAGCTGCTCGGCGGGCGGCAGGTTCTGCATCCATTCCGGCTGCTGATTGCCCCACACCAGCACGTGCCACTTGAACGCGAAGCCGTTGTCACGCGCCATTCGATACGCAGCGTCTGCCTGCGTCCAGTTCATCACATCGCGCGTGCTCTCGACCGATGCCCACTTGCCGCCGTTCTCCGGCGTCACTTGATTCCAATACGCGGCGAAGTTCGGCGTCTGCGGCGGGCTATGAGCGCTGCCCAGATATTTCGATTTGCCGGTAGCAATCGGCGGGCCCGGAGGCGTGTACGGCGGCGGTGGCGGCGGAGGAGGCGAGCCGGTTGCAGCCGAGCCCGTGTCCAGATTGTTGACCGTGTACCACGAGCCCTGGCGGCCGAATGCAAACTTATCGATGTAGTTGCCAGTCTCGCGACCGCCGGCAGAAAATGTTTGCGTGAGATTTCCCGCGGGCACGGTCCACGTTGCCGGGCCTGCAAAACCAGTGACTTTGAACCATTTGAAAACCTGCGTCGTCGCCGGCCCGCCATTGCGAACCGTGTCGGCCGGTGTGGTGTAGCCGCCGCCGTCGACTTGATTGATCAGCACCCATTCGCCGGTGCCGACCTTGTTGCCAAAGCCATTGCCGATGTAAAAACTGTCGTCGCTGCCGCCGCCCGGGCCGACGCGAAAGCGAGCATACAAATCGTAATTTCCTGCGGCCGGGAAGGTGACGGTGTATACGAGCGCGCCGTCGGCGGTGGCCGGCGGGCCGAATCCCGGCGAGTCGTTCACGATCGTGACATAAGTGGCGCC
>CAMLEO010000223.1 GCA_946478975.1 uncultured Steroidobacter sp.
CTGCGTTCAGTGTCGATCTCGCTCCGACGGATTTTGCTTGGGCACTGCCGCCATTCGAGCGATGTATCAGCCGTCCGGCTGGAGCTCCGAGAAAATAGAAAGGATCACCTGCGGCGAGCGCCCCCAGCTCGGCCGCGCCCACGTTGCGCCCCGAGACGGATGACTCGTGTGCTTGGTTTGCGTGCCGGATACAATCCGAGTCGGAGCCACCCAATCATGAGACTCGGTCTGATAACCACGCTCGCTCTTGCAGCGGCGCCCGCGGCCGCACAGGTCTGTCCCTACGAGAATCTGATGCCCGAGTTCGCGCGGTTCGCCGAGGCGACCCGCGACGTGGCCGCCACGGAGCGCGCGCGCGCTTTCGTCGAGCGCTTCGCCGCCAAGCACGCCGATTACTACAGTGAGCAGATGTTCGGATCGCGCGAGAAGCTGGAAACGCGCGCCGTGCGACTGTTTGACCCGGCCCGCGCACCGAACTTCGAAGGAACCAGCCCGATCACGCTAGAAGACGTGCTCGCGACAGGCCGCGCAATTACCCAAGACTACGGCCGCATTGAAGCGACATTTCGCCAGGCATTTCCGGATTACCGTTGCGAGACGCCGATCACCTTTGGGCTGTCGCTTTATATGTTCGACGGCAATCAGGCGGCTGATGTGCCTGGCAGGTCGCGCATGCGCTTCGGTGTGGAGATGATCGCGCTGCTGCATCCGCCGCGGGAGTTGCCGGCATTCTTTCATCATGAGCTATTCCACATCTACCAGGCGCAGCAGCTCGGGGCGGCCGTGCCTGCCGATGAGACCCAACCCGTCTGGTGGGCGTTGTGGAACGAAGGCCTCGCAACCTACGTAAGCTGGAAATTGAATCCGAGTCTGACGGCGCCGGAGATCTTCTGGATACCGCGCGACATGGAGGAACAGCTGAAGCCGAAGGTGGCCAAGGCCGCGCGCATGATCCAGCCCGAGCTGGATGGTCACGAAGGCTATGAGCGATGGTTCACAGCGGGCTCCAGTCCGTCAGGGCTGCCGACGCGCAGCGGCTATTACCTCGGGTATCTCATGGCCCGCCACCTCGACAAGGGCGACCTGGAGGCGCTGGCGCGCCTCGGGCCGGCACAGGTTCAGCGCGAGGCGCACGCGTTCATCGATTCCTTGGCGCGTAGCGGAACAAGCGACGAGGCAGCCGAGTAATACCGTGCTCAGAGTGGGCGCTCAGGGAGTGATCCGATCTGCTAGCGCGTGATCGCCGCGAAGAAGCCTGCACGCTGTTCCTGCAGTCCTGGTCCGCGTTCGAGTGAGGTAGTCCCGATCCTGCGTGCTACTGGCGCCACGCCTTCCTCCGTCCAACCAGCGCTCCTGAGCGCTCAGCAGCCTACAGTGGATGCAGGCAATTCCGAAGAAGCGATTTGAACCTGCAGGCAGGCTACTGATTCCGTTCGATTACGGCTTCGTTTGATACGAGTGCTGCTTGCGACAGGACGCAACAGCGCGAAACATTTCCCAGCGTGAATGTGCGAGTTGTTCGAACGATTCGACGCGACACGTGTTTCAGTAGTAACACGCAAATGACAGCAGCGGTTGAGCAAGCGCGGGCTCTCTTCGATTTAGCCCGTGCCCATCACGCCCGGTGATGATAGGTTTGTTCTCCTTGGAAACAAATCTAAATGATTCGGGATGACAGCTTTGCTGATGCAGGCGAGCGAGTACAGGGCGGCGGAGCTCAAAGAGCTCCGCACGACTCTACTCTCGAAGCGGGCACCTCAAGTTCCAAGGCAGTGATCACGCGGCGGCACTTCTGAAGTCCGCAAGTTGCGCATCCAGCGCACGAGTGAAGGCGGGTCGTGAGGTACAGCGGTCCAGATATGCGACGAGCCGCGGGTCGAGTTTCGACGTGTCTGAATGGAAACGCAACACGGTCGCCATCATCAGATCGCCGGCGGTGAAGTGCTCGCCATCCAGGAAAGGTTTGTCGCCAAGCCTTTTGGCCAGAGCATCGAGTTTCTTGTTCATGAACTCGACGGCGCCTGGCCTGCGCAATTTGGCCCATTCCTCATTCGGATAAAGGTTGTCGATAACGAAGACATTCCAAACGGCGGGCTCCACCGAATTGAGCGCCGCGATCAGCCACTGGACAGCGCGGGCGCGCCGCGCGGGGTCCTTTGGCAGAAGCACCTCCGAGCGCTCCGCGATATGAAGAACGATTGCGCCCGACTCGAACAGCACGAGCCCGTTCTCCTCGAAGACTGGCACCTGCCCGAACGGCTGCAATGCCCGGTATTCGGGCTTGTTCTGGTCTCCTTGTCCGAGCAGGCGGACCTCATAGCCAAGCCGGGCTTCTTCGAGCGCCCAGCGAACGCGTAAATCGCGAACCAGGCCCTTGGCGACATCCGGGACGTGGCTGAAGGCAGAGATGGTGATCATCGACATTACTCCCATTTATTTGGCCGGAAATAGGGTCTGCAGATACGGGAGCTATTTAAGGTGGGCCAATCGATGGAATGGGAGTAACAAAGGTGACGGGATTTCGAAGCACAGCCGCTGTTGCAGTCGTTGAGCGCCGTGAACTTGCTGGAGTGTTCAACTACGTCGGCGCAGCTTACCGGCCCGGTACTGCAGGTAGCCGAACTCCCAGGGCTGATAGGGACCGAATAGTCTGCCGACGCTGAAGTCCTTACCAGCGCGCCAGTGCAGCGAGTACATCTGTATGCGCGCAGCCGCCGTCGGCAACGGCGCTTCAAGGAGCAGCATCTTCCCCGTGCCGAGCACATCGGCGCGGGCGCTGGTCTCGCCGACGGTGTTGTTGTCCTTGTCGAGGAAGCGGATCCGTACTTCCACGTCGTAGTATTCATCGCCAGTATTCAGCATGCCGCCGCGCCAGATGCAGCCGCCGGAGGCGGTTTGCACTACTTCGTTGCGGGCCAGGGTTACGATCTCGTCATCGCCGCCGCGCACGGCGGTCAGCCATAGGCCGACCACGGGCAGCAGCACCGCGGCCCCTATCACAGCCCATACCAGTCGGAGCCAACGCCGCCGATACCGCTCGCACTGTTCGCATCGCGTGCCGCTGCTTTCTTGAACCGACGTCATTGCCTTGCTCCGTGGGATGGGCGAGGCTTTGCATTCTGCTCAGCCCGCAGGTGAGCGGCATGAGCAACTCCTGAGGAATTGCTGAAAGGATTCTTCGGCTCCCTTCATGACGCCCGGCAGCTACCGCTTCGACAATTTCACTCTCGATCCCAACGAGCGGGCGTTGCGCCGTGGCGACGCGCCAGTCGAGATCAATGCCCGTTACCTCGATGCGCTGACCCTGCTGGTCCGCACTCAGGGCCGACTGGTGTCGAAGGATCGGTTTCTCGACGAAATCTGGCGCGGCGTACCGGTGACCGACGAGGCGCTTACGCAATGCATCCGCACGCTGCGCCGGCAACTCGGTGACAACGTCGCCAAGCCACGCTTCATCGAAACGGTCCCGAAGCACGGGTACCGATTCATTGCGGCAGTGGAGCAGGCGGAGGATGGCGACAAATCGACCGCGTCGAAATTAGAAGCAGCGCCGCTCTACTCCTGGCGCCAATGTTTATTGCTTGCTGCCGCCGGCACGACCGGTGCCGGGGTGGCCGGCATCTTCGGCGGGCTGTTCTATGGCTTCGTCGGTGCGTTGCAGCCGCTGCTGAATGGGGGCGCGGTGTCCCTGCTGCTCGTCCTCATCTGTCTCAATATCGTCGTCGCGTTGACGGGTGGCGCTGGCGTCAGTTTAGGCATCGCCGCGTCCGGACTGCTGCCCGGTCGCCGTTGGCGATGGAGCATCGTCGGTGGTGCCGCGGGTGGGCTGGTCGTCGGAGCCGGCGTGAAGGTGCTCGGCCTCGATGCGTTCAATCTGCTGTTGGGGCAATCGCCGGGCGACATCACTGGCGCGCCGGAAGGCGTACTGTTGGGCGGCGCAGTGGGCTTTGGAATCTGGCTCGGTAGCCGTGGCACGCAGATGCACTGGAGTCGCCGCAGCGTCATCGCCGCGGCGATCGCTGGCGGCGGCGCCGGCGCCCTCATTCCGTTGCTCGGTGGACGACTGATGGGCGGCAGTCTCGATCTACTCGCGCACAACTTCCCTCACTCACGCCTGCGCATGGAGCAGATCGGCGCAGCGCTGGGGGAGCAGGGCTTCGGCCCGATCAGTCAGGTCGTGACAGGCTGTCTGGAAGGCGCACTGTTCGGCGCCTGCATCGTCGGGGCCATGATCGTGTTGTCGCCGGTGCTGGCGACGGCAGGAGCTCACACGACATCCTCGAATCCGCTGTCGCCGCCGGCGTCAAAGTGACCCGGAGTTTGGCGTCGTTTGCTGGAGTACGCTCGCCATCGGTCTGCTGGTCGGCATCGTTATCACTCATCGCCTTCGGCGCGGCGCTCGTCCTGAAGCAGTCCCTGCGCGCACCGACGCTCATCGCGCTTAGCGTGGGTGCCGCACTCTTTCATGGGTACCGACGTAGTCACGCGGGCCGCAGAAGATAGGAGATCGCCAAGCACTCAAGTGTCTGCCAGCGTCTACAGACGATTCCCGGCATCGGTCTGATCACATCGACCGCCTTTGCTGGAGCTGTTGGCGATATTGCTGGCGCTTGTTCGATGTCGGCAGTCACGGCCGCGCGATGAGCTACCACTGCCCAACTATTGAAATTCGCGTTCTGACTTGTCGCTTGAAGCCAAGAGCCTCTCGGCTTGATCTAGAAACAACGCGAGCTCGCGCTGATTGCCGGCACCCTCCGACCGCCACTCGTCCATCGGCCCAACCATCGCAAGTATGCGGGCGTCACTCGACAACTCCTCCAGCGCGGGATCGGCCGTGCAGCGCCCGCGCACGTAGTATTGGGCCCAGCGGGTAAAACTGAGTACCCACATTGCGACTGTGAGGGCGTCGTTCCATCGAGTCCAGTTGGAGGTGTTGGCGAGGGGTTGTTGCACAACTCGCCGCTGGCGCTTAAGTATCGCCTGCATCGACTTTAGACTTGCCTGCTGGCGCTCGGGGCTGCTGTAGGCGAAGAGGAACGCGGTGACGTTGGTCGTCTGGCCCTCGCGTGCTCGATCGAACAGCCGTGTCTCGTGCTCCGTTGTCGGTTTCAGCAAAGCAGAGAAGTCCTCCATCCAGACCTCGCAAGCGTCGTCAACGCTAGCGCGGCCATTCTCCAATAAGGGCGAAACCACATCTTGGAACAGCCAGGGTTCGGCGTGGCTCAGTCGTCGCATATGCCCGCGCATGGAATCGACCAAGTGCCGCAGTTCCTCTGTGGAAATGCTTGCCGGGAGTGCCTCGTGCAGCGCCGCCACTAGACCTTGATAGATCTCGGCCTTCTTCGGATTGCGTGCTGCGCGGCTAACCAACCAACCCAAGGCGCGCACGCGTTCCGGACACGCAAAGCTGGTCAGCAACGACAACACTGTGGCAAGCCCTTCTGGCTTTTCCAACTGTTGCTCAATCGCGTTCAGCCCCATCCATTGCATCAGCCCGTTGCTGCTGCGAACGAGGCGATCGCGTTGGATCTCGCTGATATCGAGCTGTATTGAAAGCGAAATGTTGCTAACGATCTGGCTCAGTAGGGACAGCCGCACCACGTCCTGACGTTCAGGCTGCAATGGCACGCTGGGCATCTGGTCTTCGGCGATCGCCAGCAGGATATCTGGCGCATACGACCAGAGAAATTTGATGGCAAAGTATTCCGGCCAGGTCAGGGCTGAGTATTTTGTGGCATGAAACAAGTGATGTGGGTGATAGGGGCTGTGTAGCAGGGCATCAAGCGGTTCGCGAAAGAATCGGACGTCGGTGATGGCCAGTTCCTTATCTACCTCGTCATGCTCGCGGGTAAAAGATGATCTGAGGAATTGCGCCAGGAATTCCATAAAGTCATATCTGAACTCTAGCTCGCGAACGTCGTGCTCCTCAGTGCGTGAATGCGCAAGCACTTCACCGAGGACATCCCAAGCCGCCGTGAAATCTGCGAAGTCGCCCACCTGCAGGTTCAGGCAGTTGCGCAGCCCCGATCTTTCGCGCAGCTCAAGCGAGTCATTCTTGAGCAGGCCCAGCGCAGTCATGCGCTCCTTCAATGGATCGCCGCTCAAGCCTCGTAGCAACGGCTCGTCAGTCCATGCGCTCAGCACGTCGCCCGACTGAGGCTTCTCAAGAAATCGCAGTGGTTCATATCGTCGCGGCGCCGTCGGCAACGCTGTGGAATCGAAGAGAAGCCGCATCGGGGGATTCTCGGTCTCACCTTCGCCCTGCACGGAATTCGACTCTTGCACCAGCCCAGACTTGTATTGTTCAATTTTGAGCAGAGTATCTGCAGGGATCGGGGTG
This sequence comes from uncultured Steroidobacter sp., assembly GCA_946478975.1. The sequence continues at coordinate 6,341 of CAMLEO010000223.1, forward strand.
ACCAGCAATGGAAACTTCTCGGCCGCTTTTTGAAACGAGTTGGACAAGTTGAAACCCGCGACAGGTAGTCCGTCTGGCGCCATGACCAGGATGTAACGATCATGCAGCCGGCCTTCCTTCAGGCCATAGATGCGCAGGTTGATGCGTTTCAGTAGGTGCCGGTTGTCCTCACAGCTCGCCATGAGGTTGTTAATCCGCCCTGGGATCGGCTTCTCGGATTCACTTGGGATGGCTTCTCCTTCCTCGGAGGCTTTCGGCAGGGACGTGAAGACGATGACGTTGGCGCTCGGTGCCGCACAAAGCAACACCAGGCCCAAGCCGGCAGTCTCAAAATACGGATCGAAAATGACGATTTCGTGCTGCTGGTGTTTGGACAGCAGCTCTCTGAACCACTCCACAAATTGCAATCGCCCCTCGCCGTCACTTTTGCCCCAGCGCAGAAAGAACCGCCCCTCCGATTTCGGCGGATGGAGTCGCGCAAAAAGGGATACGAGATCGTGATTGATTGGCATCCAAGGGTCCGCTTCGCGTCCGCCGATGTGATTTGTGAATCCTAGATTGCCGCGATTGATCGTAAGTGCTGCCTTCACCCGCGTCGACACGGACGCTCGAGTGGTTTTCTCCAGCCAGTTGAACTTGACCGTCGTAGCTCCGCGGCTCACAACATGGCCCTGGAGATGGATCTCTCGAACGTATCCCATGCGCCACCGGCAACACAGCGTGCCATCATGGGGACGCTCGGTATGGAAACCGAAGATCTCTAGTTCGGTAGAGTCGGTCCTGGCGTGCAATTGCTCGCTTATTTCGAACTTGCACTCGAACACGCCTTCCTCATCGCGTTCCGCTGTTGCGAGGCCCGAGTAGACGACTTGACTGTCGTTCTCGATGGTAAGGCGGAAGTGGAAGCCACTGAAGTGCGGCACTTGCATCGAATTAAATCGAGCGATCAGGGTGTAAGAAGCATCAGCCCACCTAACGCTCAGCAAGCGCCGCTCCATATCATCGAGTGCAGGAAAGACCAGTAGCTCAACGTCTCCGAACCGGGCGATGTCGGTGCCACCGAAGTCGAGACCGGTATCCGCGTTCATGTGCTTGACCACAGCTGCGATCAAGTCGGGGTCATACGCCTGACCCAGGCGGAACAGTGCTCCCTTCTCGGCCTGAGTGATCGAAGCGCTGAAGGCTCCAACTCCTCCATGCGGACTCGATGGCGAGCGCGAGTCATATGCGTCACGATTGATCTGGTAGGCGACGGGGCGGAAGACCAGGCCATTGACAGCCAGCGCAGTCGTTCCGAATCGTGCTTTCAACTTATCCGAGAGTTCAAACTTCAGCTCTTCGCTGATTGCCGAGACGGTTCGGCCGGTACTCAACCGCCTTAGGAGGTCCGCGCAGTGGATGCTTCTCACGTATAGGTTGAGCCTCACGACCTGCGCCTGAACTTGCCCGAAAGTATGGAAGTTGTCATCCTCGCTGGCGGACCAGCGGTGGTTGGAATGGCTATACGGAAGCAAGCGGCCGTAGAGGACTCGATTTTCAATCGATTGCTCGGCCTTGATCTGTAAGACCCACAGCTGTAGCGCGCAGTGCCGGGAGTCGCTTGAGAATAGCCGCGCGAGGCGGCCATCATTGAGCAGGTCATCTAATATAGGAGTCATTGCTTCCGAGTCGATGCCGACGGTGTAGTGTTTTAAGAGCCGTTTGACCCGCAGTGTTCGCCGGACTTGAGGCCTGTCGTCACCAGGCCATTCCCATCTTCTTGGGTAGCCAAATTTCCATGCGCAACGGTACTCTCGATGGCTCGCGGTGAGGGATGAACACCATGACCACTATGTCGATGCGAATACCGTTTATGCTATAGCGATTAGTCAGGCCGATGCAGACTGCGTAACCCGCGCGCTCGATCTCTTGTGCTTGCTCCAGTAACAGCCTCGCGGCGTCCAGGCGCGCCGTCTCCGCGAGATCGCTCGAAATGTCCGACCAATCGCGAAAGTTCTCTTTGAAGGCACGGGGATCGATGGGACTGGAGGGGGTTGAAAGGCGTCTGGAATCAGTCCCCTTGTCGGGTTTTGATCCCGCCATTTCCGGTGGTTTTAAATCTATTCGCCGGCACGCAATGTGAGCCCGGTGATCATCGTTTCGGCTCTGTCCGTTCACGCGGACTGGACACGTTGTTATGACCCTGCTTCTTTGTTTTGTGCGTGGTCGCAACTATAGACGTCGCCATGAGAGCCGAAACCATATGAAAACATGACCGGAATTTGTATGGCCGTGATGTTTTCAAATTCAAAATGGAAAGGAGCACATGTCACGGTAGCGTCAAGAGGCAATCGCCACAAAGAAGTCAGCCACGGATTGCAACAGATTGCGCCGCTGTGATGATGCAAGGTCGAAAATAGGGGGATGCGCGATACCTGTTTTTGCACAAAGTGAAAGTTTCGGCGCTTGTTGATGTCGCCGTGTAATGGTCATGTTATCTCGCAAGACCGTCTTCAATTGGAGTTGCTGGTAAGCGCTCGTCTGGGCGAGGGCATGCGATGAAAACCTCCCGTTTACTCCGGTTGCCTGCAGTGATCGAGATCACCGGCTTGGGGCGAGACACGATCTATCGAAAGGCCGCGCTCATCGTAGATCTTGCGGGCCTTTGCCTCTGGCTTCACAGCCTTGACCGCGGTCTCTGGTAGCAAGGGCGGCATGGGTGGGTATCGAGTTGGGGTATCGTGTGTTTCGCAACGACGATACCCCACTTTGTACCCCAGCCCAGGTTCAGCTGCCCTCGGACGGCAGCGGACGATCCGTGAACAGAATTCTGCGAAAAACAGGAATTTTTCAGGGGTTTGAGCGACGCCGACAGAGGAGGTCGGATGCTCAGATGGTGCCGGCGGAGGGAATCGAACCCACACGCTTTTAAGGGCGGCGGATTTTGAGTCCGCTGCGTCTACCAGTTCCGCCACGCCGGCTACGGGAATTGCGAAGGGCGGCAAGTATAGCGGATTGCATTCGGGCGGCTAGTCCTTCGTGGCGGCCCGTGTGAGCCGGGGCGGATTTCGCGCCTGAGGCTGCGACCTTTTTCCGGTCGCCGGCATCAAAGCAGGCAATGTCGCACTTTCAGGGCATCGAGGTCCCCGTCGAAGTGGTCCGGGCTGCCCAAGCGGGCGATGCGCGGGCCCACGAGACTATTTATAGGGCTTGCCGGCGGCCCATCTATACCCTGATTCGACGACTGGTGGTGCGGACCGCGATTGCGGACGAGCTGTTTCAGGAAACGTTCGTCGAGGTTCTGCGCAACATCGGCGCGTATAGCGGCGAGGGTGCATTCGGCGGCTGGGTCCGCAGCATCGCGGTCAGCAAGTGCTTGATGTACCTGCGCTCGCCCTGGCATCGCAGCCTGCTGTACCTGGACCAGGACGACGAAGCGACAGTGCCGGTGGTGCTGCTGGATCCAGCGACGCATCCGGACGCGCAGGCGGCCGCGAGTGCGGATGTGGAAAGAGCTTTGGCCTCGCTGCCGGCGCTGACGCGCAGTGTGGTGTGGCTGCACGACGTGGAAGGTTATACACACGGGGAGATTGCACGCCTGCTTGGACGCACGGCGAGTTTTTCGAAGTCGCAGCTGGCACGGGCGCACGCACGCCTGCGCGAGCTGCTGGAGCAACCGGCTGGGTCATCGTCATGCACGCACGTATCGAGCACTTGTTGAGCCTTCGCGACGGCGAGCCCGTCGGGGCGGAGCTGGTGGCACACGTCAGGTCGTGCCCCATTTGCACCGGCGAGCTGCAGCGCTTGTCCGAGATTCGCGCTGAGATGCAGGCTCTGCCGCAGTTCGAAGCGCCGGACCTCGCGTGGGATCGCATTCAGCAAACGATCCCGCAGCGGACGCCAGCGCTGCCCGCGCGCAAAGTTGGATTTGCGGCTGCAGCTGCCGCGCTCATCACACTCGCGGCGATCGCGCTGATCACACGTCACAGCGATCAGCACAGCAGTGAGCGGAGCGTGAAGGCACCGAAAGTTTTGAACGCACCCGTGTCCGCGGAGACGACGCACTTGGATGAGCTCGTCGCGCAGTCACAGCAGCTCGAACAGATCCTGCAGACCTTGCCGGAGCGTCCGCGCGTCGAGCGTGTGTCCACGGCCGCGACCATCGACACGATCGAGCAACGCATTGCCTGGCTCGATTTTCAGCTCTCGAGCGCTCCGGACGACGACTTGAGCGAGGAGCAGTCGCGCCGCCTGTGGCGTGAGCGCGTGGAGCTGATGGATTCGTTGGTGAAAGTTCGTTTCGCCGAGGCGGGGAGCCTCTGGTTTTGACCGTTGCGAAGTATGAGCAAAAGGAAATCCCGCCGCGGGATAGGAGACTGAACGTATGAACGCAATGTCATTGCGATCGACGTCTGCGAGAGCGCGTGCCGTCGTGTTGGCCCTGTCCGCGCTGCTCGCGACGGCAACTGTGATCGCCGCCGAAGTCGAGAAGAAAGATGCGGAGTCGCAGGCCGTGACCGAGCGCAAGCTCGAAGATGCGCGTCGTCGCCTGGATGCCGCTGCGAGAGAAGTCGCGGCACTCACAATGTCGATGTCGGACACGATGCCCCAGATGCGCCAGTTCACGCGCATCGGCGCGCCGCGAGCGATGCTTGGAATCAACCTCGGCCCGCGCGGTGTCGAGGAGTCGAGCGAAGGAGTGAAGATCGCCAGCGTCAGCCCCGGTGGCGCGGCGGAAAATGCGGGCCTGAAAGCAGGCGACGTGTTGCTCGCGATTGGTGACAAGCAGCTCAAGGCCGAATCGGACTTGTCCGCGCGCGAAGTGCTGCTGCAGGCGATGGGCGAGGTGAAGCCCGGCGACAAGGTGAAGCTGCGTTATCGCCGCGACAAGAAGGAAGCGACTGCGACCGTCACCGCGGAGCCGCCGATGAATCGTTTCTTTGCCACCCAGCCGATGGCAGTTCGCGGCATGGCCGGCACCATTTCCGCCATGCCATTCGCGCCGCCGCTGGCGATGATGCGCGCGGTCGGTGTGTTCGGATCCGCGGAGCTGGTGCCGATGACACCGAAGCTCGGGCAGTACTTCGGCACGGAGAAGGGGCTGCTGGTGGTGCGCGCGCCGGCGGACAGCCGCCTGAAGCTCGAAGATGGCGACGTGATCGTGGATATCGACGGCCGCACACCGACCAGTCCGACGCACGCTTTCCGCATCCTCGGTTCGTACCAGGCGGGCGAGCAGCTCAAGCTCGGGGTGTTGCGCATGAAGAAGCGCATGACCTTTGATGTGACCGTTCCGGACGATCCGGTGGCGACCGCCGCGGGGCCGTTCAACTTCGGTTTCCACACCGACGACACGCTGATGCCGCCCTCGATCGAAATCCGCCGCCCCGACGAGATCATGCTGCAGCCGGCGCAACCCGCGCTGCCGTTGCCGGCGCCGGAGGCCGGCGCGACGCAGATCGTGACCACTCGCGTCGACGACGCATCTTCATCTGCAACGCCTTCATGAACGTGATGTCCACCGTCTTCTCGGCCAGAATGTCGATCCAGATGCCGGATTTCGTCTGGCCAATGCCGTAGGCCCGGTCCTCAGATTGCAGTCGGTCGATGAGTTTGTTCGTGTTGTTATAATAGACGTTGACCTCGGATTCCATCATGGTATAGCCCATGCCGCCGGTCGCCGCGTTACCAACCAGCCACGGACAGGTGCCGTCGTTGAACTTGGATACCTCACGCTGGCGCTCGCCCGACGCTTCGGCACTCGGTCGGGGCGCGATGAGGACAAGCT
>CAMLEO010000224.1 GCA_946478975.1 uncultured Steroidobacter sp.
ATCGAGCCCCAGCCAGCGGGGTTCGTGCGGCGATTCTTCGGTGTCCATGGGAACATCGGACAGCGTCGCCCGCACCACGCCAATCGCCCGATTCGGACCTTGCGGCGTGACTCTGATGTCGTAATTGCGGCCGTGCTCGTGGAATCGAGCTTCGACCGGGATGCGGCCGGCGATACTGCGCCGGAGCAGCCGCTTGATGAGCGTCGCGGTCGCGGGCGACCACGCACGTTCCAGTTTGTTGCCCGGTTCATCGCCGTGACCGAACAGGTCCGGCACGGCCTTGCCGCCGATGTGAGCGACGATCGTGCCGTCCCGGCGCATCAGAAACACCAGATCCGGAAGCAGATCGATCAATGCAGCGGACATTGCAGGCTCGCGGCCAAAGTTGCAGTTGAGCTGCAGACTAGCGACGCGCCCTCACAGCCACTGTGAAGCGCTTCCGCCCCGCGGGGACCCCTCATGATTCTTGATTGGAAATTCGACGCACGTCGCGCTGGCGAGGCGCATCAGTGTTCCCCCGAGCGCGATTTTGGGAAGAACGCTCAGAGCCAGGTGGCGCCCAACAATCTTCGGAAGTTGGCACCGAGCACTGCCGTGATGTTTTGTTCTGAGTAGCCGCGACGGAACAATGCCTCGGTGAGGTCGAACATCTTCTGCGGATGATCGAAGCCTTCGATATCGAGCTTGTCGCGAAATCCGTAGCTCGCCTTGTACGAGCTTTTCAGCATCTTCAGCTGGTCCGGCGGCATGTCGTCGTAACCGTTGAGGTCCGAGTCGGAGCCGATGCCGACGTGCTCGATGCCCACCAGCTGCACCACGTGGTCGATGTGATCGATGATGTGTTCGAGCGTGGTCGGCTCGCGGTCGCGCACGAACATACGAACGCCGGTGATGCCCATCACGCCGCCTTTCGCCGCGAGCTTACGGATTGCTTCGTCGGTTTTCAGGCGGGGATGATCGAACAGCGCGCGGCAATTGGAATGCGTGATCGCGATGGGCTTGGGTGAAAGCTCGATGGCGTCCAGGGTCGTGCGTTCGCCGCAGTGGGACACGTCGATCAACATGCCCACGTCGTTCATCGCCTTGATGATCTCCACGCCGAAATCGGTAATGCCGCCGTCGACGCGTTCGGTGCTGCCGCTGCCGATGAGATTCTGCGAGTTGTATGTCAGCTGCGCGCAGCGCTGGCCCAGCTGGTAATAACTCTTGACGTCGGCGGGCGTGCGGAAATGGTCGGCGTTCTGCACGCCCATGATCACGGCGACTTTGCGCTCGGCCTTGGCGCGATCCAGGTCCGCCGCCCGGCCGACCAGCGAGAACACATGCGAGTTCCTGCCGGCGTAGCCCTGCCAGGCGGCGATGAACTGCAGCGTCTCCTCGACCACCTGCGGCCCGCCGGTGCCGATGGAGTTGTGAAAGGCGTTGATGCCGCAGGTCCGAAACATCGTGGCCTCCTCCTCCGTGAGCGGATTCGCGTAGGCCTCGGGCGAAAAGTTGATCTTGAGCGGCGCCAGCATGTCGATGACCAGCGAGCGCTCGATCACGCGCATCGTCTTCGCGGAATATTTCTTGGGCGAGGCGGCGAACACCTGGTAGCGACCGGTGTTGATCATCGGCCCCGCGACGCTGAGCGCAGTCACCGCCGCTGCGGACCTGAGCACATCACGACGAGTCATGGAGGATTTGATCGTCATCCCTGCGAACCTCGCTTGTATAACTCCAGCCGAACCTCACCGTGTGCGCCGGGGCCCGTCACGCGCCAGCCCGCCGCTTCATAGAAACGCTGCGCGCGAGTCCCAGGGTCGGTCGTCAGCCACAAACGCTCATGGCCTTGCTGCCACAGCCAGCTCACCATCTCATCATGCAGCTCCCGCCCGAAGCCGCGGCCTTCGAAGCCAGGTTCGACGAACAGTGCCCAGATGCTGGCGTTGCTCGCATCGCCGACGGCGAACGCAACGATTGTTCCGTCCACTTCGACCACCCAGCCGCGGCCGCGCGATTCGATGGCATCGATGTAATCTGCATCGGTCAGCTGCATGCTCACCAGCCGGTTCTCCTGAACCGACATGCGCACGCGATGCATCCCTGGAATGTCCGCCCGCCCGGCGGATCTTTGCAGCGCTTTCATGTGTAATTGGGAGTATGCGCTAAACTCCGTTCATGAGCACCCCAAGCAGCGATGTCACGATCTACCACAACCCGGCCTGCGGCACCTCCCGGAACACGCTGGCCCTGCTTCGCAATGCCGGCATCGAGCCGCGTGTCATCGAATACCTGAAAACGCCGCCCGATCGGGCGACGTTGATGGATCTATTGGCACGCACGAAGCTGACGCCTCGCGAGCTGTTGCGTGAGAAGGAAGCGGCCAAGCTGGGGCTGCCGGACCCGGCCACCTGGAGCGACGCCGAAATCATCGATCGGATGCTCCAGCATCCGATCTTGATGAATCGTCCCATCGTCATCACGCCGCTCGGCGCGGTGCTGAGCCGTCCGGCGGAAACCGTGTTGAAGATTCTGCCGTCGTGGAGAAACAGCCGGGATTGAGCTCCCGGCTGTCCGGCCATTACCAAACGTATTCGAGCTGCACCCAGAACTTGGTCGTGTCCTGGTAGGCCGCCGGCGTTTTGCCTTCGTGGCCATCGTAGTCGGCGTACTTGAGCAGGCCGACGAAACGTTTGTATTTGGCCTGCAGCTGCAGATCGACTTCGGTGCCGAGATCGAACGACAGCCGCTGCGACTCGAAGTCGCGGTACACGACGTTCGCCGATAATGTATCCAGCATCGCCACGCCCTTGGCCGTGTAGCCGAGGCCGACGTACTTGTCGTCGATGCCATTCGCCGGCGTGGTCAGGAACTTGTCCGCCCAGCCGTGAAAGCGATGCATGGTCGCAAGCGGCGTCGAGAAGCCGACCACGCCGTTGCCTTCCATCACTTCTCTTCCCAGCGTGATGCCGTACTGGCGATACGTGGTCGTCACTTCGGCCGAGTAATAGCCCAGGTCGATATTGAGCGGATTGGAGCCGTAATCCGACTGAGTTGCATACGTGGCCGCGTAAGCGATTTTCACCTTGCTGAGCGGACGCTCACCGGCGAATCGGGCGCCGAACGTTTCGGTCGATACGCGCGTGGGATTGAGCGCCGCGGGAACGTATGTAATGGGATCGAAATCCAGCCAGTAGCCGAAGCCGGTGAGCTTGCCGAAGCTGAAGTTGTAAGAAGCGTTCGCGAGCACGCCGTCGCCGTGATAGCGCCCCTGCGGCGAGTCTTTGCCGAAGATGCGATTGACCTGGTTCAGATACGTCACATCCAGCGTCACCGGCGCGAGCGGCTTGTTCACGATGCGGACGGCATCGAACGTTTGCTCGTTCTGGCGCCAGCCCACATTGCCGACGAAGCGTTGATCGTCGAGCAGAATGCGCTGCCTGCCGATGGTCACGGTCGTGTTGGCCAGCGACGTATTCACCAGCTGCAGCCGATTGATCTCTTCGCTTTCCGGATCCGGAATCACGGGATAGCTGGCGTTATGCGTGCGTGCGGTGTCGTCTCGGTAGTCGCCGCTGAGATGCGTGACTGCCTCACCTTCTGCCAGCAAGCTGGTATTCCAGGCCTTGCCGGTTTCGAAACCCAGCCGCACGCGCAATGTTTCCGCGTCGGCCTCTTCGGCCATGGGCGTTTGCTCCACATCTTCATAGCGCAAGCGGGCGTCGAAGATGGGCTTGGACTCCGAGAACGCACCGCCGATGGCGCCGAGATCGGCTGCACCGGCCCAGCCCGGCGTCGATAAGGCCAGCAGAATGCCGAAACGTAAGCTGTGTGATTTCATCATGAACGCCCTCCCCGAGCGTCGTTTCATTCGTTTATGCGGCGTGAGTGTGCTGCTGCTCGCACGATTCCAGGAATGCGAGCAACTCCTTGCGATACCCGTAGTATCTCGGATGCTCCAGCAGCGCCTTGCGTGTCCGCGGACGCGGCAGGTCGATCTCCAGGATGCGTCCGATGCGAGCGTTCGGACCGTTGGTCATCATCACGACCCGGTCCGCGAGCAGAATCGCTTCGTCGACGTCATGTGTGACGCAGATCGCAGTCACTTGATTGCGCTTCCACACCTCCATGAGCACCTCCTGCAACTCCCAGCGCGTCAGAGCGTCGAGCATGCCGAAGGGCTCATCCAGCAGCAGCAGCTTGGGTGAAAGCGCAAATGCCCGCGCCAGGCCGACGCGTTGTTTCATGCCGTTCGAGAGCTCGCCGGCTCTTTTGTCGAGCACGTCGCCGAGCCCCACTCGGGACAGGTAGTACTCAACGATGTCCCGGCGCTCTTCTTCGCTGGCGTGCGGATAAACCTGGTTCACGCCCAACGCCACGTTCTCGCGTGCAGTGAGCCACGGCAGCAGGCTGGGTGCTTGAAACACGACGCCGCGATCGGGCCCGGCCGATGTGACTTCCCTGGCGTCGAGCGTGATGCCGCCATCGGTCACGTCACTCAAGCCTGCAACCATCGACAGCACCGTCGATTTGCCGCAACCCGAGTGGCCGATCAGCGAAATGAACTCGCCTTTGCGAATATCCAGCCGGAAGCGATCCACGACGGTGAGCGGCCCCTTCGGAGTCGGATACACCTTGGTCACATCGTAGAACTCGACGAACTTGTTCAGGTTCTCCGCGGGCTTGGGACGCGATGCGCGCCGGACCGACTTCGGCACTGGCGGGTCAATCGGCACGACATCGGGCAATGCTCTAGTGACAGGCGCGCTCGCGTTACGCTGCGAGCCCAAGCCCATCAGGTACTGCGAGATCTGCGCGCGCAGGCGACGATACGTCTCGTCCTGATTCACAGACATTCGATCGCGAGGACGAGGCATATCCACTTTGAACTCGCGCCCCAACGTCGCACGCGGCCCGGGCTCGAGCGCGATGATTCGGTCGGCGAGCAACAACGCCTCGTCCACATCGTTGGTCACCAGGATCACCGTCTTGCGCTGGCGCTCCCAGATCGCTTCGATTTCGTCCTGGAGACGCGCACGAGTGAGCGCATCGAGCGCGGACAGCGGCTCGTCGAGCAACAGGATCTGCGGATCCATCGCGAGCGCGCGAGCAACCGCAACTCGCTGGCGCATGCCGCCGGAAAGCTCCGCCGGCCGCCGGTCCACTGCGTGTGACAAACCCACCATGTCTACGTATTTGCGAACGTGAGCACGTCGCTGCTCCGCCGACCACTGAGGAAACACACTGTCTACTGCGAGAGCCACATTGCTCTCGACCGACAGCCACGGCAGCAACGAATAGTTTTGAAACACCACGCCCCGATCCGGACCGGGCTCGGTGACGCGCTGGCCTTTGAACAGCACCTCGCCCGAGTCCGGCGGGATCAGCCCGGCAATGGTAGAGATCAATGTTGTTTTACCGCTGCCGGAAAAACCGACGATGGCGACAAACTCGCCCTCGCGGATGCTCAGATTCACGTCGCTGAGCACCTCGACTCTATGCTCCCCCGAGCCATAACCTTTGCTGACCGACTTGAGCTCCAGGATTGACATGCACGCTCCTTTAGCGCCGCGCGCCGAAGTCGAGCAGGCTCTGCAGCGTATGCATGACCCGATCGAGCAGGAAGCCGATGATGCCGATGGTCAGCACCGCGACCATCAGTCGCGCCAGCGAATCGGAGCTGCCGTTCTGGAACTCGTCCCAAACGAATTTTCCCAAGCCCGGATTCTGCGCCAGCATCTCCGCAGCGATCAGCACCATCCAGCCCACGCCCAGCGACAAACGCATGCCGGTGAAGATCAGCGGCAGCGACGACGGCAGCACCAGCTTGAACAGCTTGGTCGTCCATTTGAGCTGCAACACGCGCGACACATTCAGCAGATCACGGTCGATGGAGCCAACGCCGACGCCAGTGTTGATGAGCGTGGGCCACAGCGAGCACAGCGTCACCGTAATCGAGGAAATCACAAACGACTTCTCGAACATCGGGTCCGCGGTTACGTACACCGCGCTCACGATGATCGTCACCAGCGGCAGCCACGCCAGCGGCGATACGGGCTTGAAGATCTGAATCAACAGGTTCAGCGCCGCATTGATGCTCGCACTCAGGCCGCACAGGATGCCCAATGGCACCGCGACCAGCGTCGCCAGCAGGAAGCCGGTGAACACGGTTTTCAAGCTGGTGCGGATCTGGTCGATGTACGTCGGCTTGCCCGTGTACTTGACCACGCGGATCTCTGCGTTTGGATCCTTCGCCAGCTTCTCGGCATTGCGCTTCGCCTGGCGCTCGTAGAACGCCGCTGCCTTCTCACGCTCAGCTTTGTGATCTACCCACAGGCTGTGCGCCTGGCTCAACACTGCCATCGGGCCGGGAATCTGTCCGAGGCTGGTTTGAATACGCGTCGACAGCTGGCTCCAGGCAAATAGAAACACCGCGATCGCGACCAGCGGAATGCCGAGCAAGCGCCACAGCTCTTGCAGCTGTTGCCGCGGATTCTCACCTCGCGTCAAGCGAATGATCGGATTGATGAAGCCCAAGCCGATCGCCGTGAACAGCTTGTAAGCGCGCAGCAGCCACAACGGATCCTGCGTCTTGGGCCTGCTCGGTTGCGAGGGCGGCGGCAGTTCGGGCGCGGCGCTCGCGACCGGCTCCGGCGGCGGCTCCTGCTTGATTGCCAACGTGGAGGTGGACATCAGGTCGCTCCCTGCTTGGTGACGACGTTGCCGCCTTCGATCACCTGGCCCTGTTTCAAACCGATCTGCAGCTTTTGCAAATATTCATTCGGCTTGCGGCCGTCGTACTCGATGCCATCGATGAACTCCTTGGTCGGAGCACGGAAGCCGTCGGTATCGAACGGAAAATCTTCCTTCTTGGCTTTGTTCTCTTCGATCAGCATGCGCGCGGCACGCAGGTACGGTTCGGTGCGATACACGCGCTTGGCCGTTTCGATGTACCACTGATCGGTCTGGCTCTCCGGGATCTGCCCCCAGCGCCGCATCTGGGTCAGGTACCAGATCGCATCGCTGTAGTACGGATAGGTCGCGTAGTAGCGGAAGAACACGTTGAAGTCCGGCACGCTGCGCTTGTCGCCGCGGCCGAACTCGAACGTTCCCGTCATGCTGTTGGCGATGACTCGATAGTCGGCACCGACGTACTCGGGCCGCGACAGGATTTGCGCGGCTTCTTTGCGATTGGCGCCGTTGTTTGCATCCAGCCAGATGCCGGCCCGGATCAGCGCCTTGATGAGCGCGAGATGGGTGTTCGGATTCTTCTCCGCCCAGGCGCGCGTGACGCCGAACACTTTCTCCGGATTGTTCTTCCAGATTTCCGCGTCGGTGACCACGGGTACGCCCACGCCTTTGAAGATCGCCTGTTGGTTCCAGGGCTCGCCGACGCAGTAACCGCTGATCGTGCCCGCTTCCAGCGCGGCCGGCATTTGCGGCGGCGGCGTTACGGACAGAAACACATCGGCTTTGATCTGTCCGGACACATCGCTGGGCGAGTAAAAGCCCGGGTGCAAGCCGCCGGCTGCCAGCCAGTAACGCAACTCATAATTGTGCGTCGAGACCGGGAACACCATCGCCATGCGAAACGGCTTGCCCGCTGCTTTGAACGCATCGACTGCGGGCTTGAGTGCGTCGGCCTTGATCGGATGCACCGGCTTGCCCTGCGCATCCACCGCGAGCTTCGGCTTCATCAGGTTCCACACTTCGTTGGAAACAGTGGTCGCATTGCCGTTCAGATCCATACTGAACGAAGTCACGACCTCAGCCTTGGTGCCGACACCAATGGTCGCGCCGAGCGGCTGACCCGCGAGCATGTGCGCACCGTCGAGCTCGCCGGTGATGACGCGGTCCAGAATCACCTTCCAGTTCGCTTGCGGCTCCAATGTGACATACAGGCCTTCGTCTTCGAAAAAGCCTTTCTCATAGGCGATGGCGAGCGGTGCCATGTCGGTGAGCTTGATGAAGCCGATCTTGAGTTGTTCTTTTTCCAGTTTCAGCTCGGCGGCGGAAACAGTACTCGCCGCGAGCGCCGCGAACACCAGCAGTGCGGATTTCAAATAATCGTTGGACATGGATCCGGTGACTCCCCAATGAGCCTTCAGCCTGGCCAAAAAAAAACGCCGCCGACTTCAGCTCATGCCTCAAGGAAACAGGCATGAATTGGAGTCGGCGGCGTTGCCTGGCGCGCCCGCTGTTGGGCCCGCCGTTGTTTATCAAACAAGCTGTCTGAAACGACGCATCGTTTCTTTGCGACTGGAGTGTTGCAACGAGCGTGCCAGCGTCAGGCAGCCAATGTTCTAGCGGCGGTGGGAAGAAATGTTGCCGCGCATCTGGGCAGCAACGGAGCAAACGAGCGAGCGGGCTGCACGCACTTCGTGCAGCCCGGGTTCACTTGCTGATGAGATCGTCGGGATCGAAGCGACTGCCGTCGAAAAAGGTTTCGATCTTGGTGTCCGTGGACGGTGCGTCGTCCGACACTGCCAGACGATACAAACCGGGTCGGTAAGTCGCGCGCACCTCGGTAATGTGACTTTTATCGAACGCAACCTGGTTCCAACGCACCATCTGCGAATAGAACCACAGCGCGTGACTGACCCACGGAAACGTCGCGGCGTGCGCCGCAGGCACATAGAAGTCGGGCAGTTGCCGCAGCTCGCCGTTCGGTGCCAGACGCAAGCGATTCGACAACCCATATAAAAGAATGTCCGCCGGCGCACCGACGAAGCGCGGCTCGGCGAGCAAGCGAGCCAGCTCCTGGTGATTCGCCGGGTCTTCACACCATTGTGCCGATCGGTACAGCGCGCGCACCAACGCCTGCACTCGATCGGGATGACGCTGCACCCACTCCAGCCGGCAGCCCAGCACCTTCTCCGGACTCAGGCGCCAGATCGCCGTGGTCGGCACGACGATGCAGCCAACACCCACCGCGACCGCGACGCTGTTCCAAGGTTCGCCGACGCAGAAGCCGTCGATCTGCCCTTCTCTCATCGCATCCACCAGCAGCGGCGGCGGAATCACCACCAGGCGTACGTCACGATCGGGATCGATGCCGGACGCGGCCAGCCAGTATCGCAACTCATAATTATGAGCAGAGAATGGATAGACCATTGCGAATGTGAGCTGCGGTGTGTGTGCGCCGTCGCGAGCATGTACGACTCGTCGCAATGCATTGCCCAAGGCCAGAGGATCGCCGCCGACGACCGCACCCTCGGCGACCATCGCTTCCCAAACGCGCATCGAAACGGTGATGGCATTGCCACCCAGACCCAATGACAACGGCGCTGCCATCGGCACCTTTAGATGTCCCACGCCGAGTGTCGAGGCAATCGCCATCGGCCCGAGCATGTGAGCGGCATCGAAATGCCCGACGACCACGCGATCGCGAATGTTTGCCCACGAGGTCTCGCGCACCAGCCGCAGGTCCAAGCCCTCGGCGCGGGCGAAGCCCTTCTCGACGGCAACCGCGAGCGGTGCGCAGTCCAGCAGCGGAATGAAACCGACGACTGTGGGGGTCACGTCATTCATTGGCGCCATTCATTTATATCGGTCATTTGAACAGGCTCGCGGCGGTCACCACGCTCTGCGCCACCTCGCTCAAGCGACGGTTCTCGTTCATCGCCGCTTTACGCAGCAGCGCATAAGCCGCCTCTTCGCTCATGCCCCGCTGTTTCATGAGAATCCCCTTGGCGCGCTCGACGATCTTGCGTTCGTCCAGCGCCTGGCGCGCGATGTCGAGTTCCTCGCGCAGCTTGTTGAAAGCTTTGAAACGGCTGATCGCGGTGTCCAGCACCGACTTGACGCGTTCTTTCTTCAAGCCGTCGACCACGTAGGAGCCGACGCCGGCATCGACCGCGGCTTCGATCATGTCGGTATCGGAGCGATCGACGAACATCGCAATCGGGCGGCGCACGACCCGAGACACCTGGAACATCTGTTCCAGCACGTCGCGGTTGGGATTCTCCAGGTCGATCACGATCACGTCGGGATCGATGTCCACGATCCGGCGCATGAGATTCTGCATCTCACGCAGCACCGTGACTTGGGTGTATCCGGCTTCGCGCAGCCCCTCTTCGAGAATGCTCGCGCGCGTGACATTTTGATCCACGATCAAAACGCGCAGCGACGGTTCGGGTTTGTGACTGACTTCGGACATCGACAGTGAAGGTTTGCAATGGCTGTGCCACTCGCGCACCTGCCCATCTCACTGCATGTCGCTCCATTTCTGACGCCGTCGGCGCACCACTTTAAGCAGCCTGCACCAGGAACACGCACCAGATGCGGGCAGCCATGGCTGCGTGATGTTGAATAAGTGGCTGTTACAGCGGACCAAAGCGCTGGCATACCGCTTGCAACACCAGGTTCATCTGGCTGCTCCAATGGCGGGGCAGCGAACAGCGCACGAGCCTCATTCACGGCCCGCTGTCCCATCTCACCCCCAACGACAAAGTACTGCGCTCACGCGCGTGAGGGTGTTTATAGATGTCAGCGAAAAAGCTGGTCGTCATCGGTAACGGAATGGTCGGGCAGCGCCTGCTGGAGCGCCTGGCCGATGCAAGTTCATCGTTCGAGATCACGGTCCTGTGCGAGGAGCCTCGCCCTGCCTACGATCGCGTTCAGCTCACCAGCTTTTTCAGCGGCAAGAGCGCGGCCGATCTGTCGCTCGTGCCCGAACATTTCTTCGAACGCAACGACATCGCCTTGCGACTGAACGACAAGGCCGTTGCCATCGATCGCGCCGCTCGCGTCGTGACCACGGCGGCAGGTGAAACTCTTCCTTACGATGAACTGGTGCTGGCGACGGGCTCGGTGCCGTTCGTGCCGCCGATCAACGGCCGCGAGCGTCCGGGCTGCTTCGTCTATCGCACCATCGAAGATCTCGAAGCGATTCGCGATGCCGCCGGCCAAAGCAAAGTCGGTGTCGTGATCGGCGGCGGCCTGCTCGGCCTCGAAGCGGCCAAGGCACTGCGCGACCTCGGCCTGAAAACACACGTCGTCGAATTCGCTCCGCGATTGATGGCGGTTCAGGTCGACGACGGCGGCGGCCGCGTGCTGCGCAAGAAGATCGAAGAGCTGGAAGTCGGCATTCATACCGGCAAGAGCACGACCGCGATCGTCGCTGGCGAGACTTGCAAACATCGCCTGCAGTTCGCTGACGGCACGCACCTCGAAACGGACATCGTCGTGTTCTCCGCCGGCATTCGCCCGCGCGATGAACTGGCACGCGCGAGCGGCCTGACCATCGGCGAACGCGGCGGCATCGTGATCGACAGCAACTGCCGCACCTCCGATCCAAACATTTTCGCCATCGGCGAATGTGCGCTGTGGAACGGCAAGCTGTATGGGCTGGTCGCGCCCGGCTATCAAATGGCCAACGTCTGCGCGGCGCGGCTGATGGAGACCGAGGAAGCGCTGTTCACCGGCGCCGACATGAGCACCAAGCTCAAGTTGATGGGCGTCGACGTGGCTTCGATCGGCGATCCGCATGGCATGTCGCCGAACTCACGCGCCTATGCGTTCGTGGATGAGCGTCGCCAGATCTATAAGAAGCTGGTCGTCAACGAGGACGGCACGCGTCTGCTCGGCGGCATTCTGATCGGCGACGCCGACGATTACGGCATTCTGTTGCAAATGATGTTGGACGGCACGGCGCTGCCGCCCAATCCCGAAGAACTGATCGTGCCGAACTTCGGCGCCAGCGATCAGCCGAAAAAGGCCGGCGTTGCCGGGCTGCCGGCGACAGCGCAGATCTGCTCCTGTAACAACGTCACCAAGGGCGCAATCTGCGCCGCCATCGACGCCGGTTGCACGACCGTTGGCGCATTGAAGTCCTGCACCAAGGCGGCAACGTCCTGCGGTGGCTGCGCCAGCCTGCTCACGCAGGTGCTGAAGGCTGAGCTGGCGAGCCGTGGCGTGGCCGTCAACAACAACTTGTGCGAGCACTTCCGTTACTCGCGGCAGCAGTTGTTTCACCTGGTCCGCGTCGGCCACGAGCTC
>CAMLEO010000225.1 GCA_946478975.1 uncultured Steroidobacter sp.
GGATTGACGATCCAGACGTCCTGCACGGCTCGTCCATCCATGATCCACCCCACGATGAACTCACCCGTGCGGTGAATGGCTGTGCCGTCCTTCGCATAATCGGTGTATTCCACATCCCATGTGCCCACGATGCGACCAAGCACCTGCGCTTGATCGGCCAGCGCGGGGTTCGGAGTCGTTGCGTTGAGTGCGGCAGGAAAGTCGAGCGGCGGCCCGCTCGCCGTGGCGCCGCCGCCGGCGGTCAATGCGAATAACAGACCTGAAGCGATCAACCAGGGCCCAACGTGAGATCTCATATCAGCCTCCCTTTTGCCGATTCGGGAGCTCAGTGTAGGTGCCAAGGAACGCAACGGCCCAGGCCGTTCACTGCAGCGGGATGGGGATTCGCTGCAGATGGGCTGCAGGTCAGATAGCTACGTAAATGACGCTGGATCCTGGCCTTGCGCCTTCAATATGGCGTCGAGTTTTCGCTCCGCACGCAAATTTGAAGCGCCTACGAAATACCACGCCAAGACCACGTTTACGATTGGCATGAAGCCCCAAATCGTCCACTTGGTGACGTTTCTACCTTTGTCCTTGGCGAGTCGTCGTGCGACAAAGCCGAAGACGAAAGACATGATGAGCAGCGGCAGAAACTGCACGAGGGCATTGGGTTGTTCCATGTTGAATCCATCCTGGTTATATGAATGAATGTCACGCGATCTGCATCCAAGCGATTCAGGCAAAACCGAACCTGGCAGCGATCTTCAGACGATCCTTGTCGTTCGCGCGAATTGCCTCCGCCATGTGCGGATACTCCTTGGCCAGCGCTGCAACGGCCGAATCACGCGATCAAGGATGCGAAGTTCGCCAGGCTTCAGAACGCGATTCCAAGCTTTTCCAAAGTATCCGAGCTCGGCATCCCCGTCGGCTTCAGCCCCTGGTCCCGCTGAAACTTCTTTAACGCATTCTCGGTGGTCGAATTGAACTTGCCGTCGATCTTGCACTTGCAGTAGCCGCGCGAGTTCAGCGCGCGTTGTATTCGCATCATGAGCTTTAAAGGCTCAGACGCGGCGGCATCGGCAGGAATGGCCGGCGTCAATGCACGAGGCGGCTTCGCGGGCGGCGCGACTTCAGATGGAGAAGGACTGGGTGCAGCAGGCGGTGAATAGCTCGGCAAGCTATAGCCGCCACCGCCCGAACTGGAATAGTGCGAGCTGTGGCTGGAATGAGAGCTATGACTCGAATGCGAGCGGTGCCCGACGAGAGTCCACCCGCCTTGGCGCGAGTTATTGAGGAATCTGACGGCCCGCGTATATTCGCTGTCGCGCAACTTATCCGCATCGCTGGCGGTCGAGTCTGGCTCGAGCCCTTTGCCGTCGCCGAAGCTGGCCGACGCGGCGGTTGAAATGAATGAGAGCAGACCTGCCATGAACTTCTTGAGCTCGCTCATGCTCGTAGAGCCTCTGTTGAGAGACGGATAGGGCGAAGCGCCCGTGGGAGGTGTTCGCGTCGCGCCGAACTAAAGAATCCGCAGCATCGGGATTTGACCGAGCAGTCGGCGCACTCCGGTTGATACTCATTCTTCCAGTCGGAAATACTCTGCGCCGCATGCGGCCAAAGCTCCCGAGGCAGCACACACAACGGAAGGTTATAAACAGATGTCGTGATGCCACGAGAGCGAAGCTCGGCAACTCCTTCGCACAGAGACGGCACAAACTCCTCGGGCTCTAGCCAGATTGCATTCCAATTGCCGCGCGCGAATCCCATGGGCTCCAGCCCCATCCACGCGACATGCGCAACGAACGGCAGATTCCTTGCGATGAAGTGAGCCAGTTGAGCCAGCCTGGGCGCCACCGCACGCTGAAGAACGATTCGAAGCTCTACGCTCTGATCGAGACGCGCGAGATTCATCAAGCCGCTGAGCGTCTGTGCGAACGCGCCCTGCGACTGAACGACATAGTCATGGATCTCTGGCGCGTCGGAATAAAGAGGAATGGCCCACGTCACTGCGGGCGAGCAACTGGCCGCAAGCGTGGCAAACTCGAACTCCGAAAATCTGCGGCCGTTCGTGAGAATGTGCAAACTCGTATTCGGCAGATGCTGGCGACAAGCGCGAATCAGAGCAAGCAATCGGTCGCCGAGCAACGTCGGCTCGCCGCCAGTGATGCCGAGTGCGGGAATGTCCCGATCAATCAATCCGACCGCACGAATCAACCGATCGATGCGCCCAGGGTCATCACGGTCGACAGGGGGCTGCGAACACATGATGCAATAGCTGTTACAGCGCTCGGTGACAAAGAGAGAATTGCTCGACGATCCACGGCGATAGATTGCATGCACAGACTGTGAACGCGGATCGACGCTCACGACTGCACCTGATTTGAAAGCCTCGGGATGGCGCACCTGATCGATGCGTGCCGAAGTGCAATCGAGGTGCTCTATCGTCGAAGGGCACATCACAGCACCCCACGCTAAGTCGGAGACGATTCGCGGCGAAGCGACGCAAGTTTCATCTTCGAGCAATAGCACACATTGCTCGGGCGACAGCCGGCTCGCCAGAAAGTCATCGATCGTGACGATCTTGAGGACCGCGCCCTTGGGCTCTCCTCGAATGCGCGCGTGCGAATTGAGATGCAGCACGATCAGGCCTCCGCCCGACGATCTCTTGGGCTGAGCCATGAGATCAACGTCGGGAGCACTTGCTCGTCCGCGCGCGCCAGCAGCCGGAAGAGCCGTTGGAACAGCGCCGTCTGGCGCGTACAAAAGTCGCTGCTCGGTCGGTGGCCAATTGCACGGCCTTGAGTCGCATGGTGATGAGTCGGATCGGCTCCGCAGTAAGGCAGGAAGGCGCAGTCGGAGCAGCCCGGCAATGCTTCGGCGACGCCAGCATCCAGCAGGGCGCGAGCTTGCGGACTGGCGAACAACGTATCGTAAGAATCGCTCACGCCTCCGAGCCGGAACGTGCGGTCGCCCGTCTCAGCAAGCATCCGCCCCTCATCGGACGCATACACCGAACCCTCGTAGTTATAGACCAGAGTTCCGAGCATGGCGCCCGTTGGGGAGGTCAAGTCGACATAGCCCGAAGGAAACGGCGTGAGGATGTTCTGCAACAGCAGCCGCGTGTATGTTTCTTCGAGATACGTTCCTGCACGATTGATCTTGACGATGTGCGCCAGCGCCCGATCGTAGAAGGTCAGAAACTCCTGCACGCTGTAACCGACTTTGTGCCGGGATCGTTGAGCGAAGCCATAAGGGCTCAAGCTGCGCAGAAAGATGGAGGAAAAGCCGAGCTGTACGTACTCGTCGATCACGGCTTCGGGAGCGGACAAAGCACTGCGGGTGATTGTCACAAGTGCGCTGACCGCATCGGCGCCGAGTGCACGGCGCGTTCGTTCGATGGCCGCCAACGTTCGGGCATGGCTGTCATGGCTCGGGTTGGGGCGATTGCGGTTGTGTAACCAAGCCGGCCCATCCAATGACGTTGACAAACTGATGGCATGCTCGCGACAAAATTCGAGATGCGCAGCGGTGATGGCATGCAACGTGGTGGTGATGACGAAATCGATCTTCCGCTGCTCGACCCGATTCCGTCGTCGGATCGCTTCGACCATGAACCGGATGCGATCGAACGCGAGCAGCGGCTCGCCGCCCTGGAACTCGATTTTCAGGTGCTGGCTTCGAGATTCAAAGATGCGCTCGATCACGGCTTCCGCGTGCGCCTGGCTCAAATCGAAGTGCGTCTCCCGGATGTTCTGTCGCGAGACCTGGCAGTACACGCAGGTGTGGTCGCATCGCAGGGTAACCACGACGATGTGTAACGATGGACCGCCTTGGAAAAACGACTTGCGAGTTCGATACTGGCTGACCGCGAACGGCCAGAAACTCTCGGCATAGTTATCCAGCAGGAAATGCTTGGAGCGAAGATTGGCATACTCATCGTCGGTCGACGGCAGGCGATGAGTATGAAAGTGCTCGAACGTGTCCTCGGTAAGAAAGTGATACTCGCCGCAGTCGTTGACCAGCAAAACGCGCTGCTCGATGCCTGGAATTCGGGTGAAGCGAAATGGAGCGAGCTGGTAGGTATCACCCGCGTGCGCATACGCCGAGATATCGGAGAATGGCCGTCGCAACGAGGGCGCGGCGCTTATCACTGGGCGCGCCCTCGAACGCCCAAGCTCTCAGCGAGTGCAGCTGTTACCAACGCCTGCCTGATCGGCGCCGTCTCTGCATTTACCTGAGTTTGTATGGTGAAGTCGGCGAGCAGCCGTCGGAAGGATGTTTCCAGCTCGACCGCATCGCCGCCCTTGACAAAGAGCACCACCGCGAGGCAATCGGGCCCAGCGAAATGAATCTCCGAGTCCGCCAGGTTCGACAGGGCATAAAGCGCCTTGTGCACCGCCGGAACCGGATAGCAACGGGTATCGACTGTGATGCGATGGCTGACTGGCCGAGGTTTGTCCGTCACCCTGCCCCCTTTCCCGAATGTTTTTATTTTCACGCATTCTTGATCTGGCGAGTTGCGAGGTCAAGCTCTGCTTCCTCCTTCTCACTGGCACCCTCGCCAACCCAGGCGACCACACCGTCCGGTCGCACCAGCAGCGCACTGAAGCCAAGTCGCTCCTTCACATCGGCTCCGATATACGTGATGAGCCCACCCCAGCGCCTGGCGATTGCACGACGCGACGCGAGCGAGTCGAAGTCTAGAAACAAACCACGTCCGCTGTTCAGGAGATCGCCAATCTTTCTCCCGTCGAGCAACTCAAAGTCGGGAACGCTGCGGCCGACGAGCGGATGACCGCTGCCAGGATCGTAGCGCAGGGATACGGCCCAGACTCGCTCGGCGAAGTATGTCGTGCCGTCACGCGTCGCCATCAGGTCTCGGATGATCGCTGCGAGCGCACGCGTACTCTGCGTCGGACGCATGAGTGCGACCTGGGCGCGTGACCAATCGAGGATTTGCGCGGCTACGGGATGTCGTTCGCTTTCATAACTATCGAGCAGATTGGCCGGCGCATTGCCGCGGATTGTGGCTGCAAGCTTCCATCCCAGGTTCATCGCATCACCGAGCCCGAGGTTGAGCCCTTGGCCACCCAAGGGAGAATGGATGTGCGCGGCGTCGCCTGCGAGCAGCACCCGCCCCTGACGATATTTTGTTACTTGGAAGGCGCGATCGGTCCACGTGGCCGCAAGCTGGAGAGCGCTGACGGAAACGTCTGTGCAGGAAGCATTGCGCAACACCGCCTGCACGTGCTCGCGCGTGATGGGCTGAGTTCGATGGAACTTTCCGCCATCGAACTCGACCATCGCGATGGTCCCGGGCGGCGCGTAGGTGTACATGCCGGTCGGCGTGTAGCTGCGCCCCACGCGGAGCTTCTCCGGATCCGCGAGTTCGACGGCGACGGAATACCCTGTGAACTCGGGCTCGGTGCCGGTGAATTGAAAGTCACAAGCCTTGCGCACGGTGCTTCGACCGCCGTCGCAGCCAACGAGCCAGCGTGCGTGGAATGTTTTGTTAACGGTGTGGACGATCACGCCGTCCGGTGTCTGATCGATATCTTTGACGCCGGTGCCTCGGCGGATTTCAACGCCCAGCTGAGAGGCACGCTTGGCTAACACCGACTCCAGATGCTCCAGCTCGATTGCGATGTTGGTGCCAGCGGGCGTGGGCAGACGATACTGCCATCGCGATGTATCGACGTTGTCGAGAGAGAACGGGATGCCGGCGAAATGCCCGCCCCCGCCGCGCGGCGGCCGATTTGCACTTGTCGACGAGGTGATGTCGTCGAGCAATCCGCGGCGGTAGAAGGCCTCGATGCTCGGCGCCGAAAGGCCACGCATTCCAAATGGCAGCTGCTTCAACGGGGATCTCGGGTCCTCGGCCTGCTCCAGCACCAACACTGAAACACCCGCGAGCCGCAGCTCACAAGCGAGAAACAGCCCGACCGGCCCGGCGCCGGCAATGATTACGTCGTGAATTGAGTGGGGAACGTGCATGAACGGCTCCTTCAGGTCGACGTTCGACCGGAGCAGCTCATCACTGAGAACCGCACGGTGCGAACAAAACGGACGCAATCGTCCGATGTTCGTCGTGGGGATCTCATGCACGAGGCGCAAGACCAGAGCTTTCGTTGCCGAAAGGACTTGGGCTGACCACACCAAGCCTGCCTTTTTCGACGCGCGCTATATATACCGTTGCAGCGCTCGATCTGCAATGATCGTCTGCGAATCGAGCCATTCAACAAATCAGGCCTTCCATGACCGAAAGAACCGGGCATTGTCTGTGCGGCGCCGTCCGCTTCCGCCTCTCCGCCGAACCCCTGGCTGCCAGAATCTGCTGGTGTCGCGACTGCCAGCACCTGTCCGCCAATGGCATGGTCAACATGCTCGTGCCGACGGCGGCGCTCGAAATTTCCGGGCAATTGAGCGAGTTCCTGCGAACGGCAGACAGCGGCAACAAAATTCGTCAGCGCTTCTGTCCCACCTGCGGGTCGCCGATGTTTGCAAACTCCGCCGCGAGGCCAGACGTCACGGCTGTGCGGGTAGGATCGCTGGACGATCCTTCTTCGGTGCGTCCGACCATGAACATCTGGAGCGGCAGCGCTCCCGCCTGGGCGTGCTTCGATCCAAAACTCGACCGCGTCGAGCAACAGCCGGCGCCGCCGCCGAAGACCATCGACAAATAAATACTTAGGTCTTGCCCTTAGTGTTGGACGACGCTAGGATCTTCCGCGTCCGACCGGTTCACCCACCCTCGACTGGTGTCGAAATGGCTCAATCCGCCGTCGCCGATGATGTTTTCTATGCCTTGTCCAATTCGACGCGGCGCAAGGTCCTGGAGCAGTTGTGCGCCGGGCCTGCCACCGTCAGCGAGCTGGCGGCGCCGTTTGACATGAAGCTGCCTTCGTTCGTGCAGCACTTGTCGGTGCTCGAACAAAGCCGGCTGGTCAAGTCGAAGAAACAAGGGCGCGTGCGCACTTACGCGATCGTGCCCGAACGGTTCAAGGTCGCTGAGGACTGGCTGCTCGATCGACGTCGGTTGTGGGAAGCGCGCCTGGATCGGTTCGACGACTACGTCAAACAACTGCAGGACAAGGAATCTAAATCATGAGCAAGCACTTCAAGGTCGATCCGAAACTCGATCTGGTTCTGGAACGGTTCATCGACGCGCCCAAACACCTGGTCTGGGAGGCGCTCACCAAGCCGGAACATCTCAAAGAGTGGTACATGCCCAAAGCCTGGGGTGCTGTTGCAAACTGCGAGCTGGAGGTGCGGCCGGGCGGCATGTTCAGCGTCGACATCGCCGTTGCGGACGGCCAGGTGTTTCCCAATCTCGGTTGTTTCCTGGAGGTCGTGCCGATGCAGCGGCTGTGCTGGACCTCCATGTTGTTTCCCGGCTATCGTCCCGCGGTGTTTGACGACGTTCCGATCACTGCCATCGTCACGTTGGAATCCGTGGGAACTGGAACTCGTTACGTCTTCACGGCGCTGCATCGGGATGAAGCGGATTTGGGAAAGAACAAGGAGTCGGGTTGGCTGCAGGGCACCGAGATCGCGCTCGATCAGCTCGTGGCACACGTGCTGTCGATGAAATAGTCCAGGAACTGCGTTGTCGGCTCCGCACTCCGTCGTTCGTCTTCCAATGTAAGGGCTGCGCGACATGAGGAGCATCGGCATGAGCAGTAGAGGTCTTACGCAGTTTGGAATCGAGCAGCTGCATCGGGTCCTGTCCGGACACGTTGCGCGTCAGGAATTGCCGGGCCTCGTGGCGCTCGTCAGCCGACACGACGACGTTCACGTGGAAGTACTCGGTAAGCTTTGTTTCGACGGCCCCGCGCCGATGAAGCGCGATACGATCTTTCGGATTGCTTCCATCACCAAACCCGTCACCGCGGTGGCGGCGTTGGTGTTGATGGAAGAATGTAAATTTCGGCTCGATGATTCGATCGAGCCGTGGCTGCCTGAACTCGCGAATCGCCGCGTCCTGCGCTCCATCGCTTCTCAGCTGGACGACACTGTGCCAGCGGCACGCGCGATCACAGTTCGCGATCTGCTGACGTCGTGCATGGGCTTTGGCAGCGTGATGGCGCCGCCGGACACCTATCCCATCCAGAAACATATCCGGGAGCTGCGGATCGGTGGCGACGGCCCCAAGCTGCAATCGCAATGGCCACGTACAGATGAGTGGCTGCGCAATCTCGGTTCACTGCCGCTGTTGGCACAGCCCGGCGAGCGCTGGATGTATGACGTCAGTATCAATGTGCTCGGCGCGCTCGTCGAACGCGTGTCCGGGCAGTCGTTGGGCGAGTTCATGCGTGAGCGCATCTTCGATCCGCTCGGCATGAAGGACACGGCCTTCCAAGTGCCCGCGGAGAAGGCCGGGCGCCTGCCGGGGTTTTATTTCTTCGATCGCCAGGCGAATGCGTTGCGGCCATTCGAAGACACAGCCAAGAGCACTTGGCTTGCCAAGCCACCGCTGGAGTCGGGCGCGGGCGGGCTGGTCTCGACCATCGATGATTACTTTGCGTTCAGTCGCATGCTGCTGAACAAGGGAGAGCTCGATGGCCGGCGCGTTCTTTCTCGCGCTTCCGTGGAGCTGATGACTTCAGACCAGGTGACGCCGGAGCAGCGCGCCGGTGCAGAGCTGTTTTTCGGCTCGCACAGCAGCTGGGGCTTCGGCTTGTCCGTGGATACCAAGCGCCGCGAGATCTATCAAAACCCCGGACGGTTCGGCTGGACCGGCGGCTTCGGTACCACTGCATATATCGATCCCGCCGAGGGTTTGATTGGAATTCTGCTGACCCAGCGCATGATGGACTCGCCCGAAGCGCCTCGAGTGTTCACGGATTTCTGGACAACGGCCTATGAAGCTGTGAAATGATTGCAGCCGCAGCGGATCGAATAAAGGAACGGCATGCAGATTCAATGCGAGTGCGGCACCTTCCGGGCACAGCTCCTGAATTTTCCTCGCAACACACCGGGACGCCTGGCCTGCTATTGCGACGATTGCCAGACGTTCGCACATCATTTGAACCGCGCGGATTTGCTGGACAGCGCCGGCGGCACGGAAGTCGTTCCGGTCTACCCCGCGGAGATTCGGATCGAGGCGGGGC
Organism: uncultured Steroidobacter sp.; assembly: GCA_946478975.1. The sequence goes on from CAMLEO010000225.1 coordinate 9,093, forward strand.
GTGAAGTCCTGAAATGTTTGCAGCTATCGCCTCAGGGGCTGTACCGCTGGTACGCCAGCTGCTGTAACACGCCGATGGGAAACGTGCGGCCGGGCTTTCCATGGGTGGGCCTGGTGCATCGGGTGTTCACCGTGAAAGATCCCAGCTACCTGGAAAAAAACCTGGGCGCCGTGAAGAGTCGCATCATGGGTCGATATGCGAAGGGCACACCGCCGAGCGGCACTGCGCAGAAGATCGACTTCAAAGGCTTCATGACCGTGCTGCCGTTTATCGTCAAAGGCATGCTGACGGGCAAGGCGAAGCGCTCACCGTTCTTCGCCGCAGACGGCAGGACTCCGATCGTTACACCCATCGTGCTGTCGCTGGCGCAGAGGAATGCCATTCGACAGCGGCTCGGGTTCTAATTCGCAGCGGCGAGCCATTCGCGAGGCGACGCTCGGAATCGTTGCTTGAAAGCTTTCGCGAGCGACGCGCCGTTTGCGAATCCGAGCTCGGCCGCGATTGTTTTTATCGGCTGACCCGAGCGCATCATGGTTGCGGCCAGGCTCATTCGCCAGTCGGTGAGATAGGCCGCGGGCGTCGTGCCCGTGACCGACTTGAATGTGTCGGCGAAGCTGCTGCGTGACATGCCGGCGGCCGCCGCCATCTTCGCGAGCGACCAATCGTCGCTGGGGGACTGATGAAGCGCCACCAGTGCTCGGGCGAGTCGAGAATGAGACAAACCCATGATCAGTCCGCTGGATACGCCCGCCTGCTCGGGATGATCCAGAATCCAGCGCAGCAGTTGAATCAACACCACTTCGAATAATCGATCGGCCAACAGGCGCGAACCGCAACGGACGCGGTCGGCTTCGGCGAACAGCAAGTCGAGCGCCGGCATCAAGCCATCTACCGCGTGCACTGGCACTCGAAGCATCGAAGGCAACGCTTGCACGATCGGATGATGCTCGCCGCCGCTGAAGTCGAGTGTCGCGCAGGTGAGATCCGAGCCATCGCGCGGCGGATTGACGAACGTGTGCCGCAACGGCCTGGGGTAGAGCAGCACCGTCGGCTCGGTGAGGCGGAACCGGATCGTTTTTGTTTCGCCCGCCCGATGTCGCACTTCCATTTCGCCACGACGCAGAACGTGCAGAAAGGCACGCCCCGGCTGCGGCTGAAACACAGTCGTGCCGCACAGGGCTCCGGTATGAAACAACGAGGCACGCACACGGAACCGCTCCAGCAGCGCTGAGAGCCGGTCGAGGGTGAGTGGTGCTGCGGGCGGATTCCTGGACGATTGGACGCGTTTGCTGGACTTCATGACATCCATCATCCAACCGGCGCGCGCAATATTCAACCCGCTCGCCGCGATGGCGCGGCTCAACTGAAGAGGTCGTCCCGATGACTCGTATTGCCCTCGTCGATCCCAAGCACACCACCGAAGACCGGCACGCGTTGCTGTCGCAGATTCACAGCGCCTTCGGCGTCACTCCCAATATGTTCAAGGCGGTCGCGAATTCTGCCGCGGCGTTGCAGAGCATGTGGGGTTCGTTCGGCGCTCTGGGCAGTGGCAAGCTGCCTGCGAAGCTCGGCGAACAGATCGCCGTGGCCGTGGCCGATCGCAATGCTTGTGAATATTGCCTCGCTGCTCACAACGCGCTCGGTCGGAAAGCCGGCGCGACCGCAGATGAAATGTTACTTGCGCAGGCCGGCCAATCCGCCGATCCGAAAACATCCGCAGCGCTGCGCTTCGCCCTGCTGTTGGTGGAGAAACGCGGACAGGTGGACGCCGCCGAGGTTCAGGCCGTGAAGGCTGCAGGTTTCACTGACGAGGAGATCGTCGAGATTCTCGCGCACGTCGCGCTGAACTTGTTCACCAATTACGTGAACGTCGCGTTCGCGGTGCCGGTGGACTTTCCTTCGGTGAAGCTGCGGCGCTCAGCCTGAGGCCCGCACGCGAACCTCGCGCCGCCGATAATCGAAACAAACAATGTGACTCTCGAAGAAGTTTCGGCCGAGCATGCCTTCGAAGTCCTTGGGAATTTTGAGCGGCAGGACGACGAACTCCAGCGGGCCAACGTTCTGGCCCGCTGCGGACAGCGTCTTGGATTGGTAGAACGGCGGGCTGTTCGGCCCGCGAAGTACGGTTGGCAATTTCAGCCGCGCAACGGTTGTTTCGGAAAGCGTGGAATATTGGGCGCCGGTATCCCATCCGAGCTTCACCCGTCCCGATGGCGTTTCAAATTCGCTGACCGCGAGCCGGTCTTCCTGGGTCGGCTCCAACGGAATGCGAGTGCGACCGCAGTCGATGCCCGGTGGATCTTTCGTATCGGGCGACCACAACGTGATGACTCCGCCTGCGTAGTCCACGACGACAAAGTACTGGCTGAGCAGGTTGCGCCCGATGGCATTGGGAACGGCCGGTCCCTCGCCTGCCGGGCGCTCTCTCGTCTGTATAACGACAATGTTTCGGAAGGTGTGGCCGCCGATGGTTGCGATCGGGACTCGGAAGCGAGGCCGCGCGAATTCGTTGCCGAAACCGTCGTTGGTAACCACGCTGTCCACCGGGACCGCACCGACGCCGTCGATGACCTCTTTGCTCAACGACAGCACGCCGTCGACATCGCCGCCTGTATCGACGATCGCCTGCACGGTTCGCGCACCGACGGTGATCGTGGTGATCGGGTTCGATTGAACGAGGGTGATCGGCAGACGGATCGGAAATGTTTCTTCCGGCGCGGCCGCGGCGGTCTGTAGACAAACTAATCCGAGACAGGCAGCCCATAGCGGGCGCATGATCCGCACGCCTCGTTAGTTGTCGGCAGGTGCTGGGCTTGCCTGCGCCGTCGCGCCGGTCCGCGTAAAGTTGAATCGTATCTGCATGGTCCGCGGCTCTTGCGCTGTCGCGGG
>CAMLEO010000226.1 GCA_946478975.1 uncultured Steroidobacter sp.
AGCTCGGCGCAAGTGGAAGCGCAAAAAGTTTCGGGCGCGATTCGCACCGATCTGATTCTGTCCGGCGAGATCATGGCGATCGCGCTCGCCACCGTCGCCGACCGTCCGCTGGCCATCCAGGCCGCAGCGCTCGCCATTGTGAGCATCCTGATCACGTTCGGCGTGTATGGCGTCGTCGGCCTGATCGTGAAGATGGATGACATCGGCGTGCATCTCGCCCGGCGCGGCTCGGCGTTCTCCAAATCATTCGGTCGAGGCCTGGTCAAATCGATGCCGCGAGTCATGAGCGTGCTCAGCGTCGTCGGCACCGCCGCGATGCTTTGGGTCGGCGGCGGCATCATCGTGCACGGCCTCGAACACTTCGGTCTCGATACGCTGCCTCACTTCATCGACGAGCTGGCGGAGATGGCGCATGGTGCCCCAGCCATCGGCGCGATCGCCGGATGGTTTACGTTTGCAGCGTGTGCTGCCGCCGTCGGGCTCGCCATCGGCGGCATCATCGTCGCCGTCGTGCACGTCGTGACCAAGGGCAAACACTAAGGCCCGTCGCCCTCACCGACCAGCGACTGCAGATATTCCTCCAGATTCGTGTAGCCGTCCTGGTCGGCATCGCCGTTGCGATCTTGCGGATCGTTGGGGTTGAGATTGTGACAATGCTCCCATCGGTCCGGCATGCCGTCCTGGTCCGTATCTGACGGCGCAGTGCCGCCGTTTACGACGCCCGGTCCGGCCGTGGGCAATTGCATTTCGTCGCTGATGATCGCGCCGCGCGTGCCCAACGACGTGAGCTCGCCGATCAAATATTGATCCACCTGATCTCGACGCAGCGATGCGCCGGCGGATCTTTTCACCAGGTCATACGCTTCGGTGGCGGTCATCGGCGTGACGGCGGGATAGTCGAAAGGCGTCTCCGTCCATGTCACCACACCATATTCCTCTCGCGGAATCTCGGCACCGTTGAGCACGCCATCTTTGCTGGCGTCGTGATAGTTCCCGCGGGCGTAGATGTTGAAGTTCTCGTTGCCGCGCGTGAACGGCGGCTTGGCAAGCTCCGGGCCTTCGATGAAGTAATTGTCGGTAACGTTGGCGTACGACAGGCCGGCGGAGTCGCCGAGGATATAACCCGCCTCGCGCCAGTCGTACACCACGTTATTCACGAACTGATTGACGCCCTTTACCTTCGGATTGCGCGTGTGATTGTCGATGTACAGCGAGCGCAGGATGCTCACGCCGCCGTCCGTCTGAATCAAGCCGCCGCACGAATGCGTATCCAGCCCCTGGGCAATGATGGAGTTCTGGATCGTCACATTGCTCACCGGCCCGTTGATCGAGAAGCTCTCATCCCGCCCCCACGAGACCGACACATGATCGAAGATCATGTTGTTGCCTTCGGCAATGGTCACCGCATCCTTGCCGCTGCTGCCGACCTTGCCCATGCGAATGCGGATGTAACGCACGATGGTGTCGTTCGAATTCGAGAACGACAAGCCATTGCCATAGATCACGACGCCGTCGCCCGGCGCGGTCTGGCCGGCGATGGTCGTATTCGCGGCGACGGCAAATCGCTCGCCGATGCGAATGACGCCGCCGACATCGAACACGACCGTGCGATTCGGCTGGCTCACAGCATCCCGAAACGAGCCCGGCCCGGAATCGCCGAGATGAGTCACGTGATAAACCGTGCCGCCGCGCGCTCCGGTCGCAAAGCGGCCGAAACCCTCGGCGGTGGGAAACGCAAGCTGCTGAGCCAGCGCCAGTGCCATCAGCATGGTCAACCTCCTAGAGAATTTCGATCTGGTCGACGTTGCCCAGATCCTGGCCGTTGGACTCGAAACGAATCACGTTGCCGGCGCCGTTGGTGAGCGTCACATTCACGTTGATGGTCACCCACGTGGTCCAGGCACCGGTCGGTGCGAATGTAATGTCCTGCGCCGCGCCGTTCACGAGCAAGCGGCCGCTGCGATTCGCTGTGGCACCTAGCGCGTAACGAATGCTCATGGTCTTCGCGCCGCCGCCGCGGCCGTCGATGTTTCCAATCTCGGCGAAGCCGCCGGTCGACGACGAGTTCACATAGCCGCTGCCGTTGTAGCCCGCGTTGGTGCTTTCCAGGACGGTGCCGCCGCCCACGGAGCCGGATTCGGCTTGATACACATTCGTGCCTGGATTCGAGCCGCCGCCGACGATCACGATGTTCGGTCGTGGCGGCGTGCTCATGTTGGCGCCGATGAAGAAACTCGGATGCGGCGGCTGGTTATATGCTGTGTTTTGCCACGCCAGAGCAACTCGATACTGCGGATCGTGCAGCAGCGTGTAGATGCGATTGGTCGCGACATTCGTCGTCGTGTAGATGCGCAGCGCCGAATTGTCGGTCGTGCGCCAGATCACTTCTTCACGCCAGTCGCCGAAGATGTCCCCGCTCAAAGCGGGCGTCGACTTCGTGCCGTTGTTCGATGTCACACCCGACGCGGTGAGCAGGCGCGTGTCGCTGCTCGTGCCGTACTTGTCAATGTGATTGCTGTCGAGCAGCTCGCGAATGGTGTCGCTGTCCCACCAGACGAGGAAGTTGGCAGACGATGGCGTGCGCCCGATCGACTGCCCGGACGCGTTGAACAGATTCGTCATGCCCGGGCCCGAGCCCCAGTACTCGGCGCCAGCGTTGCCGGACCAAATATCGTCCGCGACGCCGCGGCCCGGCCCTTCTTCACCGCTGGTATTGTTGATCGCAAAGATGCGAGCTCCGGTCCGCGCGTCGCGCAGATCGGCGCCGGGTGTGCTGTTGGACTCGTGGATGCTGAAAACTTCGAGGCCGGCGCGCGACGGTACGAAATCGCCCACATGCAAGGCGTCGCCGTGACCGAGGCCGGTGTACATGCCCGTGCCGTTATCGTCGATGGTCATGGACCCGAAAATGATTTCCTGCCGGCCATCGGCGTCGACATCGGCAATCGACAAGTTGTGATTGCCCTGGCCGCGATACTGGCTGCCGGCGGCGTTCGAGTCGAATACCCAGCGCTGCGTGAGAGCGCCGTTACGATAATCCCACGCGGCGATCACGGCCCGTGTGTAGTAACCACGCGTGAAGATGAGGCTGGGGCGCTGGCCGTCGAGATACGCAACACCGGCGAGAAAGCGGTCGACGCGATTGCCGTACGTGTCGCCCCAATCGCCGACGTTTCCTCGCGCCGGCACGTAGTTCGTCGTCGCGAGGATGGCGCCGGTCTGGCCGTTGAAGACCGTCAGGTACTCCGGCCCGCTCAGGATGTAACCGCTGGAGTTGCGATAATCGGCATTCGCATCGCCGATCACCTGCCCCGTGCCGCTGCGCGTGCCATCTGCAGTTTTGCACGCCACTTCCGCCCGGCCGTCGCCATCCAGGTCATAGACCTGGAACTGCGTGTAGTGAGCGCCGGCGCGAATGTTTCTTCCGAGATCGATGCGCCACAGGCGCTGGCCGTTCAGTTTGTAAGCATCCAGATAAACATTGCCGGTGTAACCGGATTGTGAGTTGTCCTTGGCGTTCGTTGGATCCCACTTGAGCACGTACTCGTACTCGCCGTCGCCATCGAGGTCGCCGATGCTCAGATCGTTGGCGGTGTAGGTGTAACTCTCGCCGGACGGCGTCGTGCCGCCGGCAGGAATCTGCAGCGGAATCTGCAGGTATTGCTGAGCCGGTGCGTTCGCGGCCAGCGTGAATGAAGCGCTGTCCTGCTGCTCGACCCCGCCGATCACGGCGCGAACGAAATATCTATTGGATTGCGACGCCGGCGCGGATGTATCGACGAAGTTGGTCGAGCTCGTCAGCGGTGTGCCGTTGAGCAATGTCGGTGTGCCGCCGGCCGACGAGCGATACAGGTTGAATGCTATGTCCGTGGGATCGTTGCCGAACAGGCGCCAGCCGACGTACACCTGTGAACTGCTGGTTCGCACAGCGATCACGCCGCGCGACAACCTTTCCATTTGATACTGCGCCTGGGCGGCGAATGAAATTCCGAGCAGCGTGACCGCGACCAGCAGCGCACGCACGTTTCGTCGTTGAAACATGGGACTCTCCGTGTCCGTCTCGGAGCGCAGTGTGTGCTAATTGATCATTTACGGTCAACAACAATAAATGGCGATCATTTGCGCGATATATGCTTCAGCATAGCCGCGACGATTCGTCATGACGAATTTACGGCTGAAAACGTTGCAACTCCCGATCGCCCAGCGGCGTGATGCGCACGACGCGAGAGCTCTTGTCGAACTTCAGCCAGCCCAGCTCGCGGAAACGGGACAACAGTGCGGCGCCGAGCGCGCCGGCGAGATGAAACCTGCGTTCGCTCCAATCCATGCAAGGCCTGCAGAACGTCCGGCGCTGGCGAGCTGCATCGTGGGTGTCGATGCCCATGCGGGCAAACCATTCTTCGCCGGACGGCGTGAGTCGCAAGCCGTCCTCGGACGTCGTCAGTGCGCGATGACGTGTAAGTGATTCGTAGACTTTCACACCGACCTCGCCGGCCAGATGGTCGTAACAGATTCGCGCTTTGCGAAGCGCCGGTTCGCGCGGACTGGAAACAATCCGAATCGCACCGGTGCGAAAGGCAACACCCATCAACGATTCGAGCAGGCCCGCTACATCTTCGTTGGCCAGTCGAAAGTATCGATGCCGGCCTTGCTTCTCCATCGTCACCAACGATGCATCGAGCAGCTTCGACAAGTGAGCACTCATGGTCTGCTTGGTGACGCCCGCCGTCGTTGCCAATTCTGTCGCGGTGCGGGCGCGATCAGTCATCAACGCGGTGAGCGCGTCCGCCCGAGCGGGATCGCCGAGCAGCGAGGCAATACGAGCAATGTGAGGTCCGTCTTTCATGGTTCGACGCTAAGCGAACCATCGCCGGCGCGCAATCCCCTACGATCTATTTAATGATTGCCGTGATCTTCGAAGTCGAGCCTGCCCCGAATCAGCGGCAGGCCTATCTCGATGCCGCCGCCGCACTGCGCAGTCAGTTGCAGCAGTCGCCCGGATTTATATCCATCGAGCGCTTCGAGAGCCTGAGCCAGCCTGGAAAACTGCTGTCGCTGTCGTTCTGGAAAGACGAAGCGTCCGTAAAGACCTGGCGCAGCCTGGAAGCACATCGTGCTGTTCAGTCAGCCGGCCGCGAGCAGATCTTCCAGGACTATCGGCTGCGCGTCGCCGCCGTTCAGCGCGACTACGGCATGACGCGTCGTGAGCAGGCGCCGGAGGATTCTCGTCACGTTCATGGATGAGCGAGCGGGTACGCTCGTGGGATGCTGTGACTTCGCCATCGGAGGGTTTACGGCTGTTCAAGCAGTTCGCCGCGCCGATGAAACGTTTGGTACTCGTGAGCCAGGCTGGCCATCGCATGCACCTGGAGAAAAATCGCCGCCAGCTCTACCAGGAAGCGCGCGCGTTCCTCGAAGGCGCGTAGGCGAATTCACATCGCGGCATTCGGCAAAAAGCGCACTCGTCATCGTCGTCGCGGAACTGCCGCATTCGTGAGCACGTTATCCGCTGGTCGCTCGCCACCCGCTGGGCGATCAGGGAGAGCTCTCATGGAAATGATGCGCTTCGGGTCGCGAGCTGCCATCACGCTCGCAATGTTTGCTGTCGCTGCTATGGCCCAGGCAGCGCTGCCGGAACTGGCGCCAACACAGATCCTGCGACCCACCACTGACGATCTGCAGGCCGACCCCAACCAACCGCCGGGCGAGACGCAATTCGGCCTGGATGTCGCAATTCAAGATGGCGTGGCCGCGGTGGGGCTGCCGGGAGCGAGAGATGATGCCGGCCGCGTGGCAATCTTTACTCGCGACGCGAGCGGCGCTTGGGTTCGACGAGCGACACTGATCCCGCAGGATTCAACCGCCGGAGCGCGCTTCGGCAAGGCCATCGCACTTTCCGGCCGGCACATCGTAGTCGCAGCGACCAATGCCATTTATCTATTCGAAGCAGACGGAGCGCTCTGGCAACAACGCGACGAGCTGGCGCTGAGCGCAACCGTGAGCGATGTCGCTTTCGCAGGCCGGCTCGCCATCGTAGGCACCGGCGAATATGGAGAAAATGGCGCGCAAGCGTTTCGCGTGGGGCGCGACGGCCGCTTGCACGTCGTCACTGCGCTCCTGCCCTCCGACGTGCAGGCGGCCGACCGCTTCGGCGCTCATGTTGCGATCTCCGGATCAACCGTCGCGATCACCGCGCCGGGCTACAACAGCGGCGTGGGCGCAGCATATGTTTTTGGTTGCAACGAACTCGGCTGCCTGCAACGACAGAAGATACTGTCGAGCGACAGCGGGCAGCATGGGACGTTCGGCGATTCCGTTGCCGTACTCGGCAATACTCTGGTCGTGGGCGCGCGGAGTGTCGATCCGGTCGAAGGCAATCAACAAGAGCCCACCGGCGAAGACAACTTCAACGCGCAAGGCGCAGCGTATGTCTTCGTACGCAGCGCCGGCACCTGGGTCGAAACACAAAAACTGCGCGTGACGCCCGACGAAAGCGACTGGTACTACAACCTCGGCTTCTCGGTGGCGTTGTCTCCCGACAGCATCGTCATCGGCGCTCCTTACGGCCTGACGCGCGTCGTGCCCGGCCAGATATTCATCTACCAGCGCATGGGCGCGATGTACGTGGCCACCCACACCAACATCGGCCCGGCTGGCCTCGGCCACAGCCTGGCAATCTCCGGCTCGACCGTGCTGAGCGGCGCGCCGTTGGAATATTGGGACCAGGGCGAAGCGAATCTCTTCACCATTCCTTGAGAAACATCAGCGCGCGCGGCCCTCTTTCCACGCCTGCAACAGCTGATCATAGGCAACCGTCTCGCCCTTGGGCTTTTCATTGGCGAGCTTGGCCCACGGCGCCGCGTTGTTCGACAGCCACGCGGACGGATCTTTCTTTTCGTTCAACTTGGGCGGACAGTTCTTCATGCCGGCGCGTTCGAGCCGGGCCAGAATGCGGTCCATCTGATCGGCGAGGTTATCCATCGCCGCCTGCGGCGTGCGCTCGCCAGTGACGGCAGTAGCAACGTTCTGCCACCACAGCTGTGCGAGCTTGGGATAATCGGGAACGTTATTTCCTGTCGGCGTCCACGCAACGCGCGCCGGGCTGCGATAGAACTCGATCAAGCCGCCGTACTTCGCGGCATTCTTGGTGAAGTAATCGTGGCGGATGTCGCTGTCGCGAATGAATGTAAGTCCGACGATCGATTTTCTCAACGACACCGTTTTCGCCGTCACGAACTGCGCATACAACCACGCGGCCGCGAGACGATTCGGATCGTGGCCGCGAAAGAATGTCCACGAGCCGACATCCTGGTAACCATTCTGCATCCCTTCTTTCCAATACGGGCCGTGCGGCGACGGCGCCATGCGCCACTTCGGCGTGCCATCGGCATTCACCACCGGCAGGCCCTTCTTGGTCATGTCCGCAGTGAACGCCGTGTACCAGAAGATCTGCTGAGCGATCTCACCTTGGGCGGGCACGGGGCCGGCTTCCGAGAACGTCATGCCCATCGATTGTCTCGGCGCATACTTTTTCATCCAATCGATATATTTGGTGAGTGCATACACAGCGGCAGGTGAATTCGCGGCGCCGCCGCGTGCGACCGAAGCGCCGACGGGCGTGCACTTGTCCGCAGCCACGCGAATGCCCCACTCGTCCACCGGCAGGCCGTTTGGAATGCCTTTGTCCGCAGCGCCGGCCATCGACAGCCACGCGTCGGTGAAGCGCCAGCCGAGCGACGGATCCTTCTTGCCGTAATCCATGTGGCCGTACACGCGCTTGCCGTCAATCTGTTTCACGTCATTGCTGAAGAACTCGGCGATGTCCTCGTACGCGCTCCAGTTCACCGGCACGCCGAGATCGTAGCCGTATTTCTTCTTGAACTGCTCCTGCAGATCCTTGCGCGCAAACCAGTCGGCGCGGAACCAGTAAACATTCGCGAACTGCTGATCCGGCAGCTGATACAACTTGCCATCCACCGCGGTCGTGAACTTCCTGCCGATGAAGTCGTTGAGATCGAGGCCGGGATTGGTGAATGCCTTGCCGGTGCTCGCCATGAAGTCGGACAGCGGCAGAATCGCGCCGTAGCGGTAATGCGTGCCGATCAAATCGGAGTCCGTCACCCAGCCGTCATAGATGGAGCGGCCGGACTGCATGGATGTTTGCAGCTTCTCGACCACGTCGCCTTCCTGGATCAAGTCGTGTTTCACCTTGATGCCGGTGATTTCTTCGAAGGCCCGGGCCAGCGTCTTGGCCTCGTACTCGTGGGTCGTGATGGTTTCGGACACGACGCTGATCTCCTTGACGCCCTTGGCCTGCAGCTGCTTCGCAGCCTCGATGAACCATTTCAGCTCGGCGAGCTGCTGGTCCTTGCTCAAGGTCGACGGCTGGAATTCCTGGTCGATCCATTTCTTCGCCGCCGCCTCGTCGGCCACCGCCGCTGAAGCGAAACACACAGTCACGGCCGCGATCGCCAGACGAAGTGCATATTTGCCCATCATTCCTCCTATCCCCACCGCATCACGCTCACGAGCGCGACCGCACCGAGCGCGGCGCCCCACCATTGAGCCAGGTCCGTAAGACCCGTCCACGCAAGATTGATATATGCCGCCAGCAGCAGCCCGATGAACAGACGATCGCCGCGCGTCGTGACCAGCGGCAACAAACCTTTGCGCGCCACCGTCGGCGAGCGCAGCTCCCAGACGGTCATCGCGATCAGCATCAGCGCGATACATATAAAGAAGATCGCGACCGGCGGAGTCCAGGCCATCCACGAGAGCCAGTCCATCAGACCCTCCCCATCGCGAAGCCCTTGGCAATGTAATGACGCACGAAATAAATGACGAGCGCGCCCGGCACGATGGTCAGCACGCCGGCCGCCGCCAGGCTGCCCCAATCCATGCCTGCCGCCGACACCGTGCGCGTCATCGTCGCCGCGATCGGTTTTGCATCCACCGACGTGAGCGTCCGAGCGAGCAGCAGTTCGACCCACGAGAACATGAAACAGAAAAACGCAGTGACGCCGATGCCCGCCTTGATCAGCGGCAGAAAGATTCGCAGGAAGAAGCGCGGAAACGAATAACCGTCGATGTACGCGGTTTCGTCGATCTCGCGCGGCACGCCGGAAATGAAGCCTTCGAGAATCCACACGGCCAGCGGCACGTTGAACACCATGTGCGCCAAGGCGACAGCGATGTGAGTATCGATGAGGCCGAGCGCCGTGTAGAGCTGGAAGAACGGCAGCAGAAACACTGCCGGCGGCGTCATCCGGTTGGTCAGCAGCCAGAAGAACAGATGCTTGTCGCCGAGAAATGAGTAGCGCGAGAACGCATACGCGGCCGGCAATGCAATCGTCACCGACAGGACGGTGTTCATCAGCACGTAAGTGATCGAATTGATGTAACCGTCGTACCAGGACGGATCGGTGAGAATGTTCAGATAGTTCGCGAGCGACGGGGCTTCCGGAAACCATGCGAACGCGCCGGTGATGGCCTCGTTGGTGCGCAGGCTCATGTGCACCATCCAATAGATGGGCGCGAACGTGAACAGCAGGTACACGAGCAGAAACACCAGCCGGCCTGGAAAGGAACGCGCGCTCATGCCGACCGCCCTCGCTCGTTCGCGCCCACATCTTTGATGAAGTTATAGAACACGAAACACAGCAGCAGAATAATCAGGAAATACACGAGCGAGAACGCCGCTGCCGGCCCGAGGTCGAACTGACCGACCGCCTTTTGCGTCAGGTACTGAGACAGGAACGTCGTGGCCGTGCCCGGGCCGCCGCCGGTCAGCACGAACGGCTCGGTGTAGATCATGAAACTATCCATGAGCCGCAACAGCACCGCGATCATGAGCACACCACGCAGCTTCGGCAGCTGTACGTAACGAAACACAGCCCAACGAGAGGCGCCATCGATGCGAGCGGCTTGATAGTACGCCTCGGGAATCGCACGCAAACCAGCGTATGACAGCAGTGCAACCAGCGGCGTCCAATGCCACACATCCATCACCAGCACCGTGATCCACGCATCCATGGGATCCTGCGCATAGTTGTAATCGAAGCCGAATTGCGTCAGCACGTAGCCGAGCAGGCCGATGTCCGTACGCGCAAAGATCTGCCAGATCGTGCCGACTACATTCCAAGGCACGAGCAACGGCATCGCGAGCAGGACCAACACGAGTGACGAACGCCAACCTGTCGACGGCATCGCGAGGGCAAGCGCGATGCCGAGCGGGATCTGAATTGCCAGCACCGCGGCGGAGAACACCAGCTGGCGCACGAGCGCGCTGTGAAGCTCGGGATCGCGCAGCACTTCTTTGTACCATTCCCAGCCGACGAACACGCTTTGCGACGGACTGAGAATGTCCTGCACCGAATAGTTCACAACCGTCATCAACGGAATGAGCGCGGAGAACGCCACGCTCACGAGCACGGGAAGCACGAACCACCACGCGCGTTGATTGACCGGTTTGGTGGAGCTCATGCAACTCTCCGGTCGTCGGCATAGAGCGCGCACTTGTCGGGCGGCAGATACGCGAACGCGGGGCCATTTGTGACAACTTCCCGCGCGTTGCGAATCTTGCTCCACACGGTGCGCTGGCCGATCTGCAACTGCACCATCAGTTGCGTGCCTTGATCCTGAGTGGCGGTGACTACCGCCGGCACTCGATTCGGGCCCGGCGACGAGAGCACCTGAAGATACTCCGGCCGGATGCCGACCGTGAGTGGAGCATCAACGCCCGGCTCCTGCGTGCTGGATGTGACAATCGGCACGCCTTCGACATGGGGCGCTCCGCGCCATTCGGAGTCCAGAAAATTCATCCCGGGACTGCCGATGAAATGCCCGACGAACCGATGCGCCGGCGCTTCGAACAAAGCCTCAGGCGTGCCCACCTGCACGACTTCACCGTGCGTCATCACGACCACCTGGTCGGCGAACGTGAGCGCCTCGGTCTGATCGTGCGTCACGTAAATCAGCGACAGGTTCAACTGCTGATGAAGCTGCTTCAGCTTGCGCCTCAGCAGCCACTTGACATGAGGATCGATCACCGTCAGCGGCTCGTCGAACAGAACAGCGGCGACATCCGGCCGCACCAGCCCGCGACCAAGCGAAATCTTTTGTTTCGCGTCCACCGGAAGGCCCTTCGCACGCAGCGTCAGGTCGCCCTGCAATTCCAGGATCTCGGCGATCTCATGCACGCGCTTGCGAACGTCAGTTTCTTTCCATTTGCGATTGCGCAGCGGGAACGCGAGGTTGTCGAACACAGTCATGGTGTCGTAGATCACCGGGAACTGAAACACCTGCGCGATGTTTCGCTCCTGCGGCTCCAGGGTTGTGACATCGCGACCGTCGAACAGGATCTTTCCCTGGGTCGGTGTCACCAGGCCGGAGATGATGTTCAACAGCGTGGTCTTGCCGCAGCCTGACGGCCCGAGCAACGCATACGCGCCGCCATCCGACCACGACAACGTCATTCGCTTGAGCGCCCACGTGACATCGCCCTGGCTTGGGCCATAGGCATGAGCGATGTCGATGAGCTCGATGCGTGCCATGGTGTTTGTTTAAGGCGCGAAGATGAGCTGCCCGTCGGGAGTGAAACAATAAATCCGATCGGGCTGCACGTGCAGCGTCATGCGCTCGCCGATCGTCAGCTCGTGCACGCCGGGCAGCTGCGCGACCAGCGACAACCCCTCGTGCGAGATGTGCACGTACGTGTCGGAGCCGCTGATCTCGGCGAGGTCGATGCGGCCTGAGATCGCCGCTGCGTTTGCTTCCGGATGGATGGTGAATTGGTGAGCGCGGATGCCGAGAATCACATCCGGCGAATGATTGCGAAGCGCCGACAACGCTGGCGGCGCGAGTGGCAGCCGCAGATCTCGAACGACAGCGACGCCAGCATTCATATCGACCTGCGCCCGGATCTCATTCAACGGCGGGTCGCTGAATGCACGCGCGGCTGCGAGCGTCGCGGGAC
>CAMLEO010000227.1 GCA_946478975.1 uncultured Steroidobacter sp.
TAGAACGGATGCTGAAGTTTCAATCCTTCGAGCTGCGCGCCCGGCACTTCGGCGAGGCGCTTGGATGTTTCCACCTTCGCACGCTTGAGCACCGCGTCCGCAAGATCGGTCGCGAGGATCAGGATCTCGCTGCCCGTGTCGATCAGCGAATAACGAATCTCAGGACCGAACGCGACCGCTTGGTTCGCGGGCAAGGTCCAGGGCGTGGTGGTCCAGATCACCGCGCTCGCGGGCGCCTTCACCGCAGCCACGCCGAAGCGTTTTGCGAGATCGCTCGGATCCACGACTGCGAAGCGAACGTCGATCGCAGGCGATGTTTTCTCCTGGTACTCCACTTCCGCTTCGGCCAGCGCCGAACGGCAGTCGAGACACCAGTGCACCGGCTTCAATCCTTTGTAGACGTGACCGTTGCGCAGGATCTGCGCGAATGCACGCAGCTGCTCCGCCTCGTACTTCGGATGCATCGTGATGTACGGACGTTCCCAATCGCCCATCACGCCGAGGCGCTTGAAGTCCTCGCGCTGGCCGTCGATCTGCGACTGCGCATATTCGCGGCACGCCTGACGGAATGCGCGGGCATCGAGCGACTTCACTTCCTTGCCGCGCGTCTTTTCGATCTGGTGTTCGATCGGCAAGCCGTGGCAATCCCAGCCCGGCACATACGGCGCATCGAAGCCGTCCATCGTGCGCGACTTGACGACGATGTCCTTCAACACTTTGTTGATGGCATGACCGAGATGAATCGCGCCGTTCGCATACGGCGGACCGTCCTGAAGCACGAACGTCGGCCGGCCACGCGCAATCTCACGCAGCTTTGCGTACGTCTGGCTGGCTTCCCAGTGTTTGAGAAGGTCCGGCTCGCGACGGGCCAGATCCGCCTTCATGGGGAAGTCGGTCTGGGGCAGATTGATGGTTTGCTTATAGTCCATGAGTCGAATTCAAGAACCTAAAATCTCCCGCGCTTGCGCGGCATCTCGATGCATCTGTGCGATCAACGCGTCCAGGTCCGCGAACCAGCGCTCCTCGCGCAGGAACGCGATGAAGTCGACGTGCAGGTGCTTGCGATACAAATCGCCGTCGAAATCGAACACGTGCGCTTCCAGCAACAGCTCTTTGCCATTCACCGCCGGCCGCGTGCCGAGGCTCGCGACGCCCGGCGCATTCGTGAGACCTGCGCCGGTCACCCGGATCGCGAACACGCCGGTCAGCGGCGTGGTGCGCCGATGCAGCCGCAGGTTCGCGGTCGGAAAGCCGAGCTTGCGACCGAGCTTCTCGCCGTGAAGCACTTTGCCCGTCATCCGATACGGACGGCCGAGCAGCTTCGCCGCCCTCGCTAACTCGCCCGCGCCGAGCGCCATGCGAATGAGCGAACTGCTGACCCGCTCGCCGTCGACCACGAACGGCGGCACTTCCGTCACTTGGAATCCGCCGCTTGCCGCGAGCTTGCGCAGGCAGGCGACGTCGCCTTGATTGTTCCGCCCGAAGCGGAAGTCATGCCCTACCACGATGTGGCGGACGCCGAGCGCTTTTACCAGTACCTCATCGACGAACTGGTCGCTACCCAGGCAGCGCACGCGCTCATCGAAGCGCAAACAAACGAAGCGGTCCACGCCGCAGCTCGCCAGCTCCTCGAACTTCTCGCGAAAACGCGTGAGGCGCGCCGGCGCCGGACCCTTGCCGCCCACTTGAGCAAAAAACTCGCGCGGCGTCGGCTCGAAGGACATCAGCGCCGCCGGCAGACCGTGCTCGCGGGCACAGCCCTTGAGCACGCGGATCATCTCCTGGTGGCCGACGTGAATGCCGTCGAACGCCCCGATGGTCAGCACGCAACCGTGCTGGTGCGGACGCAGGTTATACAGGCCCCGAATGAGTTCCACCGGAGCCATTATATGGAAGTCGCGGCCTGCTGCAGCCGGAACTGCCCTGCCCGGACCCCCATGGCCCACAACGCCGCGAAATAAACGGCAACGCCGCCCGCGACCAGCCCGGCGAGCCACACGACGCGCTGGACCTTGGGCGTGACCAGCCAGGTCGCGACATCGCCGCCGAACCACCACAACACCGCGGCCATGAGGGCGCTCGCGACCAGAATGCGGATCAGCAGCCCCTTCATCGCCTGCCCGCGGCGGAGCACCTGACTGCGCAGCAGCCCCAAATACAGCAGCCCGGCATTGAGCATCGCCCCGACGCCGTTGGTCAGCGCGAGCAACGCATGCGCGCCCGGCGTCTTCAACTGATTGGTGAGGTACAGCGCGCCGACGACGACCACGTTCAACACCATCGTGAGCCCCAACGCGCGCATGGCGATCTTCACCGGCCCCTTGGTGTTCTGCTGGGCGTAATAGCCGGTCGCCAGCACCTTGATCATGCTCCAGCCGAGCAGCGCGAGCGAGAACGCCATCAGCGCGAACTGCGTCATGCGCACATCGACCGCCTTGTAGTTGCCATAGTGATAAAGCGCGGCGGTAAGCGGCCCCGCGAGCACGAACAGCGCGACCGACGCGGGAATCACGATCAAACAGACGAGCCGCACCGCCCAGGCCATGGTCTCGGAGAACTCATCCGGCGACTGGCGCGCGTGCTGCGAGGAAAGCGACGGCAGGATCACGGTCGCGAGCGCGATGCTGAAAACGCCGAGCGGAAACTCCACCAGGCGATCCGCGAAATACAGCCACGTCATGCTGCCGTCGGCCAACAGCGAGGCGATGCCGGTGCTGATCATCACGCTCAACTGCCCCATCGACGAGCCGATGATGGCCGGCCCCATGAGCTTCGCGATCCGGCCCACCGCCTCGTGCTGCAAATTCCAGCGCGGCCGACGAAACACGCCGAGTTTGAGCAGTGCCGGGACCTGAATCAGCACCTGCATGATGCCGCCGACGAACACACCGACCGCGAGCGCGACCACGGGCCGCTCGAAATACCGTGACAGCCACGCCGCGAAGATGATCATCACCACGTTCAGCACCACCGACGTAAACGCCGGCAGCGCGAACTTCTGGTAGCTGTTGAGCACGCCGCCGGCGAGCGCGGTCATCGAGACGAACAGCAGGTACGGGAACGTCCAGCGCAGCATCTCCACTGCGAGTTCGTACTGGCCGGCTCCCTTCGCGGCGAACCCGGGCGCGCAGATGTAAACGATGATCGGCGCGGCGAGAGCGCCGAGCGCCGAAACGACGAAGAGAATGCCGCCGAGCGTGCCGGCCACGGAGTCGACCAGGGTGCGCACTTCCTCGGTCGTGCGCCGGGTCTTGTATTCCGCCACGACCGGCACGAACGCCTGCGAGAACGCGCCTTCCGCGAACAGCCGCCGCAGCAGGTTCGGAATCTGGTTCGCGAGCACGAACACCTCCATGAACACGGCGGGGATGACCGTGGCATAGATCACGTCACGCATCAGGCCGGTGATGCGGGACAGGAGCGTGGTGATTCCGACAACGGCGGTGCTGCGAAAGAAGCCGCGGCTCATGGATCGAGGGTCCGGCGCGGCAAAAGGAACGGGGATGAGCAAATCATGGGGCGGCAATGGTAGTGAAGATGCGGGTAGGCTGCTCGGACAAGTTCGGCGCAGACGCGCCTGAACTGCGCCATGTGGCCGCGGTTTTAGCGCTCGACCGTGGCGATTTGCGGCCCGACGCTGTAGGCCGACGGCGATTTCCCCGCAATTTGCGGCCTGGCACGTACTTTCCCCTTGCCATGCGGCGCCCTCATCGGCAGAATTCGCGGCCTTCTTTTCGGAGCCTTCACGACCGTGGCCAATATCAAGTCCGCAGAAAAGCGCGCCAAGCAGACGATCAAGCGCCGTGCGCGTAATGTCGCCGGCCGCTCCAAGCTGCGCACCGCCATCAAAGGCGTGGTGAACGCCGTGGAAGCCGGTGACAAGGAACTTGCCGCCGCGAAGCTGAAGGCCGCCGGTCCGATCATCGACTCGGCCGTGAACAAGGGCCTCATCCACCGCAACAAGGCGTCTCGCCACAAGAGCAGCCTGAACGCGCGCGTGAAGGAGCTGTCGGCCGGCTAAGCCGATTCAGCTTGCTGATCGAATAAAAAAGCCGGGCTCTGCCCGGCTTTTTCTTTGGGAGTGCGGTTCGACTACACCGCTTCTTCGCGCGGCAGATCGATCTCTTCCAGCCGCGTCATGATGGCCTCGCACAGCTCCTGCGTTCCCTGGCGCGCGAGCCCGGAAATCCGATACACCGGCCCCTTCCAGCGCAGCCGGCGCACGATGTCCTTGCAGGCCTTATCGGCCTCTTCGGCCGGCAGCAGATCCACCTTGTTGAGCACCAGCCAGCGCTCTTTCGCGGCCAACTCCGCACTGAACTTCTTCAATTCGGCCACGATCGAGCGCGCATCCTTCACGGGGTCCGCATCCGGATCCGGCGGCGACACATCGATCAGATGCAGCAGCACGCGCGTGCGCTGGAGGTGCTTCAGGAACTGAATACCGAGGCCCGCGCCTTCCGCCGCGCCCTCGATGAGGCCGGGAATGTCCGCCATCACGAAGCTGCGGTGGACACCCACGCTCACCACACCCAAGTTCGGATGCAAGGTCGTGAACGGATAGTCGGCCACTTTCGGCTTCGCCGCCGAAACCGCGCGGATCAGCGTCGATTTGCCGGCGTTCGGCAAGCCCAGCAGACCGATGTCCGCCATCACTTTCAACTCGAGCCGCAGGTCGCGCTTTTCGCCGGGCAAACCCGGCATCGCCTTGCGCGGCGTGCGGTTGGTGCTGGTCTTGAATCGAATATTGCCCCAGCCGCCCTTGCCGCCTTTTGCGACCAGCAGCCGTTGGCCGGGCTCGGTGATGTCGCCCAGCTGCTCTTCGGTATCGACATCGGTGATGACGGTGCCGATCGGGACTTCGACCACCAGGTCCTCACCACCGGCGCCCGTGCAGTCCTTGCTCGAACCGGCCGTGCCGTGAGGCGCGCGAAACGCGCGGTTGTAGCGGAAGTCCGCGAGCGTGTTGATGCCCGCCTTGCCGACCAGATAGATGTCCGCGCCCTTGCCGCCGTCGCCGCCGTCCGGACCGCCGAAGGGAATGAATTTTTCGCGACGAAAGCTCACCGCGCCGCGCCCACCGTGGCCGGCTTGAACTTTGATCGTGGCTTCGTCGACGAAACGCATGGCTTGGCGCTGGCTTGGAGAGGCGAGGAGCTGAATGATTCAGCCCGAAGCGAATGATTCAAATCAACAAAACAAAGAGCCCCGGCTCGAAGCCAGGGCTCTTTCGATCCTTCCAGGCGAGGTCGCGATTACTCGGCGACGACGCTCACGAACGTCTTCTGCTCGACGCCGCGCTTGCGGAACTCGACGCGGCCCGGCGCCTTGGCGAACAGGGTGTAATCCGTGCCGCAGCCGACGTTGTCACCGGCGCGATACTGCGTGCCGCGCTGACGAACGATGATGTTGCCGGCGAGCACCTGCTCACCGCCGAACTTCTTGATGCCGAGTCGTTTGGACTCTGATTCGCGGCCGTTCTTGGTACTGCCGCCTGCCTTTTTATGTGCCATGGCGTGTGATCTCCGAACTCAGGATGAATTAAGCGCCGACGATGCCGGTGACCTTCACTTCGGTGAAGGGCTGGCGGTGGTTGCCCTGGCGCTTGTAGTGCTTGCGGCGGCGGAATTTGACGATCACTTTCTTGTCGCCCTTGCCGTGGCTCTGCACCGTGGCGAGGACCTTGCCGCCGCTCAGGAACGGCGAGCCGATCTTGACCTGATCGCCCGAGCCCACCAGCAGCACCTTGTCGAACTCGACATTGGCGCCCGCTTCGGCCTCCAGCTTCTCGACGCGCAGAACCGAGCCCTCGCTGACGCGATACTGCTTACCACCTGTGGAAATGACGGCGTACATGATGACCCAAGCTCCGGGGGCCGGGAGTCCCCGGCTGAAAAGGGCGTGAAGTGTACGGACGGAAGCGCCCGGCCGCAACTATTGGGTCACAAACCGCACGATCCGCCTCCGATCCACCGTGAAGCAATGGTTAACGTGGCTGACGCTGAATCCTTGCAGGCGCCCGATGGGCGTGCCTCCGATTTTCACGCCGCGGCGAAATTCTTGAAACTTTCTAATCCCCGCTTCGCCTTCCGCATCGGCTACCATTCGCGCCCTGGCCACTCCCCTGGAATCCATGAGCTTCGAGTCCGTTAAAGCGCTGGTCGAAGACGATCTGCGGCAAGTCGACGCGGTGATCCGCAACCGCCTCGCCAGCGACGTCGTCCTGGTCAACCAGATCGCCGAATACATCGTCGGCAGCGGCGGCAAACGCCTTCGCCCCCTGGTCGTGGTGATCGTCGCCAAAGCCTGCGGCTACCGCGGCAAACGCCACCCCGAAGCGGCCGCCATCATCGAATTCATCCACACCGCCACCCTGCTCCACGACGACGTGGTCGACGGCTCGAAACTGCGCCGGGGCCGCGACACCGCCAACGAAGTGTGGGGCAACGAAGCGAGCGTGCTGGTCGGCGATTACGTCTACTCGCGCTCGTTCGAAATGATGGTCGCGCTGGAAAGCATGCGGATCATGGACGTGATGGCCGGCGCCACCAACAAGATCGCCGAAGGCGAAGTCCTGCAGCTGCTGAACGCCAACGACCCGGATACGACCGAGCAGCGCTATTTCGAGGTCATTTATCGCAAGACCGCCAAGCTCTTCGAGGCCGGCGCGCAAATCGCCGCGATCCTGTCCGGCGCCCCCGCAGCCCTCGAACAGAACATGGCCGCCTACGGTCGCCACCTCGGCACGGCCTTCCAGCTTGTCGACGACGTACTAGATTACCAGTCAAACAGCGCGGAGCTCGGCAAAAACCTGGGCGACGACCTCGCCGAAGGCAAACCCACCCTGCCTCTTATATATGCGCTGCGCACCGGCACCGACGAGCAACGCGCCCTGATCCGGCACGCCATCGAGCAAGGCAGCCTCGAACACCTCCAACAAATCACTGCTGCAATTGAATCGACCGGAGGTCTTGCGTACACTGCGCGGCTCGCGCGGCGGGAGGCCGCTCTCGCCATCGAAGCAATCGCCACATTGCCCGACTCGGCGTACAAGCAAGCCTTGCGCGAACTCGCTGATTTCGCGGTCGAACGCACCTACTAGCGTTCACAGAGACATCGGACCGCATTCGGTTTTCGGGGTGTAGCTCAGCCTGGTAGAGCGCTACGTTCGGGACGTATAGGTCGCAGGTTCAAATCCTGTCACCCCGACCATCCGTACCTGCAGCCATTTTCACGAGCGCTGCAGGTTGCATCGTGAAGTCAGCCCATAGTGATCCCTCGGGCTCCGGCCTGAGCTGAATCGGTCCGCGCGAGTGCGGTGAACTGTCGTTGCATATGCTCGACCATGCCAGCTCCGCTCACTCCAATACAGCAATCAACTCCGCGACAATCTTCACCGACTCTCCTTCTTCCAGCACAATCTCGCGAAACTCAGTGGAATCACTGTCCGGCCGCAGAATGACACGACTGTGGCGCCATGAGCCGTCCTCAGTGGCTACCTTCTCACTGAAATAGACCTTCACCGTAAACGAGCCACCGAGCTCTGGATCCTGAATAGAGCGATGTTGGGCGACAACGACGCGCCCCTGCTTAGTACCCGCAGGATGCTCTTTGAAGAGACACCACGAGCCGTTGGGAATGCGTCGATTCATCGACTCACCTAGAACCTGGGCAACAAACAATCCCGGCATGGGCCGAAAAAGCGGCGACAGTTCGACCCAGTCGCATCCTTCTGCGTCGAGGGCCTGAGCTTCCCCGAAAGCACCGGCGGCGAATTTCAGGTCCACCAGGGGAACGGCGTTCTCATATGGACGCACGTCCTCGCGACGCAGCCGCGTGAACGGCTGTACTTCTAGAGCGGACTCAATTGATGCCGCCGACGGAGCAGATGAAGCAACCGGATTGACCGGCGTCGCAGATGCCTGTTCTCTCCCTGCGATCCGCGAGCGGAAATATTCCGCCGCTTCAGCATCCGTGAAATAGACGTAGCACCCCTTCATCCCCCGCGTCATCAGCGCTCGATACGTGTTCTTGATGATGCTGTCGAGCCGGGCCTGGCCCTCGATTGGGCTCTGCTTGAGCAGCCTCTTGTAGCCACGCACAGAGCGATCGCTGCTTGCGCGATGCTCTGGCCGCGTGATTACCCGGCCGTCACGCACGATTAAATCCGGCCCGACCACCACGCCAATGTAGTCAACCTCTAATCCCTGGCTGGTGTGGATGCAACCGATCTCGTCAACGGAGGTAGGCGCGACGATCCACAAACTTCCATCGCTCGCCAGATTCCATTGCATGGCGAACCCATGCGACGGAATGACAACATCCGCCTGCTCAGGATGTTTCTTGCTGTTCCAGGGCCAGCAATAACCGGCCACCATTCTCGCTGAGTTGTTGATCTTGTTCTTTTCAATGATGAGCTGTCGCAGTTCCTCCGGTGAATCGAACACACGGAAATCGAACTCCTTCGTGTCCATGAGATCATTGGCCGTGTCCCGGATCTGTAATGTGTTGTCCAGCCACGCCAGATAACCGTCGGAGCCGCCGCATCGAAACTGCGAAGCAAGCCGAGCCTCCTCAACCTTCACGTCAGCCGCAGCTGCCCAGCGGATGATCTCCTCTTTGCTGCCGATGTCATCCAGTGTCACCTGCTGATCTTCATCGAGAAAGAAGATGGTCGCCTTGGCCGCTGCAATCAGTTCTTTGACCTGATTCTCGCCAAGATTGCGGTACAGACCCGAGCGCTCGTTCAACCGATGGGCCTCATCGACAATGAGTACATCGAAGCTGTTTAGCTCTGCGCCTGCAAAGACACCGGACCCGGAGAAGAGATTCGATATCTCGGTCTTTCGTAACACGCCGGTCAACTTGCTTTCGTATACGGCGCGCGGAGCCGCGTTCTTGGAAACGTACTTGCAAGTGAGCCCGAGCTTGGAAAACTCCACCAGCAGATTGACGGCCACCACGGATTTTCCCGTTCCCGGCCCACCTTCTACAACCAGCACCCGTTTGTCAGCGGCCGTTGCGTGCCGCCCCACTGCAAGCGCACTCTCATACACGAGCTTCTGATCGTCGATCAGGATGAACTCCTGATTTCCCCTGAGCATGCCACGCAGACTGTCGACCAGCGATTTGGACGGTCTGATCCTGCCGTTCTCGATGACATAGAGCAGGCCCGCCGCATCTCCGTACTTGACGTGACGTCGAATGAACTCACGCAGCCTCCCCCGCTCATCTTCGCCCTTAAGAAACAGTGGGGCCTTTTCTATATACGGCTGATAAAACCGATGAGCGATGATGTCATCCGGCAGATAGTTGTGCAGATAGGCACATGGGCGCAGTTCCAGGTCACCTGCATAAACAGCCTCGTTGAAACCCTTCAACAGCGCCGCATACGACCAAGCCTGATAAGAGGGGTGAGGAACCTCCTGGTAGCCGCTGCGATACCAGGTTTTGACGATGGCGTCCTTGTCCGTGCGCTGCGCAGACTCCCACTGCTTTAGCTCTACAATGATCAGGTGGGCGCGCCGGCGCTCATCCATTCCGGTCAGGATGAAGTCGATTCTTTTGGCCGACTGTGGAATGACGAACTCGATCGCTACGCCACAATCGCCGGGAATGGCCTCGTCACTGAGAACCTTGGCCATGCAGGTCAGCGACTCTCGCCAGGACCTGATCTCCTGTTTTCCCGTTCGCCGGCCCACGCGGTCCTGATACGCCACCCGAACGATCTCGTCGATGTCATGCTGGAACGCGTCCTTGAGGAACCGGTCCTTGGTGGCTTGATAGACGATCACGTAGAGTTCCTGAGACTACAAATCCGTGTACTTCGTCATTTTTCCACGCGCCTTGTCAACGGGATACTTCTGAGCGTTCTTGGCAATCTTGTTGCGAGCTGCATCCAGCAAATCCACATCGAGCTTGTCCGCGACACGGATCAGGTAGAGCAGGATGTCCGCCAGCTCGTCGGTGACTCGGGCGAGTCCCTGTGGCGAGAGGCTCCGGCTTTGTTCTTCCGTCAGCCACTGGAACTGCTCGAGCAACTCCGCCGCTTCAACGCTGAGCGCGGAAGCCAGATTCTTAGGCGAGTGGAACTGATCCCAATCGCGGTCCGCCGCGAATACCCGCAGAGCATCTCTCAATTCAACGAGTTCTCGTCCCATGCGTACCGCCCTCATCCCACTACGAGCATGACGTGGCGACGATAGGCTGCACCATGACATTTGTCACTCCAGGTTCGAGTTAAGGGACCTCGGCGACTCCTGGCAGCCCTCGAAGCCGGACACTCAATCCGTCCATTTAAATCGATCGCTAGAACATCTCACGTGACATCGCACGTCGCGTGAGATGAGCTTGGTTCCTGATTCAAGAGCTAGCGTTTACCAGCACCACCCTTGTTAGATCCCCAACCCGCCAGCCACGTCGATCACACCGCCAGTAATGTAGCCCCCATTCGGCCCCGAGAGGAAACAAACGAGCGCGGACACTTCTTCGAGCGTTGCGATCCGACGGATAGGATGCAGGTTCATCAGCCACTCCGGGACGGTATCGCCGAGCGCTTGTGCTGACATATCGGTCGGCATGACGCCAGGCTGGACGACGTTGACGATGATGTTTCGTCCACCAAGATCCCGAGCGGCGCCCCTTGCATATCCGACGATGGCCGCTTTAGTGCCCGAGTAATCGGCGACGCCGGCAAACGGAACATGGCCGCCCAGTAGGGAGCCAATGAAGATGATCCGGCCGCCGTCCGACAGCGCCGGCGCTGCTGCACGCGTGGTTGCCACGGCACCCATGACATTGATCTGCCACTGGCGACCGAGATTGGGCGACGTCGAGCGCAGGATCGTCGATCGGCTTGCCCTGGACGGCGATGGCGGCGTTGTTCACGAGGATGTCGAGCTTGCCGAAGTGGGCGATGACGAAGTCGACGAGCGGCTTGGCGGCCGAGAGGTCGGCTTGGTCGCTTTTGATCGCGATGGCGCGCACGCCGGCTTTCTTGAGTTCCTCCACCACCGCTGCCGCTTTCCCGGCGGACGCCACATAGCTGATCGCAACGTCAGCCCCTTCCGCTGTCAAGTGATTTAATAACGCTCATTATGAAAATGCTGGAGGTGAGCTGATGGGGCGTCAGCGTGAATTCGATGTGGAGCAAGCGCTCGACGCGGCGCTGTGCGTCTTCTGGCGCAAGGGCTACGAGGGCACCTCGTACACAGATTTGACCGAGGCGGTCGGCGTCGAGCGGCCCGCTCTGTATGCGGCGTTTGGCAATAAGGAAGCGCTCTTCCGCCGGGTTCTGGCTCGCTACTCCGAGCGATACATGGACTACCTTCCGGCCGCGCTTCAGCTGCCCACGTCGAGGCAAGTCGCTGCGCATATTCTTTTCAGCTCAGTCGACATCAATACACGTTACTGTGACCGCACTGGATGTCTCGGTATCAATGGCATCGTCGCGGGATCCGATGACGCGGAACCGGTGCGACAAGCGTTGATAGATTTTCGCGCGGCTGCCGAAGCTCAGCTTCGTGAACGTTTCGAACGAGCACAGGCTGAGGGCGACTTGCCGCAGTCGGCCAACCCTGATGCCCTCGCCGCATTCGTGCTGGCCGTCTCACACGGCATGGCGGTGCAAGCTAAAGCTGGCTTTACGCGCGAGCGACTGGCGAGTGTTGCTGAGCAAGCGCTCGCCACGTGGCCGACCGGCAGCTCCGATCAATAAACAAACAACGTGCTGAAGCTCCGGCACTCACCTCCTCCCATCGATGTTTCCTCGCCGTTTTCGAGAATGCGTCCTCTTGAAATTTGATTGAGCTTCGGTTCACACTCTGAAACGCCGACGAGTGATACGTGCGGGACGCACATCATCACCTCAATGCTCTGAACTAAGGATGGAACAGAGAATGAA
>CAMLEO010000228.1 GCA_946478975.1 uncultured Steroidobacter sp.
CTTTGGTCGTGCCGCCTCGCGGAGCGATGGCATTCGCGTCGAGCGGCCAGGAGAATGTATAGCGAGTCGCCGCGCCGGTTTGTTTGCCGCTGTAGTCATCCGCATGTGAGCTCGCCATGCACAGCACGGCGGCGATCAGCATGAAGCCGCGTTCGATCCTGTTCATCGCCCTCGATCCTCTTTACGCGTACAGAAATTCCCGTATAGCATACGCCACTTGGGAATCATTCTCGTTTAACACACCCCGGGCTCCAGCTGCCGCGAGCGCCCTTCACCAGGAAAGGCCATGCGCGTTCGCTGTTCCCGAACACCCAAACTCGTTGTTTCTGCACTGGTTCTCACTTCATCCAGCGTCAGCCTGGCGCAGGACGAAGACACCGGACAGCTCGACACCATCACCGTCAGCGCGACCAAGCTCGAAACCTCGCTACGCGAGACGCCCGCGACCGTCAGCGTGTTCAGCGAGCAAAAAATCGAAGAACAGCTGGCGAACGACATCAAAGACCTGGTGCGTTTCGAGCCGGGTGTATCGGTTAGATCTGCGCCGTCTCGATTCACTGCGGCCGGTGCCTCGACCGGTCGCGACGGCAACAGCGGATTCAACATTCGCGGCATGGAAGGCAATCGCGTGCTCATGCTCGTCGATGGCGTGCGCGTTCCCGATAGTTATGCATTCGGCGCTCAAGCCGTCGGCCGAGGCGATTACGTCGATCTGGATGTTTTGACGTCCGTCGAGATTCTTCGCGGCCCCTCCTCCGCTTTGTATGGAAGCGACGGGCTCGCTGGCGCAGTTTCGTTTATCACCAAAGATCCCGCGAACTATCTAACCGGCAACGACAACTGGGCCGCACGCGCACGAGTCGGTTACGACTCCTCGAACGAGAGCTTCACCCAGAGCATCGTCGGTGCCGGCCGAGTTGGAGATCTCTCCGCGATGCTCGCCTATTCGCGACATGACGGCAAAGAGCAAGACACGCAAGGAACGAATGACTCGGCGAGCATCAACAGAACTACGCCGAACCCTGAGGACAATCGCTCCAACGCCGTTCTGCTCAAAACCGTTTACAGTCTCAACGAATCGAACCAGATCCGTTTGACCTGGGATCACCTCGACTCCGACACCGACTGGAACGTGTTGAGCGCAGTGAGTGCGACAACGGCATCGCTCACCGCTTTCGACGAAATGGAGCGCGACCGCTTTACGCTGGCTCATCACTACGAGGGCAGCGGTGCAATCGAGCGCATCGACACCGCGGTTTATTACCAGGACAGCAGCACTCGTCAGTATTCGAGCGAAGATCGCACTTCCGCGCCCGACCGCATTCGTGACGCGACGTTCGACAACATCGTTCGGGGCGTGAACGTGCAGCTCCTGAGCGGATTCACGACCGGCTCGGTCCAGCACCGACTCGTGTACGGCGGCGATTATTCGCTCACGAAGCAAGAGAGTTTGCGCACCGGCACCGTGCCGCCGGCCGGAGAAACGTTTCCTTCGCACGCGTTCCCGACCACCGAGCAGACGCTGGCGGGCGCATTCATGCAGGATGAAATCACGTTCGCTGACGGCCGGGTCTCGATGTATCCAGCGTTGCGCTGGGACTATTACAAGATCGATCCCGAGAACGATCCGTTGTTTGTCTCTGGACCCGCAACCGGACAGAACGATTCGAAAGTATCGCCAAAACTGGCCGCCGTCGTGCGACTCACCGATGAGTTGAATTTGTTCGTGAACGCGGCGAAAGGCTTCAAAGCGCCTGCGCCTTCGCAGGTCAACACCGGCTTCACCAATCCGGCGCAGGGATATCGCTCGATTTCCAATCCGGATCTCAGGCCTGAGACCAGCGAAACCATTGAAGCTGGATTGCGCTGGTCCAGCGATCGCATCGATGCCAGCCTAGTGGGCTTCGACAGTCACTACGACGACTTCATCGAACAAACCATCGTCGGGGGCAACTTCACGCCGCTGAATCCGGCGATCTTCCAGTTCGTGAACTTGAGCGGCGCCGACATCTACGGCGCTGAAGCTTCATTCCAGATACGCCTTGGTGCGGGGTTCAAATTCAACGCCGCAGCTTCGTTCGCACGAGGCGATTCGAAGAACAACGGTGTCGAGGCACCGCTGCCCAGCGTAGATCCGGTCAAGGTGGTGTCGGGCATCGAATGGCGTGAAGCGACCGATCGCGTCGGCGCGCAGTTGTTCGCGACGTACTCGGACAGCAAATCGCCATCGCGCGCAGGTCAGTGCTCGCCCGCGCCTTGCTTCCTGCCAGACAGCTTCGTCGTCTTCGATGTCGTCGGTTGGTGGAAGATCACCGACGCGCTCACCGCGCGCGCCGGTGTGTTCAACGTTTCGGACGAGAAATATTGGTGGTGGAGCGATGTTCGCGGCGTCTCGTCGACGACCACGTTCATCGATGCGTACAGCCAGCCTGGACGCAACGCGAGCGTGTCGATTGCGATGCAGTTCTAATTATCTTGAGGATGAAGGCCCCGCAGGGGCCCTCGTCAACATTCAGGCAGATTCACCGCGAGGCCGCCGAGCGATGTTTCTTTGTAACTGTCCCGCATGTCGGCACCGGTGCGACGCATGGTTTCGATCACGCGATCGAGGGTGACGTGATGCGAACCGTCACCCAACATCGCGAGTCGCGACGCGTCCACCGCCTTCACGGCACCGGTCGCGTTGCGCTCGATGCACGGGATCTGCACCAGGCCGCCGATGGGATCGCAGGTCAAGCCGAGGTTGTGCTCCATGCCAATCTCGGCGGCGTTTTCGATTTGCTCGTTTGTTCCACCTTGCGTGGCCGTGAGCCCTGCGGCCGCGATGGAACAAGCGACGCCAATTTCTCCCTGACATCCGACTTCGGCAGCAGAAATGCTGGCGTTGGATTTGTACAGCGAGCCGATCGCTGCAGCGGTCAGCAGAAACGTATGTCGCCCTTCGCGCGTGCCGTTGCAGAAATGATTGTAATAGCGCAGCACTGCCGGCACGACGCCAGCCGCGCCATTCGTCGGTGCTGTTACAACTTTGCCGCCAGCCGCATTTTCTTCGTTGACCGCCAGGGCCCAGGCGTTGATCCAATCCATCGCGATCAAACCGTCGGAAGTTTTGTTCTGTTCGCGCTTTTCCAGCGCCACACGCAACTTGGCGGCACGGCGCTTCACATTGAGCCCGCCTGGCAACACACCTTCCTGACGCAAACCGCGATCGATGCAGGCATTCATGGCGTCGGAGATGCGATCGAGGCCCGTGAGCACATCTTCTTTCGAACGACGCGCGCACTCATTGCGCATCATCAGTTCGGCAATCGTGAGTTGATTGGCCTCAGCCACTTCCAACAACTCCGCGCCATCAGAGAACGGAAAAGGAATATCGACGTTCTGGGCTGCTGCGGCCGGCGCGTTCGCTTCTTGCTCGCTCACGACGAAGCCGCCGCCCACGGAATAGAACGTCGCCTGATCCAGCAGTTCACCCGCAGCGTCACGCGCAAACAGTGTCAGGGCATTCGGGTGGTAAGGCAGGCTTTCTTTGTATTTCCAGTGAATGTCGCGCTCCATGCGGAACTCGATGCGGTGCCGACCCGCGAGCAACAGCTCGCCACGTTGACGAACGTCATCGATCAACTTGGCCGCAACGTCCGGATCTACCTCAGCCGGCAGCCAACCAGCCAAGCCCGTTGTCACGGCAGTGTCGGTGGCGTGCCCCTTGCCGGTGAGCGCCAGGGATCCGAACAAGCTCACGGTCACTTGCGCCACGCGAAGCAACGATCCCTGCTCTTCCAAAGACTTCGCGAACCGCCAGGCAGCGGTCATCGGCCCCATGGTGTGAGAACTCGACGGCCCGATGCCGATCTTGAACATATCGAAAACGCTGACGCTGGCTGCGATCAAGACAACTCCCACCTCATCCTAAGAGGGCGGCAACTATACGCGCCAAAAAGGTGCACGAGTGTGTCCGCCCGACGCCTCTCCTCATTAATGAGGCCGAAGTCGCTACCGACAACACCGCCCCGCCTTTGCCGATGAGAACCATTCTCAACTATTATGGACACCCACCAATTTCTGGACACCCATCGATTGCCCGTGCCCGCGTGACTCGCTTGTCCTCAACAACCCAAGCCCCCCGCGCCTCCTCGGCCCAGGCGCAGAAGAATCGGGCGTTCTGGCTGAAACATCTGCATCAGTGGCATTGGATGAGCGCGGCCGCGTGCATGGTCGGCATGCTGATGTTCAGCATCACCGGCTTCACGCTCAATCACGCATCGTGGATCGCCGCGAAACCGCGCGTGACGACACAGACTGCCGAACTGCCCGCGGCATTGCTCGCGGATTTGCAGAGGACCTGGCGAGCGACGCCAGAAGAAAAAGCGCCGCTGCCGAAGGCCGTCGCCGATTGGCTGGCCGACTCGATTTCGGTGGGTGTCCAAAATCGGGAGACGGAGTGGTCCGACGACGAGATCTACATCTCCCTACCCCGTCCCGGCGGCGATGCGTGGCTGACGATCGACATGCACAACGGCGCGGTCACGCACGAGCTCACCGACCGCGGGTGGCTGTCCTATCTCAATGACCTGCACAAGGGCCGCAACGCTGGGCGCGCGTGGAGCCTATTCATCGACGCATTCGCGTTTGCCGCGCTGATTTTCGCGACCACTGGGTTGCTGCTGCTGAAGATGCATTCGGGACACCGTCCGGGGACGTGGCCCATGGTCGCGCTGGGATTGGCGCTGCCGCTGCTGCTCGCACTTTTGTTTATTCACTAAGAAATAAGGATGGTTATGCGTTGGGCCGGGAGAGTTGCTGTTGGAGTGATGTTGATTGGATTGGCGGCGCCGGCATTGGCGGCGGAGCTGAATATCAAGCTCGAAGTGCCGCGCCTCGATGTCGCGGAGTACCACCGTCCGTACGTCGCGCTGTGGGTGGAGAATCCGGATCAAAGCGCGGCCGCGCAGCTCGCCGTCTGGTATCAAACCGAATCGAAAAAAGAAGACGGCACGCAGTGGCTGAAGGATTTGCGCCAGTGGTGGCGTCGCGGTGGTCGTGAGCTGCAAATGCCAGTCGATGGCGTGTCGGGCGCGACGCGGCCCGCCGGCGTGCACGCGCTGAGTTTCAAGAGCACCGACAAGCAACTCGCGAATCTCGCGCCGGGCAAATACAACCTCGTCGTCGAAGCGACGCGCGAAAACGGCGGACGAGAGCTGCTGCGCGTACCGTTCGAATGGCCCGGCACCCAGAAGCAACAAGCAAGTGCGACCGGCAAAACCGAGCTCGGCACCGTCACGCTCAACGTCACTCCATAATTCAAGCGTTCAAGGAGAACACATGAAGACCGCACTTCGCGCCGTCGCGCTGATGGCCGCACTGCTTGCGCCGCTGGCGAGCCATGCGCACAAGACCTGGCTGCTGCCGTCCTCGACGGTATCGACCGTCGATCAATGGATCACCGTCGACGCCGCCGTTTCAAACGACTTGTTTTATTTCAATCACGTGCCTCTGCGGCTCGACTCGCTCGTGATCACCGCACCCGACGGCTCGAAAGTCGCGCCGGAGAACGCAGCCACAGGCAAGTACCGCAGCGTATTCGACATGCAGCTCAAGCAGAACGGCACTTATAAATTGGCCATCCTCAATCAAGGGCTGTTCGCGAGCTATGACGAGAACGGCACCCGCAAGCGTTGGCGCGGGACGGCCGACAAGTTCGCGACTGAAGTGCCGGCGAACGCGAAGGGTCTCGAAGTCAACGAAATGATCGGACGCATCGAAACCTTCGTCACCGCCGGCAAGCCGAGCGACGGCGCACTCAAGCCCAGCAACGTCGGACTCGAACTGATTCCTGTCACGCATCCGAACGATCTGTATGCGGGCGAAGCCTCGAAGTTTCGTTTCCTGCTGGACGGCAAACCTGCCGCGAATCTCGATGTCGTCGTGCAAGCTGGCGGTACGCGTTATCGCAACGACCCGCAAGAGCAGAAGTTGAAGACGGACGCGAACGGCGAGCTGAGCGTGAACTGGCCGAATGCGGGCATGTACTGGCTGGAGAGCACGCTGCAGGATCAGAAGACCACGGTGAAACAGGCCAAGCAGCGTCGCGTCAGCTACGTCGCGACGTTTGAAGTGCTTCCACAGTAACGGTGGCGATGTCGGACGTATTTGCCGGCATCAGCGACGCACGCCTGGCCGCTGCGTGCGTCGTTGTCGTGCTTTACGTCACGACCTGCGTTTACTTTCTGCGGCCCCGTCGCAGCTCGATTCAACGGGCTGCGACGTCAACCGATCCGTCGCCGACGCTCATCGCGTTCGCCAGCCAAACCGGATTCGCCGCCGAGCTGGCAAACCGAACCGCACAGTCGATGCAAGCAGCCGGTGCGCCCGTGCTGCTTGCGTCGTTACAAGATATCGACGCACAGCTCCTGCGTCAGACGAAGAATGCTCTATTCGTCGTCAGCACCACCGGCGAAGGAGACGCGCCCGATCCCGCCGCCGCGTTCGTACGCAAGGTGCTCGACAGCTCGATCGCTCTGAATGAGTTGAGCTACGGCGTGCTCGCGCTGGGCGATCGCGAGTACGACAACTACTGCGCATTCGGTCATCGCCTCGACCAGTGGCTCCGACACCGGGGCGCGACCGCGATGTTCGACGTGGTTGAAGTGGACAACGGCGATGAAGGCGCACTCCGCCACTGGCAGCATCAACTCAGCGTACTTTGTAACAGCCCGGACCTGCCCGATTGGGAGCCGCCGCGCTATGAACGTTGGCGCCTGAGTGTGCGCCGTCTCATGAATCCCGGCAGCGCTGGCGACGCGTGCTTTCACATCGAATTGCAGCCGCAATCAGGCTCGTTGAGCTGGCAGGCCGGCGATATTGCCGAGATCGATCCTCGCAACTCGACCTGGACCTCCGCCGGCCAGACCTTGCCCCATCGCGAATATTCCATCGCCTCGCTGCCAAGCGATGGCGCGATTCATTTGCTCGTGCGCCAGATGCGCCGGCCCGATGGAGAACCCGGACTCGGCAGCGGCTGGCTCACTGCCGGCGCAAACATCGGCGAGGAGATCGCCGTTCGCGTGCGAACGAATGCGAATTTCCACGGTCCGCAAGCGGACGTGCCGATGATCTTGATCGGCAACGGCACCGGCATCGCCGGCTTGCGAGCACTGCTGAAAGAGCGCATCGCCGCTGCCCGCCATCGCAACTGGCTGATCTTCGGCGAGCGCAATGCCGCTCACGATTGTTTCTATGGAGAAGAGCTCGAACGCTGGCGCGCAGCCGGCGAGATCGAGCGCATCGATTGGGTGTTCTCGCGAGATCAACCGCAGCGGCGTTACGTTCAGGATCGGATTCGCGAATGCGCCGACGACATCCGTCGCTGGGTCGGCGACGGTGCGGCTATTTACGTTTGCGGAAGCTTGCATGGCATGGCGCCGGGCGTCGATGCCGCACTGAGCGAGGTGCTCAGTGCGGCGTTATTGGAATCGCTGGCGACCGCCGGCCGCTATCGCCGGGATGTTTACTAGAGGCGATCAGATCGCCCAAGTGCGGTAATCGGGATACGGCTCGCGACGATCCAGATATCGCAGCCCCTTCACGCAGCGAATGACCCACCAGATCGCGATCACGAAGAACAGCGCGAAGCCGATCAGCACTGCGCACAGAATGCCCGCGATCAGCGAGTACAGCAGGCCGATCCAGAACGTGCGGATCTGCATTTCATAGTGCGTGCGCAGCCAATCCGGCGCTTCGTCCCGATACATATATGCCATGACCACGCCGATGAGCGCCGTGACGCCGGAAATCAACGTCACCAGGTACAAGACATAAATAACCGTGGCAATTCCGGTGTTCGCCGGACGATCGCTAATGGCTTGATTCACCGCAGTTCTCCCGCGACCAACACCCCAATCAGGCAGCTGAAATTGTGCGATTCATCGCCGTCCGGCTCAACCGGATTCGCCGGCGGATTGCCGCGACTCGCCGCCAAACCCGCAGCGATTCGTGCCAGCGCGGAATCAATTACATGCCGCTCGGCCCGATGATCGCGCGCGGGCGCCAGCGTACTCTGCACGCACGGGAAAGATTAGTGACGGGAAGAAGGAGCAGCACCATGCTCGAACTCGAAACAGATAACGTGATTCACATGCCGACGTCCGTTCACACCACGGCGCCGGAAGCGGCAAGAACGCTGGAGCAGGCGTGGCAGCGTCGGCGCGAAGAGTTGGCGAACTGGCAGCCTTCGGGTGGCTGGTTGGCGGATCAGCGCAAGGCGCGGCCGCTCGCTCGCGCGCGAGTCAGTGCTCGTTGAATTTTTGTATGGTCGAAAGCGGCCAAGGCCCTTTCGAGCTGAGTCAACCGACCGGCGCGACGACGAACGACGGATCCACCTCTTTCGCCCAGGCCAGCAACCCACCTTCCAGATGAGCTGCATTCGTCAGACCGGCGCGCGTCGCGATGGCTGAAGCCGTCAGGCTGCGCGCCCCGCTCCGACAAATGAACACCGCCATTCGCCCGGTCGGAATCTCCGCGACTCGCGCTTGCATCTGACCGACCGGAATATTCACCGCCCCTGGCAGGTGAGACACGGCGAACTCCTTCGGCTCGCGCACATCGACGATTGCGACTTCCGGCAGCATCGGCCAGAACTCCGCGGGCGTCAGCCGACGCACCTGATTCATCACTTCAGTATTGCAAAGCTCGGCCAGGTCCGCGGGCTCGCGAATTGACGGTTGATCGCCGCACACCGCGCAATCCCGCCGCCGGCTGAAACGAAACTCTTCGAAGCGCATCGAAAGCGCGTCGTAGGTCAGCAGTCGGCCCAGCAGCGGTTCGCCGACGCCGATGATGAGCTTGATCGCCTCAGTCGCCTGAATCGTGCCCATCACGCCCGGCAACACGCCGAGCACGCCCGCTTCCGCGCAGTTCGGCACGACGCCATCCGCCGGCGGCTCTGGAAACAAACAGCGGTAACACGGCGCGCGGTCGGGAACATACGTCATCGCCTGCCCTTCGAAGCGATGAATCGCCGCGGACACCAGCGGCTTGCGCAGGATCACGCACGCGTCGTTCGACAGATAGCGCGTGGTGAAGCGATCCGTGCCGTCGAGCACGACATCATACCGGCTGAAAATGTCGCGCACGTTCGCCGCGCGCAGCTCCAGGGTGTGAGCGACGAGTTCGATCTCCGGATTGAGCGCGAGCAGTCGTTGCCTGGCCATCTCCGCCTTCGGACGGCCCACGCTTTGCGTGTCGTAGAGCACCTGCCGCTGCAGGTTGGACACATCGACATTGTCATTGTCGATGACGCCAATCGTGCCCACGCCCGACGCCGCGAGATAAAGCGCGGCAGGCGAGCCGAGGCCGCCCGCGCCGACCAGCAACACCCTCGCGGCCTTGAGCTTTTCCTGACCTTGGACACCCACCTCTCGCAGCGAGAGATGGCGGCTGTAGCGCGCGAGATCGGCGGGAGTCAGCGACGTGGACATGCCCGGACCATCACACTTGCCCCCGGCCCTGTCAACTTCGCGGCCTGGTTGTGGCGGGGGCTGTGGCGAATTCGCGAATCGCAACTGATGACCCACTCGCGCCCGGTTGGCGAAACGACAGCCCTTTCGGCCAAGAACTTTGGACACCCACCCATTGCGCTGGCTCGTTTCAGCGGTCGGGCACGGGCATATTAAGCCCGGGGGCAGCAGGATCGGACGCCGGACCGCAAGGGGCGGAGCATCCCGGTGCCGGCGCCTCGTTGTATCCTCGACGCAGCAGTACGGTGCGGGAGCTCACCGATGACCATCACCACCAACCCCCGTCCACCCGCCACGCCGGCGCCCTCGTCGGGACGAGGCAACCTCGGCGCCACACTCAACAATTTCGCGGCCGGGCTCACGCGCATCGACGCGCGGCCCTACGCAATCGTGTGCATGCATGTCGGCCCGTCCGTGGAAGTCACATGCGACCGCGGCGGCAGGCTGCGCCACGGCCGCGAAGTCGCGGGCGATCTGGACATCATTCCCGCGCACACGCCAGCCGCGTGGGAAACGAAGCAGAGCGGCACATCGCTCGTGATGCGCGTGCCGGATGAGTTGTTACGCAGTGTCGCGACCGAGCTCGACATGGATCCGAACAACATCGAGATCGCCGATCGCTTTCAGCTGCGCGATCCGTTCATCGAGCACATTGGCTGGGCGATCAAGGCGGACCTGGAATCCGGCGGCGCCGGCGGTCGTTTGTTTCGCGAGAGTCTCGGCACGGCGCTCGCGGCGCGGCTCCTGCAGCGACACAGTCGTCGTTCGCTGCCGATGCGAGACCCGCAAGGCGGCCTGAGCGCGTGGAAGCTCAAGCTGGTGATTTCTCACATCGAGGACAACCTGGAGAGCGAGCTGTCGCTGGCGGAGATCGCGCAGGTCGCGGGCGTGAGCGTGTCGCACCTGAAGACGTTGTTCCGCCGCTCGACTGGAACACCGGTGCATCAATACATCCTGCGCCGGCGCGTCGAGCGGGCGAAGTTGTTACTGCAGGATCAGAACCTATCGATTGCGCAGATCGCGTTCGCCACCGGCTTCGCGCATCAAAGTCATCTCGCCAGACACATGCGCAAGATTCTCGGCGTCACGCCCGCCGTCGCCCGCAAAGATCTGGCGCACGTCGCCGCGAACGTTTGATGCGTTATTCGGCCGTCGAAACGAAGCGCGCGTGCTCGCGGTCCTTGCGCACCTGGTCGCCGCGAAACACCTGACCGCTCATCGCGACGTAAACGCCGGGCGGCAACGTCTGCACGGCCGCGACCGCCATTCCCAAATTGAACATCGCATCGCTCTCGGCGAAGCGTGCCGGTGACAACGCGCCGGTGAACACGATCGTCTTGCCGGCGATGGACGCGAGCACTTTGGCCGATTCGGTCATCGTGTCTGTGCCGTGCGTGATGACCACGCGATCGGTGTCGAGCGCCGCGACGGTCTCGCACAGCGCCTTGCGATCCTGATCGGTGAGATCGAGGCTGTCCTTGCGAAACAGCTCGACGACGCGGAACGGCAGCGTGACGTTGGCCACGTCCAGCATTTTCTTCACCATCGGCTCGCCGATCTTGTACGCGCTGAGCGCGTCGAAGTACGCCTTGTCGATGGTGCCGCCCGTGGTAATGACGACGATGGGTGGGGTGACTTTCTGCATGGGGCGC
The DNA here is from genome assembly GCA_946478975.1 of uncultured Steroidobacter sp. Next base: position 11,168 of record CAMLEO010000228.1, read on the forward strand.
ACGATACCAGCCCCAATTTCGCCCGCAATACGCCCGTGCCGCCAATTCAGCAGTTGCTGAGTTATAAAGCGGCTTCATTTTCGAGTTTGCGGGAGAGTCGCATGGAATTCAGGCCATTGGGTGGTTCGGGCTTCAAGGTGCCGGTGCTGAGCCTCGGGACCGGTACGTTCGGCGGCAAGGGCGCGCTGTTCAGCTCGTGGGGTCAGACGGACGTCAAGGAGGCGAGCCGGCTGGTGGACATCTCGCTCGAAGCGGGTCTGAATATGTTCGACTCGGCGGACGTGTACTCGGGCGGCGCCGCCGAGGAAATTCTGGGCGCGGCGATCAAAGGCCGGCGCGACAAAGTGATCATCTCCACCAAGGCATCGTTCCGTTACGGCGACGGCCCGAACGACATCGGCTCCTCGCGCTACGGCCTGATTCGTGCGATCGACAAAGCACTCACGCGATTGGGCACCGATTACATCGACCTGTTCCAGCTGCACGGTTACGACGCGACCACGCCGGTCGAAGAAACATTGCAGACGTTGGACAACCTGGTCCGCGCCGGCAAGATTCGTTACACCGGCGTGTCCAATTTCTCCGGCTGGCATTTGATGAAATCGCTCGCTGCGTCGGACCGTCATGGCTGGGTGCGGCACGTCGCGCACCAAGCGTACTACTCGCTGATCGGCCGCGACTACGAATGGGAGCTGATGCC
>CAMLEO010000229.1 GCA_946478975.1 uncultured Steroidobacter sp.
GCCGCAGCCTGCGCGTCGATGTGACATCTGCGCAGTGGGCCTTAGAGATGTCGAACTCTCCGGGCTTCGCAGCGACGGCAGGCACCAAGAACGTCAGCATCTGGGCGAAGCTCGGCGCAAACGCTCCAGCAACGGCGACGCTCGTTCTCAATTGGCTCGACGCTTCTCAAGCGGTGCTCGGGACCGAATCGGTTGCGCTGTCGACGCTGACGACGGAATGGACTCGCACCAAGATGAATGTCGAAGCTCCGCAAGGCACGGCGACATTGCTGGTTCGTCTCGTCGGCACGGGCAGCGCCGGCGGCGTCGTGTATTTCGATGACGTCGTGATCGGCGATGTCGAGAACGCGCTCGATGCAGATACGGCGAGCCTCGAAGGCACAGTCGGTCAGTGGCGGCCCTGGTATGGATCGAGCGTCGAGCGCGCCGCTGATCAAGCTTACAGCGGCACGCACAGCCTGCTCATCGGCGTCACGGCCGGCGGCGGTTGGGCGGTCGAGATTGCGTCGTATCCTGGCTTCGCGGCGACCGCTGGAACCAAGCGCATCAGCTATTGGGCGAAGAGCGGCACGGGCACTGCTTCGAGCGTGACGTTACGTGTGAAGTGGTTCAACGAGAATGGACAGGTTCTTCAGACCGATCTGGTCGCTCTCAGCAGCTTGACGTCGGAGTGGCAGCAGGCGGCGGCAGATGTCGTTGCTCCCGCAGGCACCACTGATGTGCGCGTCGAACTTTACAGCGGGTCCGGCAGCGCCGGCAGCACGCTGTATGTCGATGACGTCGTGATCACGCCGACGCCTTGATACAAACGCGGCTCGCCTGGGAATGCACCCGGGCGAGCCGCACTCATAACGCGTCCTTCACGGGTGATTCGCACGACGGGCGGCAATCCTGCAGCTCGTCCAGACACACGTGCTCGGACTCGCGCGCCTCGTTGTCACAATCCTGATCGCGTGAGACGACCGGGTCGGTGACGATTGTCGCCTCGATTTGTGACGTCTCGCTGCTCGACACCACTGGTTCAGAGGTCGCACCCGCCTCTGTTTGTTCCAGCGCCGCTGGCTCGGTGGCTGCCGGCTCCAAGGCGACGGGTTCAAGTGTTGCCGACTCGAGCGCGGCTGGCTCCAGCACCGCGGGCTTGAGTTCCACAGGCTTCTGTTCTGCGGGCGCGGGCACCACTGCAGCCGGAGGTGTTTCCTCGGGCACTCGCCCAGAGACGCGCTCACTCATCGCCCACAACTCTGATTTCAGCGCGGTGGTTGCAGCGGACAGTTTCATGATCCAACCGCGATCATTCGCCATCACGAACGCAGCTGTGAGTGCCGAACCGAGCAGCATCAGGCGGGCAAGCCGAAAGCGCTTCGGCCGCGGCGCCAGAATCTCTTCCAGCATCTCATCGAACGATCCAAACCGTTTATCCGGCGACGGCGACATCGCGCGCATCAGCGCGTCCGCATAACGTTTCGGCAGGTCCCGACGCACGATCGGCTGCACCGCGCCGGTCGGCAACGTGCCCGTGAACAATTCATACAACACCACGCCGAGCGCATATTGATCGGTGCGCCAGTCGATTTTCTTCGAGCCGGCGCGCTGTTCCGGCGACATATAGTAAGCCGTGCCGAGCATCATGCCGGTCTGGGTCATCTGCGAATTGCTGAAGACGCGGGCAATGCCGAAGTCCATCAGCTTGACCGTGCCATCCTCGGCCAGCCAGATATTCTCCGGCTTGATGTCGCGATGAATGATGAAACGATGCGCGTATCGAAGCGCATCGATCAGCTGGCGCGCAATGTCCGTGACTTCGACCAGACGGAAGGCACGGTTCTTCTTGCGATACTGATCCATCTTCTGGCGCAGCGTCTGGCCTTTCAATCTCTCCATGGACAGGTAATAGGCGCCGCCACTGGTGCCGACGTCATGCACGCGCACGATATTCGGATGAGAAAGACTGCAAGACACCTTCGCTTCAGAGAGGAAACGATCCTTGGCTTCGAGACTGAACCGCAAGTCCTCACGCAGCACTTTGATCGCTACGTCCTCGCTCTTCAGGCGATCGCGCGCCGCGTACACGCAGCCCATGCCGCCCTCGCCGAGCAATCCGCCGATCTCGATGCGATCCGCAATGACTGCGCCCGGCTCCATATGAACGAGCGCCGGGCTGGATGAATCAGGCAACAGCGTGCCCGAGCGCATGAGCGTCGCACCGTCATTGCGCACGAGCGTTGCACCGTCATTCGGGCTCGCGTAGCGGCCGGTCCCGCTGATCAGCTCGTACGCCTGGCTCAACTCCGCGAGCCTGGCACCGTGGGCGTTGCGCTCCACGTCCGACTCCGCCGCCACGAGCTGCTCCTGCACGGAAGCCAGCTGCTCGCCGTACGCCCGCACCACGCTGGCTGAATTCTCATTGCCTTGCAGCCGCAGGATTGCCAGCGCCGCTTCTTTGTTCATAGTCGAATGTGTTGAAGATCCCTGCATCGCGCCTCTTCGCTGCGACCGGGAGCGTGATGATGCTGAACGGGACCTCGTCTCGTTCTGCAGCGACAACCGACCTTTTCGGGGTTCTGCGGGGGATTGGATTCTGTCCAAGAGGCGAAGAGCGATGCCTTCAGGAACAGGTAACATCAGCGCTCGATAACTACAGGACGTACCATGACCGTCGGCGCATTTTCCACGGCAATCGCAGCAGCCGCGCTTGGCTGCCTGATTTCAGGCACGGCACCTGCCGAAGACCGGAGCGCCTCATTCGACTGGGTGTGGCAGACGGTGCACGAGAGTTTCTACGACGCGAAGTTCAACGGCGTCGAATGGCCTGCGATGAGGACCAAGTATCGGGAGCGCGCCAGCCATGCGAGCACGCGAGAGCAGCACGCGGCGATCGTCAACGAGATGCTCGCTGAACTGCATACATCGCACACGGTGTTCTATACGCCGGACACACCGGACTACTTTCATCTGTTGGGGCTGTTCCTGCCCATGAACGAATGGCTGGCGAAGAACACAGCCCGCAATCTGACCGACGGCAAGGCCGTTTACTGCGGCATTGGAATATTCACGCAGACGGTGAACGGGCAGCAGTTCGTGCGCGGAGTGCACGAAGGCTTGCCGGCGCATCAAGCGGGAATCCAACTTGGAGACCGGATCGTGTCTGTAGACGGCGCGCCGTTTCATGCCATCCGCTCGTTCGAGGGCAAGGCAGGAAAGCCGCTCACCGTGATCGTGGAAAGAACGCCGGGAGTCACCAAGACGCTTACGGTCACTCCGACTCTGCTCGATGGCAGCACGTTGTTCGCCGATGCGATGGAGGCGAGCGTGCAGATCGTCGAGCGCGGGACCAGCAAAATCGGCTACATCCACGCGTGGTCCTACGCCGGTCGCAAGTATCAGGACATCCTGGAAGAGGAACTGCTGTTCGGCCAATTCAAACGAGCCGATGCGCTGGTGCTGGATGTTCGCGACGGGCTCGGCGGCGCCTCGCCTTCCAACTTGAATATATTTACGCAACGCTGCCTGACGTGGAACGCACGCGCCAGGTCCGGCCCCGCCGAAACTTATCTTTCCTGCTGGGCCAAACCAGTGGTGCTGCTCACGGACAATCGCAGCACCAGCGGCAAGGAATTGCTCGCGTACGCATTCAAACGCGGGCACGTCGGCCGAATCGTCGGTGCGCGCACCGCAGGCGCGGTCATGGCCGGACAGATCTTTGCAAACGACGCCGATGGCAACCTGCTCTATCTCGCAACCAAGGACGTGCGTATGGACGATGGCACGCGCCTGGAAGGCCGAGGCGTCGAGCCCGATGTCGAAGTGCCGTTCGATCTCCCGTACGCGCACGGCGAGGACGTACGCAAGGAGCGTGCGATCGACGAAGCAGCGCGACTCGTCAAGCCCGCGGCATGAAATCTGTCGGCGATATTTGTTTAGAAGAATTCTCGCAGGAACGTCGCGGCCTGATCTGAGATGCCGACGATCTTGTTGGTGGCCTGTCGATAGAATTTGAAGTTGAGCTCGGTCTGAGGCCGGCCATCGCGCCAGTTCACAAACCGCTTGAGCTCGTTTCGCCCCAGCGGCTTGCTCACGAGCGCGGTGCGCCTGACTTCGATACTTACTCGTGGAGTCTGCCGGGCGATGTCCGGCAGCTTCGCAATTGTTTCTACGTCGGTGACGATTCCGCGTGCGACCAAACCTTGTCCGCCCTGGGTCTCGCTCGCAAACACGAAGATCTCATCGCCATTCGCAATGAGCTTGCCGCCGTACATTGTCTTCTGCGCCACGAAGGAGAATTTCTTCGCCTTCGGGTCGGCAATTTCAGATTTGATTGCGAAGGGCATTCATCGACACGTGCGTCAGCGTTAGTGCCGGAACCCCTGCGGAGCTACGGCGTTGCTCAAGGCGGCTTTCAGTATTTGGCCGCAGTGGATGGAGCACAGCATGACTCATCGAAGCACCGTCGATCCAGACAATCTTCCCGGCCAGAGCGGACGCAAAGCGTTCAAAGGCCACGACACGCGCTCGCTCGGGCCCAGCGACAGTTCCGATTCCGGCTCCGATCTCGCCGGGCCCGGCCTGATCGATGAAGATCTGCTCAACCTGGATCGCGGCACCAACGAGGACAGCGAAGGCGGCCACCTCGACACTGCCGACGCCGGCGCCAGCCTCGGCGATCTGGGCCTGGACGACACCACCGACTCGCAAGGCACCGGCGAGCGCCTCACCGCTGGCAAGGAACCAAACATTCGCATCGGCGGCGACATCGCCCCCGATCGCATCGTCGGCGCCGACGAGGCCGGCTTGGGCGGCGGATTGGATCAAGCCGAAGAAGCGCAGTTGGGGATTACGGATGAAGAGATTGAGCAGATGGCGCGCAAATAGCTGCGCGCCGTCGCTCACCACAAACATCAGTAAACCGAAAATCAGTCCAGTCGATCTCCCTTGCCCCCCACTGCGCCGTAGTCTCAGGACGAGAGCCGGAACAGCAATGAATGCGACAGGCGACGCCGACCATCGTGGTATCCGGTTGCATGAGCTATACGAGGCGGCAATGGCTGTCGTTGGCGGGGACTGACAGATTCAAAGAGAATATATAAAGAAAGAAGCGGACTGTTATTCCCGCCGCTAGTCGACTTCGCCACGGACGTACAAACTTTCGACCATGAGAGTGGCCGGTGTCGATTAGCAGCTGGCGGCTGGAGTGACGATCAATTGCGTTCCGCTGGCCCCGCGAAAGTCTGCAACGAGGCTCGCATTGGCGGTGGCGGCTTGCGCTCACGCCGACAGATGTGATCAGCAAACATTTGTGTTTCCACGACTGCCCGTTAGAAGATCGCGGCATAATCGCGGCATACGAACACACCACCTTTACTCGTGTTTCAATATACTCTGAGCCTTATCTCAGCGACCAAGGACGAAAGCGAATGCGAAGCTCGAATTGGAGTCCGCGACTCTCACAGCCGCTAGCCACCAGGCTCACGCGGGCTGCCACGCTGATCATGCTGGGGATTATGACAGCGGCGTGCGGCGGGGGCGGCGGCTCTGGAGCGGACAACAATAATCCGCCGACTGGAACATTCCATGTTGAAGCGGGGGTCGCTCAGAAAGGACCGCTGATCTCCGGCTCCACCGTCACCGTGCAGGAGCTCGACCCGGCCCTGTCACCCACCGGCAAGCAGTACAGTTATCAAATCACCTCCGATCTCGGCACGTTCTCGCCAAGCTCGACCTTTACTTCGCCCTATCTGGGCGTCAACGCTACGGGTTATTACTTCGATGAAGCGCTTGGCGCGATCTCGTCGGGCCCCGTATCGCTCAATGGTTATAACGACCTGGCAAGCGACGCGACTCTGAATGTAAACCTCCTCACAACCTTGGCGTACCGCCGCGTCGAATATTTGGTGCGAAATTCCGGCATGACGTTCGCCGCCGCACGAACGCAGGCGGAGCGTGAAGTGCTCCAGGCTTTGGGCATTCCGATGGGCAGCTATGGATCGTTTGGAGCCTTCGATCTGAAAGGCAATCATGACGGCGATCGTTTGCTCGCGGGCGTCTCGAGCTTGTTCGTCAATGGCAACGGCGCAGGCAACTTGAGCGCGCTGATCAGTAGTTTCCAAAGCGACCTGAGCACCGACGGCGTGTTGACGAGCCCGGAAACCCGAGCCGCGCTCGCTGCCAGCGCCCGCAGCCTGAATCCAGCCACGGTCGCCGCCAATCTCACTCAACGGTACGCTTCTCTCGGCGTGTCATTCAGTGCCGCTGATATCGCAGCCTGGCTCGATACCGATGGCGATGGCCTGGTCAGCAAATTTGAGTTTCGGGTCGCCGACGCGACTCCGGGCTCGCTGCTCACTCTGCCGGCGCCGCTGGTACAGAGCATGGTGGGGCGTTCGATCGCCACGACTGCCGGGCAGTTGTATATCAACGGTGCCCCCGCCACTGGAGCAGTGACCGTTGCCGCCGGCGATGCAGTGGCCGTGTCGCCCGGCGTAGGGCCGTTTCCCGACGGCGTGCTGAATGTATATGTAACTTCGCAGGGTGAGCGGGTCGCACGCGCCAGCTTCGTCAGCGGCCTGCTCTCGATTGCGCTGACACCAGCGATGCCAAATGTCGCGGCAGGCCTGTCGCAGCAGTTCTCGGCCATCGGAACGTTCAGCGACACCAGCACCGCTGATCTGACCGGCCAGGTGAACTGGTCTTCGAGCAATCCCGCTGTTGCCACGATCAACTCGGCCGGCCTTGCACGGTCGCGCGCGATCGGCACCACGACGATCGCCGCTGCGTCCGGCGCCATCAGCGGCTCCGAAACATTGACGGTGACTGCGGCCCAACTCGAGTCCTTCACGGTGACTCCATCGCCGCTTCGCACCGGCCCTGGCATGACGGCACAGCTGAGAGCAACCGGCACCTATACCGACGCGACGACAGCAAACGTCACACAATTGACATCATGGGCATCGAGCGATCCAGCGGTCGCGAGCGTCAACGCGCAAACAGGACTTGTGACGGGCGTGACTCTGGGAAGCACGACCATCCAGGCGACGATCGGCTCGCTGACCCAAAGTTCGCCGATCTCGGTGGTCGCGGGCGTCTGGTCCGCCGGGACAAATGCTCCTGCAGTGTTCCAGGAACACACCGCTACCGCGCTCCCGAACGGCAAAGTCGTAGCGATGGGCGGCTTCCTGGTTGGAGGAGGTCCGTCCTCCGACTCTGTCGCAATCTACGACTCGACGACACAGACGTGGTCCCGGGCAGCGCCGATCTATGGCGGCGGCCAGGGCGGGGTTTACGCACATACCGCGACGCTCTTGCCGAACGGAACGATTCTGGTGGCCGCCGGCGCCGGCGCCGGCGGTCTCGAGCAAAACCGCGCTTATCTCTACGACCCTGTCACAGACCACTGGACGCGAGTCGCGGATCTGCTGAGGGTTCGTGCGCATCACAGCGCAACGCTGTTGCAGAATGGGAAAGTGCTGATCGTTGGAGGAACATATTATAGCGGCGCGCCCAACGTCGATGCCGAGCTGTATGACCCTGCAACGAACAGCTGGTCTGCCGCTGGAACGATGATCACTTCTCGCGCCTCACACACGGCGACGCTCCTTCAGAACGGCACGGTGCTGGTGACCGGAGGCTATGAACGCAACACCACCGCTCAAGCGTCGGCCGAAATCTATGACCCAGCCACGAATAGCTGGTCCTCCGCCGGCAGCATGACTGTTGTACGCTACGGACACACGGCCACACTTCTACCGAGCGGAAACGTTCTGGTAACCGGCAGCGCGAATCAGCCGAGCGCAGATCTATACAATCCGGTGACGAACACCTGGAGCTCGGGCGGAGTCATGTCGACCCTCCGCTTCTTTCACTCGGCCACGCTGCTACCCGATGGCAGAGTCCTCGTCGCAGGTGGCCTGGGCAGCGCACCGCTGGCCACTACCGAGTTCTACGATCCGGCGAGCAACACCTGGTCTGCCGGGCCGAGCTTGAACGGGGCTCGCCTACGCCAGACGGCCACACTGCTGCCGAACAACAGTGTCATATTGATCGGCGGCGTGAACCAGGCCGGCACCAAGATAACTTCGACGGAGCTGTACTGGTAACAGACGGCAAGCCCCGGACACTCACAAGCGATTCAGCGAGGCGTTGGTACCAACGCTTCGCTGAACTCGCGTCGCTCAACCGAAGCTCGGCATTCGACCGATCGACCTTGATTGACAACCACTACTCAGAGAGCCTGACCAAGACATCACACGTTGTTCTTCTTCTCAGCTTGCTTCGAGATCCAACGTGACTCCGCATCCCCCAATCCCGCAATACCCATCCGGATTCTTCGCCAGATACTGCTGGTGATAATCCTCGGCGTAATAAAACTCCGGCGCCTGCAGGATCTCGGTGGTGATCTTGCCGTAGCCAGCCTTCGTCAACCGTTCCTGGTACGCCTGCAGGCTCTTCTCGGCGGCGGCGCGCTGTTCGGGGTCGTAGAAATAAACACCGGAGCGGTATTGGGTGCCGATGTCGTTGCCCTGGCGCATGCCTTGGGTGGGGTCGTGGGATTCCCAGAATGTTTTCAGCAATGTTTCGTAGCTGATTTTTTTCGGGTCGTAGACGACGCGCACGACTTCGTTGTGCGCGGTGTAGCCGGAGCACACTTCTTCGTAGGTGGGATTCGGAGTGGAACCGGCAGCGTAGCCAACGGAGGTGCTGTACACGCCGGGCAGCTGCCAGAACTTGCGCTCGGCGCCCCAGAAGCAGCCCAAACCAAACAGCGCGAGCTTCGTGCCCTCGGGAAACGGCGGAACGATGCGGTTGCCATTCACAAAATGTTTCTCAGGAACGCGCATCGCGGTGGCGCGGCCGGGAAGAATGTCGGACGCACTCGGCATGACGGCTTGTTTGCGAAAAGACATGGCGAACCTCAACTATCGGCAAAAAAGTGTTAGACGCAATGTTGCCCTGGAATGCAAGAGTGGTATAGGTGTGGCCGGGGAACACCGAAACCAAGCTCATGAACGTCGCTCACAGGGCAGCATTGATGCTGCTCGCAGCGCTGGCCAGCGCTTTAGTCTTCAAGGATACGCCCGCGGAGGCACCGCCGCCGGGCTCCCACACCGTGCTCGGTCACAACGCGATGCTGGCGGACGGCTCGCTGGCATTGCTGAACCATCAATGGGAGCGAGGCATCGACCTCACGTTGATGGGGTTGAAGGACACGGTTTCCAATGACGATCGCGCGGCGGGTTATGCGAACTTGTGTGCCGCTTACATCGCGCTCAAGCAGTACGAGCGCGCGATCGAGAACTGCGATCAATCGCTTGCGATCACCAACACCAATTGGCGCGCCTGGCAAAATCGAGCAGCGGCGAATTTACAGTTGGGTCGCATCGACGCTTCGATGCGGGACATAGAGCGCGGGCTGGCAATCAATCCGGATGCGCCGGAGTTGCAGCAGACGCTTGCGATCGCGCGTGAGCGGGAAAAATTACAGCGCCAGCAACTGCGCGCGCTGGTCGCTTCGTGAAGCGCTCCAGCAGGCGGCGCAAATCGCCGCCCTGCTGGAGCTTCACAACATCGAAATCACGCCGCCGCCACTCCCGCCGAACCGACACCGCCCATGAACGTGAGCGAGTCTGCCGCCCGGCGGCACTCACGCGGTGTCACTCCATGGAAGCGACGCAGAGCGCGGAACAACGTGGAGCGCGAGTCGAAGCCGACGACTTTCACAATGTCCTCGACCGCCATCTCGCTGCCACGTAACAGCCGCCCTGCGACCGTGGTGCGCTTACGCTGCAAATACTCATGCGGTGTCACATCGTGAATGTGTTTGAACAACCGCAGGAAGTGATGCCGCGAAAGAAACGCCGCACGCGCCATGTCACCCAGCATCAACGGCTTGTCGAAGTTGGAGTGAATGAAATCGGTCGCGAGCGACACTCGTCGCAGGATCTCTCGCCGGGTTGCCGCACGACGCACCGGCACGCCGCGGGCGCGCTGGAGCACATCGCGATGACGCATCAGCATCCGTTCCAGCAGGAACGCGAACTGCTCTTCGAACCACAGCGGATCGTCCAGCCCCATCTCGCAATGCCGACGAATGAACAGCAGCACCGGAGTGACGCCGCGATCGTGAGTCTGCAGATGCGGGATGAAAGGCAATGCCGGCGTGGTATGCACTTCACCGTCGTCGAGCAATCGATCTTCCGGCGTGATCATCGCGCCGAGCACTTCCTCGGGCATGCTCCGGCGGAACAGCACCGTCAGGACGTTGACTGGATCGGAGCCACGCACCCGCACCGTTGCGGGACCGGTGGGCACCGGCAGCCAGGTGTCGTCGTCGACCGAGATGCGACGACTGTCCATCATCACTTCCTGCCGACCGCCCCACGCGGCCAGCAGCGCAAACCTTTCACCATCCAATGTGTAGTCGGCTACCTGCGTGTGCAGGCTCACCACGCAATTTTCGGAGCTGGGCTGTCGCGCCAACGCCGCACTGAGGTCACCACTCACCATTTCCTGGGTTCGACGGAGAATCATCCGTTACCCCTCCCCGTTTGCATTGCAGTCAACACCGGTAGCAACACCGGCCGTCACTGGAGCGAAGTCGACACCTGCGAGCCGTGCCGAACACGCCCCACCCTAAACCTGACAGAACTCGGAAATCGGCCCAGAAGAACGACAAGTTGCTAGCATTTCCGCGCCGATCAGTGATGCATACAAGCTATTTACGATCATCTGATTGCGGCATGCGACGAAAGGTTGCAGTTCGCCACGCACTTCATTCAGGGGTTTCCGCAATTACGCAATGAATGAGACACCCTTGAGCACAATCAGCGACCCGAGCACACGAACGTCACCGTCGAACTTGCGTCCTGAGGTTGCACGCACGCCACGACGTGGACAACTAAGCATGAAATAGCTCGCGCGCCGCGCTCTCACGCGACCCGATTTGCTTTAAGACGAACGACCCGACGCAACTAGGACAGCGCGCGTCAAAAAGATTTCTGGTACTGAAGGGCAAGTTGTATGGAAAAGCCCGGAACGGACTGATTTTCGGGAGCACTCGCGCCCCGCCGTGTTAAATCCTCGGCGTGCTACCATCGCGCCCGTCCAAAAGCTCGTCCACGCTGCCATGCCCATTGCTCACGAACACAACCTGGCGAGGCCGCTGCCTCGCAACTGTCCCTTCGGCATTCGAGTGAAGCTGCGCTCCACGGACCCTTTCAAGAACCTGGTCGGCGGCGACTGGACGCGCGAACACTGGTACGCGACGCGTGAGGAGCGCGATCGCATGCTCAAGGAAATGAGCGAGCGCTATGTGTACTTCCGCCCCGGCGACCGGCCGACGCTGGAGTTCGAGAAAGTCGATAAGACCTAGCTAGAAGGTTCGCCCTAGGAACAGATAGAAGGCGGTCTCGCCTTTCTGGTCGTAACCCGCCGCGAGGTACACGGGACCGAGCGGCGAGTCCAAGCCGAAGAACAAGCTCGCATCCTTGCGCGCGCCGCCGAAGCTCACTTCGCTGCTCTCGAACCATGTGTTGCCCGCTTCGACTGAAATGCCTGCATACGCGGGCAAGTCGAGCACGCCAGCGCCGCCGCGGCCGATGCGTCGCTGATAGATCAGCCGCGCGATGCCGTAGTGAGGTCCGGCGAGATAGCCGGGCGGCAGGCCGGAGAGATTCAAGAATCCGCCGAGCGAATAGAAATTCTGGGGCCGCACCAGCTCGGCATCCGCCGTGGTGCCGCCATTCATCCAGAAAATCAGCGTGTGACGGTCGAACGAGCGGGCCACCAGCCATGACATTTCGAACGCGTCGAGATTTTCATCGGCGCCGATG
>CAMLEO010000230.1 GCA_946478975.1 uncultured Steroidobacter sp.
CAGTGTCAACAACGTCTGGGTCGATCACAATACTTTGGAGGCGAGCGGCGGCGAATCCAGCGGCTACGACTCATTGCTCGACATGAAGGCCGGCGTCACCAACGTGACCGTCTCCTACAATCATTACCGGAACTCGAGCCGCGCCGGGCTGATCGGCTCCAGCGACGACGACGCCGCAAATACCAACATCACGTTCCATCACAACTGGTACGAGAACATCGAGCAACGCACGCCGCTGCTGCGTCACGGGTTGGTGCACACCTATAACAACTATTGGACCAACATCAGCAACAGCGACATGATCCATGGCATCAACTCGCGCATGGGCGGACGCGTCCTGGTCGAAGGCAACTACTTCAAGAACTCCAACAATCCGCTGCTCGCCTCGGACGATTCTCCGCAGCCGGGCTGCTGGCAGACGCGCTCGAACACGCTGGACTCCATCACCTACAGCCGCTCGGTCGGCAACGGTGCGCTGGTCATTCCGGTGATCGTGAACGGCCAGTTCGATTCGACCTGCACCGTCACCGTACCCTACTCGTACACGCTGGATGCGTCAGCAAACATTCCCAGCATCGTCACCAGCAACGCCGGCGTCGGCAAGATCGCGCCTTAAGAATCGCCAGCCACGGAGGGCATCATGAAACTTCAACATGCGAGCATGCTGGTGGCAGCGATGCTGAGCTCAGCATCTGCCGGGGTCGTTGTCCCCGGCTTTGCAGGCAACATCACCGGCGGCGCAACGCCACGCCATGCCCGGGCACGCCGGACGACGACACGACCTTCGACGGGCTGATCGTCGGCTAGCGGCGGATTTGCCCAGATCAATAATGTCGACGGCCGTCCTGCCCAGCGGGACGGCCCACGCTGGACATTCCGGCCGGAATTGAGCGTAGACGCCGAACGCCGTTGGCAGTAATTTGCGGGGAAACATCACTCGCCGGCATCGTGAACATTCATCCCGAGCTTCAGTCGATCAAAGCACGGCCGCTGCCGATGAATCGATGGGCATTGGCAGCGCTGCAGAACCTGCTGTCCGCGGTGAACACCCTGCACCGGCGCAAGTTCAAACCCATCGTCACGCGGATAAACATTCCGAGCGCCGACGGTTATCGCATTCCGGCGCTGATGATACGGCCGGAGAGTCTGCGCACGCCCGCTCCCGTTTTGATTTACTACCACGGCGGCGCATTCGTGATGAAGCCCGCACCTCAGCACATCGACAACGCCGTGCGCTACGCGCGTGAAGCGGAATGTCTGGTGATCTTTGTCGAATATCGACTGGCGCCGAAGTATCCGTTTCCGGCCGGCTTCAACGATTGTTATGCAGCGCTGCGCTGGACATTATCGAACGCGTCAACGCTCGGGATCGACAAGGAGCGCCTCGTAGTTGGCGGCGACAGCGCCGGCGGAGGCCTGGCTGCCGGAGTGGTACAACGCGCCGTGCAGGAAGATGGCATCGCGTTGCGCGGCCAGTTTCTGATTTATCCTGCAGTGGATCTCGACTGCAAACGCAGCTCGATGACCGCGTTTGCTAACGTACCTCCGTTCAAGAACGACGCGATTTTCTCAGTCGCCGAAACCTATCTCGGCCATCCGGCATCGGCCGGTGTGCCGCGGTACGCCTCACCCATTCATGGCGAGCTCACTCGCCTGCCGCCCGCCTATGTGGAAACGCCCGAGTTCGATCCGCTCCACGATCAAGGCCACGCCTACGCGCAGGCGTTGAGCGAACACGGCGTCAGCGTGGAAATGAACGAGATCAAAGGGGCGATCCATGGCTTCGACCTGCTGGCCGCGGACAGCAGCATCTCCAAGCAGACGATGGAGCAGCGAGTTCAGTTCTTGCGTCGAACGTTCCGTGAATAACGATAGTCCGTCGGGCTCATGCCGATGATGGCGCGAAAGGCCCGTGCGAATGTCGCCTGGTTGTCATAACCGTTCTCCGCCGCAATGGTCCCGATCGGCTTGTCCGTCGCATCCAGATCGTCGACGGCCAGATGAATGCGCAGGCGCTGACGATACTCCTCCCAGGATATGCCAACGTTGGCGGTGAACTGCCGCCGCAGCGATCGTTCCGACATTCCCACCGCCCGACAGACGTCGGCGAGCGTCACCGTCGCGATGTGCTGGCGCGTGAACTCCATGATCTCGGCGATCCGCCGCTCATCGCTCACCGGCAGCACCATTCTCACTTCGTCGGTGATCCACTCGGCACAGAGCCGTGCGAAACATTCGAAATACACGGCGCTCGTGCCATCGTCCTCGGAGCGGCTGAGCGGCCAACGCATCGCATGCATCACCATCTGTCGCATGAGCAGCGGTGCGACGATCACTCGGGGACTGTCCGTGCTGACCTCGACCATGCTGGGGCTGATGAAGATGGAGCCCGACGCGACCTTCTGAATCGTGGTCCGATGCGCAGCGCCGGCGGGAATCCAGGCGGCGAACTGGCGAGGAATTTTGTAACGGCCGTTCCGTCCCTCCACCACCAGAGCGCCTTCGAACGCATACAGCAGCTGGTGCATGTCGTGACGATGCCAGGGGCCGTCCACATCCCAGCCGCTGCTACAAAGCGCACCGGCACGCAGGCTGGAGCCTGGGGGAAGCATTTGTACCAGTGGGATCACCATGCTTTCGTAACCGTGGCCGTCCAGGCATCAACCCTGGCCGCCGCGAAGTGGCAGCCGATTGCACGGGAATGTTATCTCTTTTACCGGAGGTGACACCATGAGCTCGGCCGCCGATCACAACCTGCAGATCCTGGATCAGTTCTCGAAGCAAGCGGAAAGTTATGCGCGCGTGACCGCATCGCTCGCCCCACCACAACCGGCAGCGTTGCAGGCAGTGCTGCAACCAGATCCAAACGACCTGGCGCTGGACGCCTGTTGTGGACCGGGCGGGCTGGCGCTGGCGCTGGCACCGGCGGTCCGTCACGTCACCGGCATGGACTTCACGCCGGCCATGCTGGAGCAGGCAAAGCTGCGACAGGCCAGCAGCGGCGTCCAGAACGTCGACTGGATCCGCGGCGACATCAACGACATTCCTTTCGAGGACGCGCGTTTCGCGATCGTGATGTGCAGTTCGGCGTTTCATCACCTCGTCGAACCACAGCGCGCCTTTCGAGAGATCGTTCGGGTGTGCCGCCCCGGCGGCCGCATCATGATCAAGGATGTAACGCCCGCAACCGAGAAGGCACAGCGTTACGACGCCACCGAGAAGCTGCGCGATCCTTCGCATACACACGCGCTCACGGTCGATGAGATGCGCGCTTTGGGATCGGGACTGCCAGTCGATGAGATCGCGCTCACCACGAGCGACACGCCTCCAGTGCCCTTGGAAGCGGTGCTGTCCACGTCATTCCCGACCGCCTGCAGCCTGGACGATCTTCGCGCGTTGTTTCTTGAAGATGCGCGCTCGGGGGAAGACAAATTGGGCTACGGCGCCGCACTGATCGGCGGCGCAGTTCACGTTCGCTTTCGAATGTCGACGGCGCTGTGGCGAAGGCGCTAGGCCTTTTCGAGCCGCGCCTTGATCTGATCGAACTCCTCGATGTACTTCGGCCGCGCCGTCTTGCAGATGAAGTCCCAGATCGTCGTGTAGCCGCCGAAGTTCCAGCGGAAATACTTGTGGTGCTGATCGTGGAACGTCGCCGTGATGAACCAGCGCGTGAACCAGGTCTTGTTCCACCAGCGCGGCAGGAACTCATAGCCCGAGTGCACGTAGAAGCCCATGATGATGTTGGTCGGCGAGATCAGCGCCATGGTGCTTGCGTGAACGGTGAACAGCGACGTGAACAGCACCACGAAGCCGCCGTTGATGATCGACTCCAGCGGCCCGACCGAGAGCGTCGTCAGCAGGTTCGGCGAAGTCGAATAGTGATGAATCTTGTGCACGTAGGTGTACACCGGCTCCACGTGCATCCAGCGATGCAGCCAATAGAAATAAGTATCGAAGGCGAAGAAATAGCAGGCATATTCCAGCGCCATCTGCCACCAGGCGGCCGGGCTGGTGTCGAACGTGATGAAGCCATGCCGGGTCAGCAGCTTGCTCAGGAAACCGAGCACGAACACGGTCACCGACAGATTCAGCACCGCGAACAGGAACTCGTTTCTCACGGTCTTCCACTTGAAGCCGTTGGGCTGGATCTTGCGCGCTCGCAGGAAGCTGCGAAACACGATCGCAATCACCCCCGCGATCGTAAACAGCAGCAGGAACCTGCCGAGCGGGTTGTGAGTGATGACGCTGAAGAGTCGCTGCAGGGTTTCCATGGGCACATCGAAGTCGGGCGATCGGGCACGCCGCGCCCAGAATCGCAGATCGTCGCCTGCGTTTCTTGACGCCAGGCGACGCAATGCTGAAACGGAGCGCGTTAAGTCCGCAGCGCCGTCACAGTACGATTGGTTTCCATCGACAGCACACCCCAGCGGTCCACCTGCAGGCCCATGGCCTGTTGCACGGTCAGCCCCACCCGCGTGATGGGATCGGCTTGGCCGGCCAGATGGAAGCCGGTGCGAACGCGGCCGCCGGCATTGCCCGCGATCATCATCGGAATGCCTTCAACGGCATGCGCCTTGGCGATCGAGCAGTCCGAGTGCGCCAGCACCAGGCAGTTGTCGAGCAGCGTGCCATCGCCTTCCGGAATCGCCGCCAGCTCATCCAGGAACTCGCGCCAGGCGATCATGCTCTTGGTCGCAAACCAGGACACTTCCTTCTGATAGCCGAGCTGCGGGTCGACCGGCTCTTCGTGAGTCAGCGTGTGATGCGTGGTGGTCGAGCCGGCGCGACGCAGATTGGATGCCGTGTCCGACAGCAGCACGTTGAAGACGCGCGTTTGATTGCACTGGAGCGCTTTGGCGAGCAGGCCCGCCATCAAACGATGCGTCACCATCACGTTGTCCATCTCCGAATCGGAGGTGACCTTGGGCGGCGGCGTGGGCATGGTGAAGTTCTGCACCGGAGCCGGCGGCTGCAGTTGTAACGCGAGCTGCTCTTCGAGCTGCCGAATCGACGTGAAATATTCATCCAGGCGGCGGCGATCGTCCGCGCCGACTTCCTTGAGCAAACGTTTGCGATCCTCTTGCACGGCGGACAGCACGCTCTGGCGCACCATGGTGCGCGGGTCGGGCTTGAACTCCGCCGAGTTCGGATCCTGAAAGCCTTCGCCGAAAAGACGCTGATACAGCGCCAGCGGCGATGTTTCGCTGGGATTGGGCGAGCCGGCAGCGCGATAGGAATACGATGCCGGCGTGCCCGATGTGCTGAGCTCCAGCGAGCGAAAGCGCGTGCCCTGCCCGATCGCATCGCTGATGATCACATCCAGCGTCGGCGCTTTGACGTTTTCGTTCGGCACCGGCACGCCGGTGCGCAGCCCCAAACATCCGGTGATGTGAGGTTTGTTCGGCACGCCGTCCAGCTTCACGTCGTAGCCGCTCAAAATGGCGATCTTGTTCCGATACGGTTCGATCGGTTTCAGATCCTCGGGCAGCACAAAGTTGCTGCCGGTGGCCGTGGGCACCCATTTCTCGGGGATGAACCCGCAGCCCCAGATCCAGGTGCCGAAACGCACCGGGATGCGCTGCCCGGTTGCGGCCAGCGCCTGGCCGTTGGTGTCCAGGAAACAATTGAGCATGGGCAATGCGACGCCCACGGCCGCACCCTGCACCACACCTCGCAGGAGGGTTCTGCGACTGATCCGACTCATACGTGCTCTCCTGTCCATTTATTCATCGTGGCTGTCGGCCGCAGTCGAAACTGCGAAGAAATTGTCGCTGAGCGCGATGGTGCGCATCAGGTCCGGCACGCGGTAGCCGGCGTTCTGAAACGTCTTGATCAGATAATCCATGTACGGGCGCTCTTCGAACTCCGTGTCGCGCCCGACGGCGAAGCGATACATCTTTTCCACCAGGCAACGCGGCGTTTCCGGATGCTCGCGCAACGCGTGGGCAAGACCGTCGGCACTGTTGAAGTCCGTGCCGTCCAGAGAGCCGGTCGTGTCGATCTGCGCGCCGTTCTCCTTGGTGCGATACGTGCCGAGGCCGTCGAAGTTTTCCAGCGTGAGCCCGAGCGGATCGGTGATCTTGTGACAACCGGCGCACGCAGGCTCGGTGCGATGGGCCTGCAATCGATCTCGCGCCGTCGGCATCGCCGCGTTCGATGGATCCTGGACCACCGCGAAATTCACATTCGGCGGCGGGTCCGGCACTTCCTGGCACAGAAACACTTCGCGAATCGCCTTGCCTCGCAAGGTTGCGGAGGAGCGGCCCGGATGTGAGTTCAGCGCCAGGAACGCAATCTGCGATTGAATTCCAGCGCGGTTGCCGTGCTCCGGAAACTCCGCTGTCTCCCAGCCGTTGCGCGTCGGCACGGGCATGCGATAAACGATGCCAAGCGAGCGAGTCAGGAACGCGCGCCGGGTCGTGAACAGATCGCGATAGTCGCCGCGCTGCTCGATCAGCAGATCGGTGATCGTGCGCAATGTTTGTTCCTGCGCATCCGCCGCCACGGTGGAATTGAACGCGGGATAGACGACTGGATCCTTGGCCAGGTCCGTAAACCGGTCGAACTGCAGCATGTCCTGAAAGAATGCTCGCACTGCTTCTTCGAAGCGCGGCGATGCCAGCAGCCGGTCCACTTGTTGCTGCAACCCCCGCTTTGAATCGAGCTGGCCCTCGCCTGCCGCGCGCAGCAACTCGCGATCTGGTGTCGAGTTCGTCAGGAAATAGCTCAGTCGCGTGGCTTTCGACCATGCGTCGAGCTCACGCACGTCACCATCGTCGGACTGCTTGGTTCGTTCGATCCGCAGCAGGAACTCCGGCGAGACCATCATGCCGACCAGCGCGAACTGCAGGCCGGAGTAGAAATCGTTGAGCTTCTCCTGGCCGGCCCGAGCAGCCGCGACGAACCGGGTTGTTTCTTCGTCGTGCAGCGGTCGTCGGAACAGCTGCGGTCCATACAAGTCTACAAACTTCCTGGCACAGGCTTCGTCGAACTGCGTCGGTCCGCCGCTCGGCTTGCACGGCACGGATTGGTCTCTGTGCTGTTCGCTCAAGACTTCGGCAGCCACACCGAGCGCGGCCGAGTCGTATTGTTCGATACTGAACGGTGACATTCCTGCATGCCCCGAGCCGATCGCGAGCAAACCTTCCGCACGCAGCCCGCGTTCGAAACGAGCCTTGATGGGAATGTCCGGCCCGAAGATGTCTGCGATGGTCGCGCGATACTGAGACTCGGTGAGACGACGCATCACTGCCGGACCGCCGACCGCCTCCGGCTCGTCATTCGGGCCGCGGCCGCAACCACTCAGCGCAGGCAACAGCATCGCAGCGGCGAGCATGGCTCGCAGCCACGAACCACCCATCGTGACTCGGCGATTACTTTTCATGCGACGGTGCCGCTTGAGTGAGCTTGCGATTGACGCTTTCCGTCGCGACATCGACCACGAATGCGGGAATGGCCTTGATGCGATACTGCACCGAGATCGAAGTGCAGCGACCCGACTGTGGATCGGGATCGCCGTCCGCGTATTTATAAAGTGAGTAGTAGACGCCGGGGCACGTGTAGCCGAGCACTCGGGCTGCGCCAACGCCCGTATGCATGCGCAATGCTAGCGGCCCGAGTTCATCGCCGCCTTTCTTGCCATTGCGGAATCCGAACTGCACGTCGTACATCTCTTCCACCGGCGCGTAGCCACCGAGATATCCCTCGATCACGCCGGCATCGGAGATCGTCGCGCGCACGATGGCGTGTCGTAACGGCCGTTCCAGTCGCAAGCTGTTCACGACGTGATGAAATCTCACATCGACGGGCTGCGTCGTGAGCACGCCGTCCTTGATCCGGCCGTGAGTCGTCGCTCGAAAGCGCGGATCCTGATCCATCGCATATGTTGCAAACCCGAGCGCCTCACGCGTGGGACTCAACTGAATCGGATCGGCGTTTGCGACCAGGCCGACCTCGACGTCGTCGTCATTCTGCAGATCGTCGACGCCTTTGAGGGCGATCAGGATGCCCCACGAGCCGGTCAACATCTCGGTCGCGAAACCGTTCGACATGCCGGTGGATTGAAACGAACGTGAGCAGCCGACCACGCGATAGAACTGGTTGTCGACGCCATGCTCGCCATGCAGCCCGGGGAAATCCTGGTGCGGACACATTCCCGCCGCCGGCGCACCTTTGGAATCGCTGCCGTCCAGGTCGATGCCATCGACCGGAATGTCCGAGCGTTGCACGGTTTGAAAGTTTGGATCGGGCTGGCCGGCTTCCGGGTTCATGCACAGGTTCTTGCCATCTGCTGACGTGACCAGCGCGCCCGCTTCTTTCTCCAGGCGCTTGCCGTAATCGCCCTCGGCCTCGCCCTTGCGACGTTTGCCGTTCGGCGTCATCGCGTAGATCTCGGCGACGTTCTTCGACATGCCTCGCGGGCAGGCGCCGGATTTATCTGCGTCCGGCGCCAGCGCGTATCTAATGTCCGTAACGACGAACCCCGCCGAACCGTTCTGCATGAACGGCGCCTCCGCCCGCGCGTAGCCAACCAGGGTCAGCGAAGCGCACAGGGCGAGCGAAAAGACCGAGGAAATCCGCATAGGGCATCCTACTAATCAACAGTATTGTCTAATTTCGCGTGCAGATTACTAACACCCCTGTTAGTATGTCAATGCCAAAGGTTGTTGTCGTTTGTGAGCCATGGGTCGACCGTTCACCGCCTCCGATGAAGAAGTGCTGCAGGCCGCGGCCAAGGTCCTGCTGCGGCGTGGGCCCGACGGGTTTTCCATGACCGAAGTCGCTTCCGAGGTCGGGATCGGGCGGGCCGCCATCATCCTGCGGTTCAAGAGCACGCAGGCGCTGAAGATGACGTTGATGACGCAGTTCGTGGAGCAGTTCGCGGCCAACGTGGCTGCACTCCCGAAACTCAGCGGCGGCGACGGCCTGCTGCAACTGGCAGCATTTATCGGCGGTAAGGTTCGCAGCCGCGAGAGCGGTGCGAAGTTCTTCGCGGGCTTCAGCGCGAACCTGGAAGACCCTGCCCTGCGGCTGTTGGAAACCCGACGCGGCGACATCCTGAAACAGGCCATCTCCGACTCGATGCCGAAGGTTGCAATCGCGCACGACGCGGCTGTCACCGCCTTTCTCGCTCACCTCACGGGCAGCATCATCGCGTGGCTCAGCACGGACGATGACGATCTGCGTCGTTATCTCGTCGCGCGCACCAAAGAGTGGCTCAAGCTGGCCAGCATTTCTTTTGACGAGAAATTCGCGGCGCGGCTCACGAACAAATCACGCCGCAGCGGTTCCTGAGAACACGCAGCCATACAAACAACAGACGAGGAGCATTCGACGGCATGAGCTCGACCCGGTGGAGAAGAACTGGCCTCGCGGCGGCGCTGATCGTGTTTCCCGCAGTCGCCCTCGGCGCTTACTTGCTATGGCCGCAGTCCACAGGCTCAGCCAAGGACATCGCCGGCCTGGACGCATCGGTTGAACGCGGCCGCTATCTGGCCACGATTGCCAATTGCGCGACCTGTCACACGA
This sequence comes from uncultured Steroidobacter sp., assembly GCA_946478975.1. The sequence goes on from CAMLEO010000230.1 coordinate 9,529, forward strand.
CCCGGGACGGCAAGCCGTTTGCCGGCGGCGTGAAGTTCCACACTGAGTTCGGCACGCTGTACTCGACCAATATCACCAGCGATGCGAAGACCGGCATCGGCGGCTGGTCGTTCAGTGATTTCTACCAAGCGATGAAACATGGCGTGCGCCCGGACGGCACCCCGCTCTACCCTGCGTTTCCCTATCCCTCGTTTGCGAAAATGACGGATGCGGACATCGCCTCCATCTATCTTTATATCAAGACGATCCCGCCCGTCGAAGCGCCGCCAACGCAGAACGACCTGAGCTTCCCATACAACCTGCGCTTCACGCTGCGCGCCTGGAACAAGATGTTTCATGAGCCGGTAACGTACACGCCCGATACGAGCCAATCGGCGGAATGGAATCGCGGCGCCTATCTCGTGCAGGGCCCGGCTCACTGCGGCGCATGCCACACGCCTCGCAACGCTCTCGGCGCCGAACGCAACGATCTCGCGTTCACCGGCGGGCTGGTGCTCGATGAAGTCCGGCCCGGCAAGTATCGCGAGTGGTCGACCGTCAATCTCACGCCTGCGAAGACCGGCCTCGGCCACTGGGATGCCGCCTGCATCGTGCAGTACTTGAAAACCGGCGAGTGCGATCACGCCATCGTGCATGGGCCGATGAACGAAGTGATCCTCAACTCGACTCGCCACCTCGAAGATGCAGACGCTCGAGCGATTGCCACCTATCTCACGAGCATGCCTGCCGTCGAAGCTGGTGCCGCCCGCCCGCCGGGCGAGAAACAACTCGCTGCCGGCGAGATCTCCTACACCGTTCATTGCGGCAGCTGCCATTTGCCGACCGGGCTGGGCGATGAAGGCCTCGGCGTCACACTGGCCGGCAACAGCATCGTGCAGTCGGCCGATCCGTCGTCGCTGATCAATGTAATTCTCTATGGCCCTCGCCTGCCTCCGCCGCCGTTCGTTTCCGAGCGCTCGCGCATGAAGCCTTTCGGCAAACGTTTATCGGATGAGGACATTGCCAATCTCACCAGCTATGTCCGAGCGAGCTTCGGCAATCGCGCCAGCGCGGTGACACCGGAACAAGTGCGCAAGCAGCGATAGGCTATTCGAACAGACGGCGCACGGCTGGACGATCGACTTTCATCGACGGCGTGGTTGGCAACGGCATGACAAAGCGCCACTCGACAGGTACGTGCGTCGCTGGAATTCGATCGCGCACGTGCGCCTCCAGCTCGGCGAGCGTCGGCGGCTCGATTCCCGGCTTGAGCTGAAGTGCTGCGACAGGTACTTGCCCCAGCCGCTTGTCTGCCACACCGACAACAGCAGCAACTGAAACTGCAGGATGCTGCATCAGGGCGCGCTCGATTGTTTCTGGCAACAGCTTGAAGCCGCCGCGCATGATTGCACCATCGGCGCGGCCGCGAAGAAACAAGAAGCCGTCCTCATCGATCAGCGCGACGTCCGAGGTGCGGATCCAGTCGGGGCCGATGCGAGGCGAGATCACTTCGAGCAGTCCTTCCTGGCCCGGGCCCAGGAGTTCATTTGTCTCCGGATCGATCACTCGCAACTGCGCACCGGGCAACGCGCGCCCGACGCTGCCAAACTTCTGCCTGCCGCAGGCAGCGTGCAGCTCCGCCGTCATCGCAGTCACTGGCCCGGCGAACTCTGTGGCTCCATACGACAGCAGAATCGGAATGCCGTATTTCTTTTCGAACGCGGCGTGAGCACTCGGATCCAAAGCGGCAGCGCCTGTGCCGAGGAAACGAATGCTCGCAAGGTCCTCGGGCGGGATGTCCGCATCCAGGATCATCTGCACACCTGCGGGCGGCAGACCACTGGCTGATGGCCGGTAGCGAACCGCGTGATCGCGCCATCCTTCTACCGTGAACTTTTCGAGCAGCAGCCCGCGCTGACCTTTCAACAATGCCGGCAGCGTGGAATAGACGCCCGAAATGTTTCCCAGCGGCATCAGAAACAACGCCGGCGGAGATTGATACAAATCGTCGCTGATCGAGCCGACCATGTACTTGGCGATCACGTCATAGCCGATCGCGAACTGCTTCGGCGGCCCGGTCGTGCCGCTGGTCAGCAGCTCGATCTGCGGCTGCGCCAGTCTTGCCCCATCCAGAACGACGCTTGAACGCTCGCAGTGGGCAACCGCGGCCGCGGTCATTTCGGTCAACGCGATCGCTGCAATACCTTTGGCCTGCAAGACGGAGAGCAGGACCGGCGAGTAATCCTCAGCCGCTGCC
>CAMLEO010000231.1 GCA_946478975.1 uncultured Steroidobacter sp.
CGACGCTGATGCCGTGAGGCATCGTGCGCCAGCTCGGCGGCCAATCCGCCCCGGACGTGGAATGCGTGCTCATAGGTGTGGCGCTCATCAGGTACTCCGCGGGATCCACTCCGAGGTCAGCGCGAAATCGGACAGGTATTTGGTCGAGCTCCAGCCGCCGTCGACGACAATGGTCTGGCCGTTGATGAAGCTGCCGCCCGGCGAGCATAGAAACGCGATCGTGCTGGCGATGTCTGCAACGGTGCCGAGCCGCTGATGCGGCGTCATTTCCACGTTGATGCGTTTGAAGGTCGGATCGTCCAGGCGATTCTCGGTCATCGGCGTCACCGTCACGCCGGGAGCGACAGCGTTACAACGAATGCCGGATGCGCCGTACTGACATGCGATGTGCGTCGTCAGTGCCGTCAATCCGCCCTTCGCTGCTGAGTACGCGCCACCGCGCCGGCCGCCGATGACTGCGAAGGTCGATGTCACATTGATGATGGCCGAGCCCGGCTTCATATGCGGCAGCACTTCGCGCGCGAGTCGAAACGGCGCGCGCAGCATCAGGCCCAGGAAGTAGTCGAGCATTTCGTCGTCGGTCTCGTGCAGCGGCTTGGGGCTGCCGACGCCGGCGTTATTGATCAGGTAATCGATGCGGCCCCACTTGGAGAGCGCCAGATCGACGACGCGCTTGGGGGCATCGTCGTCGGTGAGATCGAGCGCCAGGGTTGCGACACGCTCCGGCGCGTCGATCGTTTTCGTCAGCCGATCGAGCCTGGCGCCATCGCGGCCCGTGCCCAGCACAGCCATTCCCATCTCGGCGAGTTTGACGGCAGTGCCGAACCCGATACCGCTGCTCGCGCCGGTGACGATTGCCACCTGCATCTCAAACCCACCGCCGCTCGGCATGACACTTCATCAGGTGACGCTATCGCGCGGCCCGGGAACCGTATTGACACGGTACGACAGGGGTCTGTCAGCTCAGAATCGGGATGATCTGCGGCAGCTCCGCCGCCGTGCGGATCCCTGGCGCCGCCTCGCAAACAAACGGCACGGCATTCACTGCGCGATGCGCCGTCAGCCCCGGCGACATCTTTGCGAACTGCTCCATCGCAACCGGAAAGCGCACAGAAACATCCAGCGGCACGTCGCCTTCCAACTGCATGCGCCAGCCGGACTGCTGCAATTCCCAGGGCCGATCAATGTCCCGACTGCAGTACCAGTTCAGGCGCATGCGCATCAGCGCGCGACCGGCTCGCATTCCAGAGATCGTGATCCTCTGTGCCGCGACCGTGCCCTTCTCCAGCACCCCCGCAGCGATGCGCGTCGTTTCTCGCGCTGTCGCGCATTCCCCCTGAACGTCCACGCGATCGAGCGGCAGGCCAATGGCATTGGCGAGCGCCTGAAACGAATTTGCAAAGCCGATTCGCACTTCCGCGAGCCGATGCTGATTGAACTCCACCGGCGGCTGGCCGAAGCCCATGATCTGGAACAACAGCTCGGGTGAGTTCCGGCTCGACACGTCCGCGAACTCATCGATGGTCAAACTATCCAGCCGTCGCTGCAGCGACAGCAATGCGAGCGGCAACGCCTCGGTGCTGAAGCCGGGGCTGCTGCCCGTGCTGTGCAGAGACGTTCGGCCGATGCGACACGCCTCCTCCAGCCGATCTCGAATCTTTGCGTCCAGCGTCAGCGGATCGTGAAATTCGACGCGCGTCGTTACAACGTTGACGCCTGCGGCCAGCAGACAGCAAAGATCATCGATGTTTGCACCCTGCTGCATATAGAGCACGCAGTCAGCACCGCTCGCGATGATCTCATCGATGGATTGCGTAGCTCGGATGCCGACCGGCGGCAAACCGCACAGCTCGCCTGCGTCGCGGCCGGCCTTCTCTTTGGAATGAACATACAGGCCGACCAGCTGCATCCTGGGATGCTCGATCACGGCACGCAACGAACGCGTGCCGATGTTTCCGGTCGCCCATTGGGCGACTCGATACGATCTGTCTGCCATATTAGAAAACATATCTCGCGACGGCTGCAGCCTGTCCGCCTCGCCCGCCGAGCTCGCAGAGCAATGCTTTCAGACGATAGGTCCATAGATGCAACGGGTGTTCGAGCGTCATGCCCATCGCGCCGAGCATTTGATGCACTTCATACACGACGCGAGTCGCGCTTTCTTGCGCATGCGAGGCAGCCAGCGCCGCATCGCCATCGTCGCCGGTACCCGCTGCTTTGAGCGCGAGCCAGCGCACGCCGCCCGCGAGCACTGCGCACTCCGCCATGCGATGACGAAGCGCCTGGAATGTGCCGAGCGGTCGACCGAACTGCTTTCGCAACGAGAGATGTTCGACCGTCGAGGCAATCGACGCTTGTAACAACCCGCTCACCTCGGCCGCGAGCGCCACTCTCAACCATTTGCGCAGGTTGGCTGCGTCCGCGTCCGACAAGCGCTCCACATCCACGGCCCGGGTAAACCTGGCCATCGGATAAGCAAACAAAGACTCGACGCTCTCCACCGCGTCGGACTTAGGATCAGCAATCCCGATGCGCTCGCCTTCAATCACGATCACGGTCTTTGCTGCCGCAAGAAATCGCGCGGGGCGACCGTTCTCCACCACCGCCAACGGTCGCGGCAGATCCGCGGGAAGGTGCGGCCGAACCAGCATCGACAACGCAATCTCTGCAGTGAACGGCAAACGTGCCAGCCGCTCAACCGCCATCGCGGCAGTCAGCGCTCCTAGCTCGGGCACCTGCGCGATCTCAAAGTACCCGCCTTCTTGCAACTCATGCTCCAGCTCATGGCCGATGAGCGCGAAGCCATGAAACTCCGTGGGCTTGTGCTGAAACTGCGTCGCGAGCTTGTCGATGGCCTCGACCAGCGCCTCTTGATCCGATGTGAGACGGAAATCCATCAGCGCGGCTCTCTCGGCAAGCCCAACAGATCGCTGGCAATCAAATTCAGCTGAATCTCAGCGGCGCCGGAGGCGATGCCCGCAACGATGGCACGTTGATGATGTGACAGCAGCATCTGATCCGCGCCGGACAGCGCTTCGGGCACGTGCTCGACCACGAACTCGCTGACCAATCGTTCGGCGAGCACGGTCGCGTAACGAGCTGCACTGGCTTCGGGGCCAGTCGCCACACCGTGACGACGCTGATCGACGATGTTGTAACTGTAGAATCGAGCAGCCTCGCACGCCGCACGCGCCTTCGCCGCCTGCTCCGTTGCGCCGCCACCGAACCGTTCAACTTGTTTCAGCCTGGCGACGGCGCGATGAAGCATTCGCGTGGCCAGCGCAAAACGCGGAATGCCGACGCGCTCCAGAGACAACGCGGTGCGAACGATCTCCCAGCCTTTGCCTTCTTCGCCGAGCATCGCACTCGCCGGCACCTTCACGTCGTCGAAAAATACCTCGTGAATGTCCCCTTCGCCGATGACGCTCGGAATCTGCCGCACGGTAATTCCCGCGGTCGCCATCGGGAGCAGGAAAATCGATATGCCGTTGCGTCCCGGGGAGGTTCGCGCGAGCAGAAAACACGTATCCGCGTGGCCAGCGTATGACGTCCAGATCTTCTGACCATTGATGCGATACCCGGCGTCGTCTCTATCGGCCCGCGTACGCAACGACGCGAGATCCGAGCCCGCTTCCGGTTCCGAGAATCCCTGGCACCAGAGCGTCTGGCCGCGCGCCATCGGCGGAATGTAACGTTGTTGTTGTTCTTCGGAGCCGAAGCGCATCAGCGTCGGGCCGATCCAGTTCACATTCATGTACTGGCCGCCGCGCGGCTCGCCCGCCTCCCACATTTCGTCCGCGAGGATGAATGCAGTCCAGGGATCGGCATCGCGTCCGCCCCAGCGACGAGGCCAATGCGGCACGAGCAGGCCCGCGTCCGCCAGCGCGCCACAGAATTGTTTGGAAAAGCTGGTTTGCCAATGGGTGCCCGGACCATGCGCCAAGGACTCCCAGTCCTTGGGCAAGTGGGCCGTCAGAAACTCCCGCACCGTTGCCCGGAAGGCTCGCTGCTCATCGTCCCAGGAAAAATCCATCCGGCATCGGCTCTCAACGGCTGATGGTGCAGGACGTTATCCAGTGACTATCGTGAGAGTCTTGACCGAAGGCGACGACACTCACTGCAGCCGGCGGCTCAAGCCGTTGCGCAGCTCTCTAGGCGAGGCGCAGAACCATCGCAAACAACTGCGCGACAGCACCGATGTTTCGGAGTAGCCGAGAATCTCCGTCACGCGCACCAGCGGCACATCCGGCTGCTGCAGATAACGCAAGGCCACTTCACGCCGCACCGAATCCTTGATGGATTCGAACGACTCGCCCTCCTCTCGCAATCTTCGCTGCAGCGTCCGTGGGTGCAGACCGAGCGCGGCGGCCACGTATTCCTGGGTGCAGCTGCCTTCGACGAGCAATCGCGCGATGTTGATTCGAACGCGCGTGCGCAGCGACATCGTGGCGCTCGGATAGCGATGGTCGATGAAGCTGGTCGCCATCTCATACAATTGCGGATCCGTGTCCGGCAGCGGCATCTCGAAGTCACGTTCGTCGAACAGCAGGCCATTCACGCTCTGGCCAAAGCGAACCGCAGTGTTGAAATGCGTGCGATACGTCGATAACGGCGCTCCGGGCTGGTGGGTGAGCCAGACCTCGCGGGCACGCGCTCGTCCACGGCTGATCGCATGCACGCCATGCTGAAGCAGCACTAACGCCTGCTCGACAGCCTGGCGCTGATGCGTGCCGCCGACGAGCAAACATTCCAGCAGTAAGAACACTCGCGAGTCTTCCGGCAGCTTGCCGAAGTAAATCTGCGTCGCACTGCTGTAGGCATGCAGATGCGCCGCCAGGTATCGATACGCGTCCCCTAACGTCGGCGCGTTGCGCATGACGACTTCGAGCGGGCCGAGTACTTTCGTCGCTCCTCGTGCGGCCTGCGCAGCGGCGAGACGCAGTCCGAAGTCCGGACAGTTGAGCGTCGTCGCTGCAGCTTCGAACAAATCGACGACGTGACGATAGGGAACTTCCTGGCCGCAGGCTTCTACCATCGAAGGCTCGATGCCGTACGTGGTGAGCAGCGCGATGGGATCGCCGCCGAGACTGGTGACCAGATCGTTGAAACCGCGCAGCGTCTCGGAACGCACCATTGCAGTTCCGTGAGTCAACGTTCGAAACGAATCCAAATTGCGCGCGATACTGTCCCGCGCTTCCCGCTTCATCATCGCAACTCTCTCGCGGACCGCTGGTACGCGCAGGTTAGCATTCGCGATCCGGCGCTCTCTTGACCGCAGACGACAGCAGCCGGACTGCAAACGACGCTGCATTTTCAGTGTTTTATCCACGCCCGGACTACAGTACGTTAGCGGCACAACGCGACGCTCTCGGAGATATTCTGGATGCCGGCTTCAAACGGACGCTACACGAATTCGCAACCCGCACGTGCTGCCGAAGGCTGGGCGCTGCAACGACTCACGCCGCCGAGTCGTTTGTTTGGTGCCAACGGTTTGCGCACCGGCCCGGACGGCCGCATCTACGTCGCGCAGGTCTCCGGCAGCCAGATCAGCGCGATCGATGTCACAACTGGTGACGTCGAGGCCTTCAGCCCCAAGGGCAGCGACATCGTCGCGCCCGACGATCTGGCGTTCGATGCGGAAGGCAATCTCTACGCCACGGAGATCACCGAAGGTCGCGTCAGCATGCGTGCGCGCAACGGTACGACGCGCGTGATCCAGGGCGACATGCCAGTCGCCAATCCCATCACGTTTCATCAAGGTCGGCTGATTGCCGGCGAATGCCGCATCGGCGGACGCATCATGCAACTCGATCTCAACGGCGGCGCGCCTCGTGTGCTGCTGGAGAATGTGCCGATGCCGAATGCTTTCGACGTCGGGCCCGACGGCAAGCTCTATCTTCCGGTGATGGGAACGAACGAGATCTGGCGCGTCAGGCTCGATGGCGGCGCGCCGGAGGTGGTCGCTCGTGAACTCGGCGTGCCGGATTCGGTGAAGTTCGATTCGCAGGGCTATATCGTGTCGACTCAGGTTGCCAGCGGCCAGGTGCTGCGCATCGATCCCCGCAATGGCGATCGAACCGTGCTGGCGAATCTGACGCCGGGCCTCGACAACGTCACATTCGTGGGCGAGCGCATCTTTGTTTCCAATATCTCGGGCTATGTCACCGAGATTCTCAGAGACGGCAAGACTCGCGATCTCGTGCCCGACGGCTTCAATTGGCCGCTGGGTCTTGCGGTCGGCCATGACGGCGTGCTGTACGTGGCGGACGGGCCCTTCTCTTACACAATCAAACCGGGGCAGCCGCGACAGACGGTTGGCTTCTTGTTTACTCCCGGCTATCCAGGCTACTCACGCGGCGTGGCCGCCGCCGGCACTGGCGAGTTCATCGTGACCACCGCCAATGGCGATGTCGCACGTTACTGGCCGGCGAAACATGAGAGCAAGCCCATCGCCAGTGGCTTCGATCAGCTGTATGGCGTCGCTGTCTCGCCCAAAGGCGCCGTCATCGTCGCCGAGCAAGGCACGGGCCGCGTGTTGTCTTTGGAATCTAACAATGTCGAAACACTCGCGACCGGATTGAAACAACCGTCGGGTGTGGCGGTGAGCGCGGACGGCACTTGTTACGTTACTGAGTCCGCAGGCGGCCGGGTCGTGAAGATCTCTGGCGGGCGTGCTGAGACCGTGCTCGACAGTTTGCAACAACCGCAAGGCATCCTTGCCCGCGGCGGGCTGCTCTACGTCGTCGACGCCGGCTCGAAGGAAGTGATCGAGTATGACGTTGCCCGCGGCGCCCGGCGGACCGTCGCATCCGACTTGCCCGTCGGCGCTCCCCGAGGCGTGACGCCGAAATTCCTGCGGGCCATCGGCAATATGTCCGGCCCCATGGGCCCGTTCGCCGCGATCGCGGCCGGGGTGGATGGCACCTTGTATGTTTCAGCGGATGCTGAAGGCAGCGTGCTGGAGATCCGGCCGGCCCGATGAGGCGCAAACGTGAACCGGTTGGATCACGTCCGTCCTCGATCCTGCTAGCCTCCGGTTCTTCGAGGCTGCGGCTTGCAAGGAGGATACATGCAGATCAACAACGGACTCTCTGCGCTGCTGTCGCAGAGTTTGGGACCGAGGACGAGCAGCCCGAATGCCCCGGCAGCCAGTGCCAATGCGCCGGCTGCCGCAGGCCCGCGAGGCGTCAGCAGTTATGACTTTACGCACATGACGCCCCGGCAGATGCAGTCGACGATGAACGATCTGATCCGTCGCGGCGAGCTGTCGTTCGATGACTCCACCGGGCTGGTCAGCATGATTCCCACGGCGTTGTCCAGCATCGATGCCAACGGCCAGACGCCGCCGGCGTATGACGCGCCGATGGATTTCATTGCAAGCATGCAGACCGCCATCGCGAGTGCACTCTCGCGGGGAGAATCCGGCAACGCGGCGAATCTCACCAAGACGCTCGAAGCGCTGCGGCGTTTGCAGGGCACAGCCTCGTCGGTCGACTTGATCGCGTAGTCGAAATACAAACGAGCGGCCGGCGCTGACCGGCCGCTCATCTCAGATCGACGTTACAAGATGTTGATCGAGGTGCTCAGCGTGTTCCACGGCGAGTTCGTCGACGTGTTCTGATATTGGAACAATCCTCCGACCGTCCAGCCGTCGAGATTGTAGTAACGATACCAGCCGACCACGATGCCGCCGACCGGGCACGGCGACACATAGTAGTTCCCGGAAATACAGATCGCATCGTTCTGATAGTTGAGAGAGGACGGCAGCATCGAGCCCGCCATCCACGCGACCGGTATGTTGCCATAGCCGATCTCCTGCACGACCACGCGCAGCTGGGCACCGCCGTGATCGCCGACGGTGGACAACTGCCCGATGGTCGTCATGTATTCCCAGCCGCCGTACTGAGTCGAACCGACGGCATAAACCAGCTCACGCGTGAGCGGCGGCGCTGGAGCCAGCGGCACCACTTTCGCCGCCATCGCTCCTGCGGGGACTGCCTTTATCAGCGGACCGCTGAACGTGAGCTCGACCGGAAAGGTCGTGATCACTCGTTGCACGGGCGCTTCGACTTTCGGAGTTTGTGCGACGGAAGCCGTCGCAGTCGCCAGCAGCACGCCGGCGACCGTGAACAATCCCTTGCTCATGATGTTTCATCCGTAACTGCAGCTGTTTGCTGCCGCCTGGAGTATAGCTATAAAACCGAGCCCGATCGCAAGTGAGATCGGGCTCGGCCTCTATACGATCACGGCCTGCATTGGCTCGTCGGCACGACGGCGTCGTACCACGATGCGACGTCGTAATTGAATGTTCCGACATCGCGGACCTTCACGCTCAGAAGCATTCCATTCGACGGCGCCGGCAGTCCCGGCGGCGTATTCGCGCTGGAATAAAAGCTCGCGATGACAGAGCCGTTGATCGCGATCTCGCCGCTTTCCAGCGCCTGGCCAAACAGCGACCTGAACAGCGGCACGCGAGTCTTGAATGCATACACTCCATCCATGCAGCCGGCGCCGGCCCACGGACTCCAGGTCACATTCATCCGGCCGTCCATCGACAGCTGCTCGGTGAACACCTCGTAATCGGTGTCGCGGCGAACGTGCAGGCCGTTGAATTTATATGTATCCGAAAACGTTCCGTACGGCGGACGCTGGGTCTGGGTGAACACGGCTGAGCCGCTGACGAACTGCGTGTCGTCCTGATTCACTACGCCAGCCATGCTCACCGAGCGCACCACGGAGAGCTGCTGCACTTCGAGCTTGCCGTCGAGCGCGAACGGCGTCGAGCCCACCGGGCTTTCCACCAGCGTCCGCGTGTCCATGTAGCCGTTCGCAACGAACGAAGAGGCATCGTTGGAGAGCGGCTGTGCGAGCGAAATATCGCCGCGCATCGCCATGCGAATCGCGAGCGTGACATCGTCGATCTGCTCGGCCGTTTCGCTGCGCCACTGCTGCAGAAACTCACCCGACGCATTGCCCATGCGAATCGCCGGCACGCTCTGCGGCTGGAATGTATCTTCCGCCAGCGTGATTGCCACCGGGCCGTTGAGTTTCTTGTCATAGCCGCGCACCGGCATGACGCAATCGTTCCACTGCACGCGCAGGACTCGCGGCAGCACGTCAGCCATTCTCGCTTGCAGCGAGCCCGAAACGCTGCAGTTGATCGTCACCGGACCCGCACCGATCAGTGCCGCTGGCGTCGTCGCCGCGTTGACAATTCTCAACGTCATGTCGGCGTACTCGCGCACGTCGTCGAACTGGAAGGCAACCGTTCGCGGCACATCCGACTCGAACATGGCCGTCGCAACGCCCGCTGCCGCTTTCAGTTCTGTATCTAGAGAAACAGGCGTTGCCGTGGCAACCGCGCTGGACAATAAGAGACAAGCGCCACCGATCGCGTGGCGAATAGAGACTTGCATGGACTCTCCGTAGTGTTTTCTGGCCCGCTGAGACAGGCGCCGCGATCCTACCTGGACAACCCGCGAATCGCGACCGTTGTCGGACTCACTTACACATGCGAGAGTGAATTCTGCGCGGCGGTTACGCGCAGATGAGGCGCAGATTGCGCCGCGGATCAGCGCATCAAATCAACATCACGATGGCGCTTATTTGTTCTTTCGCCGCCAAACACGGCATTACTATTTTCCCCATGCCAAAGGCCGTGCATTTCTATATAGATGATTCCGGCACACGGACGATCGACCGTGAACCGACGCCCTTTGACCCAAACAAACCCAATCATTTTGCGTTAGGCGGGATCCTGGTTTTAGAAGAGGACGAAGCGGCCGTGCGCAGCGCTCATCATGAGCTTTGCTCGAAGTGGAAAATCGATTATCCGCTGCATTCCGTGGACATCCGCCACGGCTCCTCCAGGTTTTCCTGGCTCAGACGAGACTCCCCGGAGTACGAACCATTCATGCGCGATCTCACCAACGCGCTGACGAGGCTGCCGATAACCGCGCTCGCATGCGTAATGGATCGCCCTGGTTACGACAGACGTTATCGCGAAACGTATCCCCGCAGCCTATGGCACTTGTGCAGGACAGTCTTCACCGTTGCGGTGGAACGGGCTGCGAAGTACGCGCGCGATCTGGGACGCCCCCCTGCGGGTTTTCCCCGAAAAAAGTGCAAGAGATGACGAGCAACGGATCAGGCAGTACTACGCCAGGCTAATAACCGATGGACTGCCATTCGACGCGGCAAGATCGAAAATCTATGCACCGTTGCGTGCACACGAGTTCAAAGAAACGCTGATCGAGCTGCGCTTCAAAGCCAAGACTTCGCCGCCCATGCAGTTCGCAGATTTGTATCTCTGGCCAATGGCAATGCAAGGATATGGACGCGGCGGGAGGCCATATGCGGCGTTTGCCACAGCCGGGCGGCTCATCGAAACTCGTCTTGCGCCGGAGCAGATCGCGACTCGAGGAACGAAGTACAGTTGCTTCGAGTTGGTGAACCGAGGGGCCAAAAACGACAAAGGCCCGAATTTTCATTCGAGCCTCTGAGGCGGCCTCATTGCGGAGACCCCTGGGACTGAGCCCGCTGATAATACTGCCGGCTCGGTCAGCTAATTTCAACCCCTCAGATTTCTCACCGCTGCGGTTCCACCAGCGCCCGATACACGAGAGCCGTTGTATCGGTGTCGAGGGTTTTGAGCTGGGGGTGGGCCCAGCGATTCATTACCTGGATCATGCCGATGAAGATCAGATCGTTCTTCGGGTCGACCCAGAACCAAGTGCCGGCGGCGCCGCTCCAGTCGAACGAGCCTTCGCCGCGAAGGGTGCCGGCTTTGGCGGCGTCGAGGACGACGGCGACGTCGACGCCGAAGCCCCAGCCGGTGTGAGCGGAGAAGGGTTCTTCGGGCTTGGCGCGGACTTCGTCGGGGAGATGATTGGATGCGAGCAACTTCACCGTGGCCGGTGCAAGAATGCGGGCGCCGTCGAGTTCGCCGCCGTTGAGAAGCATCTGTGCGAAGCGAGCGTAATCGCGAGTCGTGGAAACGAGGCCGGCGCCGCCGGATGCAGTAGCAGGCGGCTTGGTGTAATCAAACATCAGCAGTCCGCTGGGCTCGATCAGCCGCTGCGATTTCTCATCGTAACTTTTGAGCTTGACGAAACGGCTCAGCTTGTCCGCAGGCACATAAAAGCCGGTGTCGTTCATGCGTAACGGCGCGAAGATCCGGCTTTGCATGAAGTCCGCGAGCTTCTGCCCCGAGATTCGCTCGACGATATAGCCTTGAATGTCCACAGCGGCGCTGTAGTACCAGTGCACGCCGGGCTGGCTCATCATCGGCAGCCTGGCGATGCGGGCAATCGCGTCGTTAGAATCCGTCGCGGTCAGGAAGCCGGACGCCGCGTAGGCACGTTGCACCGGCGTGCTCTCGTCGAGACCATATGCAAACCCGGCCGAATGCGTCAGCAGCTCACGCATGGTCGGCGGGCGCTGCGCGTCTTCCAGCTCCATCGAGCCGTCCGGCTCGAGTTGCTTGAACACACGCAGGTGCGCGAACTCAGGCACGAACCGCGTGATCGGATCGTCGAAGCGCCAACGGCCCTCTTCGAACAAGATCATCATCGCAACGCCAGTCACGACCTTGGTCTGCGAGTAAACGCGGAAGATCGCGTCCTTGCTCATCCGCACGCCGCGATCCGGATCGGCCACACCGTAAACATTGAAGTCGACGACTTTGCCGTGACGTGCCAGCAGCGTCGTAGCGCCCGGGATCTGCCCGCTCGCAACCAACGCCTGCATGTATTGATCGAGCTG
>CAMLEO010000232.1 GCA_946478975.1 uncultured Steroidobacter sp.
ATTTCGCTGCGGGCTCGCCCCAATCGGAAACCACGCTCACCTCGATTCGCACCGAGGCGCTGGCAGCGTCGACGTTCGAAATCCCGGCGGGATACACGCGCAAAGATATGTTGGCAGCGCCCGGTCGCTGATTCGTTGGAGGATGCAGAGTGAACCAGGACATTCAGCAGCACATCGCTTCCTTGCACGAGCGCCTGGCGCGTCTCGACCGCGCCGCCGTGGATGCAACCACTCGCGAATCGCTGCTTCTGTTGTTGAACGATTTGACGCGGTTGTTGGGCACGCCGTCATTGGATGACGAAGACCGGCCGCTGACCGAGCGTCTCGAAGGGCTGGCGGTGCGCTTCGAAGCCGAGCATCCGGCGGTGGGCGAAGCCGTGCGCCAGCTGATCGATGCGCTCGCGAAGGCCGGCATCTAAAGGAGGCCACGATGTACGACAAAGACAATGTGTTCGCCAAAATCCTGCGCGGCGAGATTCCCGCTGCCAAGGTGTATGAAGATGAGCACGTCTTGTCCTTCATGGATGCCATGCCGCAGTCCGACGGTCACACGTTGGTGATTCCGAAGGTCGAAGCGCGCAATCTGTTCGACATCGCGCCGGCGGCGCTGGCCGAGCTGATCAAGGCGACTCAATACGTCGCGAAAGGCGTGCAGCGCGCGCTGCAGCCCGACGGCATGCGGCTCATTCAATTCAACGAATCGGCCGGCGGACAGACGATATTTCATATTCATTTTCACATCGTTCCTTGCTACGTCGGCAAGGAAATCCGCCTGCATGCGCGCGACTGGGCCGACAAAGCGCTGCTGGCGGAACAGGCCGAAAAAATCCGCGCCGCCTTAGCCACGCTGCCGCGCTGAGTCTGCCTCACTCAGTCTGTCGCGCCAAGAACACGACCCGCACTCGAGCCGTACAATGAGCCAGAAAATATATAAAGTTCCCGAAGACTTCGCGGCGCTCGCGCACCTGCGCCTGGCCGACTATCAGCGCCTGTATCAGGAGTCGGCACGCGATCCGAACAGCTTCTGGGCGCGCATCGGCCGGCGCCTGGATTGGATCCAGCCTTTCGGCAAGGTGAAAGACACGAGCTTTGAAGAGCACGACTTCCGCATTCGCTGGTACTACGACGGCAAGCTCAACGTCGCCGCGAACTGTCTCGATCGCCACCTCACCAAGCGCGGCGACAAGACTGCGATCATTTGGGAAGGCGACGATCCGAAGCTGTCGGAGCGCATCACCTATCGTCAGCTGTACGAGCGCGTGTGCCAGTGCGCGAATGCGCTCAAGTCGCTCGGCGTGAAGAAGGGAGATCGCGTCACGATCTACCTGCCGATGATTCCTGACGCGGCGGTCGCGATGCTCGCGTGCGCGCGCATCGGTGCGATTCATTCCGTTGTGTTCGGCGGCTTCTCTGCCGATTCGCTCGCCGGTCGCATCGCGGACTGCGGTTCGACTGTTGTCATCACGGCGGATGAAGGCATTCGCGGCGGCCGACGCATTCCGCTGAAGACGAACGTCGACCTGGCGCTGACCATGCCGAAGACGGATTGCGTGAAGCACGTGCTGGTCGTGCGGCGTACTGGCATTCGCGTGCCGATGTATGAGCGCCGCGATCAGTGGTTCGAAGAACTGGTGCATGCGCAATCGAAGGAATGCGCGCCGGAAGTGATGGATGCGGAAGATCCGCTGTTCATTCTTTATACGTCGGGCTCGACCGGCAAACCCAAAGGCGTGTTGCACACGAGCGGCGGTTATCTCGTGTACGCGTCGATGACTCATGAGTTGGTCTTCGATCTGCGCGAGGACGATATCTTCTGGTGTACGGCCGACGTAGGTTGGGTCACCGGTCACAGCTACGTGGTTTACGGCCCGCTCGCGAACGGCGCGACCACCGTGATGTTTGAAGGCGTGCCGAACTATCCGGACAGCGGACGGTTCTGGCAGGCCGTCGACAAACACAAAGTCACCTTGTTCTACACCGCACCTACCGCGATTCGTGCGCTCATGCGCGAGGGCGAGGAGCCGGTGAAAGCGTGGTCGCGCAAATCGGTGCGCCTGCTCGGGACGGTCGGCGAGCCGATCAATCCGGAGGCGTGGGAGTGGTATCACCGCGTCGTTGGTGACAGCCGCTGCCCGGTGGTCGACACGTGGTGGCAAACGGAAACTGGCGGCGTGTTGATTTCGCCGCTGCCCGGCGCGATCGATCAGAAGCCGGGCTCGGCGACGCTGCCGTTCTTCGGTGTGAAGCCGGCGATCGTCGATAACGAAGGTCACGTGCTGGAGGGCGCCTGCGAAGGCAACCTCGTGATCACGGACAGCTGGCCGGGGCAGATGCGCACCGTGTTCGGCGATCATCAGCGTTTCATCGAAACGTATTTCAAGACGTTTCCTGGGCGGTACTTCACCGGCGACGGTGCGCGTCGGGATGAAGATGGTTATTACTGGATCACCGGCCGCGTCGACGACGTGCTCAACGTTGCCGGTCATCGACTCGGTACCGCCGAGATCGAGAGCGCGCTCGTTGCACATCACAAGGTGGCTGAAGCCGCGGCGGTTGGCTATCCGCATGACATCAAGGGCCAGGGCATTTACGTCTATGTGACTTTGATTGCCGGCGAGCAGCCGACCGAGCCGCTGCGGGTGGAGTTGCGGGACTGGGTGCGTAAGGAGATCGGGCCGATCGCCGCGCCGGATCTGATTCAGTGGGCGCCGAATCTGCCCAAGACCCGATCAGGGAAGATCATGCGGCGCATTCTGCGGAAGATTGCGGCGAATGAGCATGACCAGTTAGGTGATATTTCCACGCTCGCCGATCCGTCGGTGGTGGAGACACTTGTGCGTGAGCGGATGAATCGGCCGGCGTCGGAGATGCAGGCGGCGGTTGCGCCTGCTCCTGCAGAGAAGGCTCCTGCCAAGAAGAAGGCGTCGAAGAAGAAGGCTGAGTGATCTCGGTTTGTTAGCAACGCGGCCGCAGGTTTTTTTGACCTGCGGTCGGCTGTTTTCAGTCCCCTGTCCCTCCGGCACCGCGCACCTCCGCGACGCGAGCCACCGAGGCGAGATCCGAGGCTCTTCTAAAACAACCGCCCCGCCCCCGCCAATCTCGGCCGGTAGAAATCATCATCCAACATGCGCAGCTCAACCGGCCGCCCCGTCTGGGGCGCATGGACGAACCGCCCTTCCCCGGTGTAGATCGCGACGTGTGAGATCTGCCGCCCCTTGATACGGAAGAACAGCAGATCCCCCGGCTCGAGATGATCGAGATCAACGGGTGTAGCCGCCGAGTACTGCTCGGCCGCCGTCCGCGGCACGAAAATTCCCAACTGATCGTGAATAAACCGCACCAGCCCGCTGCAATCGAAAGTGGTGGGCCCGCTGCCTCCCCACTCGTACGGCGCGCCCAGCAATGAAATCGCTCGGATCGCGACTTCATTGCCAACGGAAGTGGCAGGCTCGACGGGCGGGCGAACTTGGGTGGCGGTGGGCGTGGGAGCGACGTAGGGCTGGGGCACGGCGCATCCCTGCAGCAGCAGGCTTGCAGCCAATCCAGTGAAGCAAAGCGTCTGTGCTGTGGAGCGGTTCATGGGCCACCGTCGTAGAGCATGCCGGAGCTTCAGACTAGAAACCAGCCGCTGAATATGGAGTGAACCCTGGATCACGCGCAGGAACGCGGTGCCAGCGAAATGCCGGCAGCGATGATACTGTTGCGACCCGTCGACGAGGGAAAGCAACGAGACCACATGCGCGGATTTTCAGGGTTACTGTTGTTCATGACCGCTGCGGGCACGCTCCACGCCGCGGAGCGCGGGCCATGGAACGAGGTACAGCCGGAAATCATCCGCAGCCACGTCGAGTTCCTGGCGGGCGATCTGCTGGAAGGACGGGCCACCGCGTCACGCGGTTACGACATCGCCGCTGCATACGTGGCCGCGCAGTTTCGGCAAGCAGGCCTGCAACCGGGCGGCGACGACAAGAGCTATTTCCAACACGTGCCGCTGCTGGAAGCAACGCCGGTGCTGCCGGGCTCATCGGCCGAACTGGTGCGCGAGGACGATACATACACGTTTGAGTACGGCACGCATTACCTGCCCGCCGCCGACTTCGTATCCGCCAGCTCCACGTTGAGCGCACCGATGGTATTCGCCGGCTTCGGCATCGAAGCGCCGGAGCTCAATTACAACGATTTCGAAAACATCGACCTCAAGGGGCGCATTGCCGTGGTCTTCAGCGGCGCGCCGGCGAAGTTTCCCAATCATCAACGCGCGTACTACTCGTGGGCCGATCACAAGCTCGCGACGCTGATCGACCGCGGCGCGGTCGGTGTGATCACGATCGACTCCAGCGCCGATGCCAAGCGCACACCGTGGGAGCGCCGGGTGGCGATGAGCTGGACGCCGGAGATGCGCTGGCTCGACGAAACAGGTACGCCACAGAATTCATATGCCGCGCTGAAGCTGCGCTTTCGTTTCAATCACGACGCCGCCGCGCAATTGTTTGAAAAGGCGCAGACGAGTTTCGCCGCGGCACTGGCGGCGTCCGACGAAGGCACGCCGCAAGGCTTTCCTCTGCCAGGCATGCTCACGTTGTCGGCGACCACGGGGTTGAGAAAAACCGAGAGCACCAATGTCGTGGGCATCCTGCCGGGCTCGGACCCGCAGCTGAAAAACGAATACGTGGTCCTGACGGCGCATCTCGATCATCTCGGACGCGGGGCCGCCGTCAACGGCGACTCTGTTTATAACGGCGCACACGACAATGCCCTCGGCATCGGCGTGATGCTGGAGATCGCGCGTTCGCTGCGAGCGTCCGGCGCGCGGCCGAAACGTTCGATCGTGTTCCTCGCCGTCACAGCGGAAGAGAAAGGCTTGCTCGGCTCCGATTTCTTTGCGCAGCAGGCACAGAACCGCGAGCTGAAGCTGGTGGCAGACATCAACACCGACATGCCGCTGCTGTTCACGCCGATCTTCGACTTCGTCGCCATCGGCGCGCAGCACTCCACGCTTGGGCCGCTGGCAAAACAGGCAGTGGCCGCGCAGGGCTATCGTTTGAGCGCGGACGCCTCGCCTGAACAGGTGAAATTCATCCGCAGCGATCAGTTTTCGTTCATCCGCCGCGGCATTCCGGCGATCAGCCTCACGGGCGGTTACCAGCCGCGCGATCCCAGCGTCGACCTGGCGGAGCTGCGTGAACAGTTTCTTTCCTCGCATTATCACCAGCCGAGCGACGATTTAACGTTGCCGTTCGATTACCCCACCGCCGCCGACCTGGCGCGCATCAACGCCCGCATCGCGCTGGCGGTCGCCAACGGCGACCGGGCGCCTCGCTGGAACAACGACGATTTCTTTGGGGAAAAATTTCACGGTCCCAAGTAAGATCCGCGCCGCGGCAACCCCCGCTCATTCAGGCGACCATTCGCAGAAGGACCGTTGTATGACAGAGCTGGACGAGGACGTTAAGGACGTGGACGTGGACGCGAGCGATCTGCCGGAGCTCAAGCACAACTTCGATGCGTGCGACGCCAACGGCGACGGCTGGATCAACAGCGCGGAATTCGCGGCCCTGCTGCATTCCCTGGACCAGGAGCTGTCCGACGACGAATGTCTGCTGGCGTTCGAGCTCACCGACGCCGACGGCGACGGGCTGATCAGCTTCGAAGAGTTCATGAGCTGGTGGACCGAGTAACGCACGCCGGGCAGCGGGCGCGCAAAGCTCATATTTTGTAAAACTCCATCGCGCGCGATCCCGCGCGGATGTGTGACTCGCCTCACAATGACGTGACGCGTGTCACGTGACGCACTCCTCATTCCAAACATGAAGCGGCGGCTTGCTGCTTTCCCCTAGTCGAACATCCAGAGCGTTCCCCCTACGCTTGCGACCTGCTCGTGCCGATGACGGCGGTAAGGAGACATCACAATGAGCAGCGACTTGATGAAAGAGGTGCGCAATCGGCTGCGCATCGGCGATCCCGTCCGGTTGAAAGACAGCGACGTGGATTTGCGCGGCGACGTCTGGCAGCTGCGCACCGGCAGGTACGTGGTGGTGCGCTGGCAGGATGAATGCCGCAGCACCCATTCGGAAACCGCAGTGGAGTACGACTCCTCGCGCAGCCGCGCCGAGTGGAGCCGAAATCTCAGCCACGAAGATCGAGATTACTAATTGCGTTTCTTGTGAGGGTCGCCGCGAGATGCCCGATCGCTCGCATATAAAAGAAGGCCGCGTTAAAAAACGCGGCCTTTAAGTGCGCAGTCGTCAGCATGGTGTCCGATGGGTTCTCAGCGGGTGCCCCCATCGTCCTGGGGAGGTCCATGTAACGAGTTGCGCAGGGTTCGGATAACTGACGCTCAGAATGCATCACCAAGCGTTCAAGATCCTGAGTATGTTCCGCGATCGATGCATGATTTTGTTTCGGCTGATACGGACTTCTCAAGCAGCCGATGCATCGATTTGTAACAACACCTCTCTGACTTTGTGAAACTCCGAAGCCTTGTCGAAGAAGTGATCCGCGCCGCATTCGCGGCTCGCGATCCGATAATCGTCCGATGGATGATTGGTGACGACGATCACCGCCTCCGGCCGGCTGCTGCTGGCTCGCAGATGTTTCAACACCTGAAAGCCGCTGCCGCCGCGTAACTGGATATCCAGGATCAACACGCGAGGCTGCGACCGCTGCATGCCTTCGAGCGCGGCCGCGACGGCGTCCGCGCTTCCAACCACCTTCGCATTGGGAATGTCGCCGACAGCTTCGACCAGCCGCTCCATGACCGCAGGCGAATCTTCCACGATGTAGATCGTCAGTTCGGGCCCAGGCATGACACGGCGGGATTCCGGCGGCTCATTCCCCAGCTGGCCATCAGGTGGCCGTCAGCGGTGGCTGCATCACTCCACCAGCTGATTGCGCACGGCATAGGCCGCGATCTCGGCGTTACTGCGCATGCCCATCTTTTCCAGGATGCGCGCGCGATAGGTGCTGACGGTTTTCACACTCAGCCCCAGCTCGTTCGCCATGACGGCAGGTGAAACGCCGCGAGCAATCCGCGTGAACACCTGCAGCTCGCGCTCCGACAATCGGTTGTGCATCGGACCTTCTTCGTCCGCAGCACATTCCGACGCCAGCAGCTCTGCGACCAGCGGCGTGATGTAACGACGGCCAGTGCCGACAGCGCGCACCGCCTTCACCAGTTCTTCGGGAACGATCATCTTCGGCACATAGCCATTCGCACCGGCGCGCATCAGGCGCACGGCGAAGCTGCGTTCCGGGTGCATGCTCAGCACCAGGATGGCGAGCTCCGGCTGGTCGCGCTTCAACTGCTTCAGCAGATCGATGCCGCTCTGGCCCGGCAGCGTGATGTCCAGCACCACTACGTCGACTTGCAAGCCGTCGCGCAGCTGCTGGAGCGCGTCTTCGGCGGAACCCGCTTCGGCAACGACCTGCAGATCCTGCTCTTCAGCCAGCATCTCGCGCACGCCGGCGCGGAGGATGGCGTGATCGTCAACGATCAGGACGCGAATCGGCGTTTGCAGCGCCTGAAACGCATCCCTGGCTTCATTTTCCCGAGTGCCTGCTTCGCTTGGGTTCAACATCTTTGCGGTACCTCGGTCATAGCTTCACGGAGGTCACCCCCCTGCAGGGTGGTGATGGCCACGTCCTGTCCGTCGTTGAGGCCATAGTCCATAGCCAGCCCCTGGGCGCGATACGCGTTGAGGCGGTTATAGAGGGTTTTGAGACTTACCCCGAGTAACGCCGCCGCGCGGGTCTTGTTTCCCCCGCATTTCTGCAGCGTCGCGAAGATCATCCAGCGCTCCACGTCGGCGAGATTGGTGCCGACCGGAATGCGTAATGCCAATGGAGCCGGCGGCAGAGTGCGCTCGCCACTTACCACCGCTTCTTCACCCGGATCCGCGTCATCGCCTGCATAAGTGGCGCGATGGTCGCTGTGGGTTGCTCTTTCGACATGATTCTCCATGCGATCGCTCCTGACGGTCAGCTTTACAGAACAGGTCCGATGGATCACAACGGCATGGGGGAGAGGAAAAGTTCCCGACAAATTGAAGTTCGTGCCGTCAGAATTGTCCTACGACGGCTCCGGGCCCTCTCTCAGGGCAGCGATGCCCTTGCCTCACGCGGTCAGCGCGGCGGGTTTCGCTGTGGGAATGAATGCCTCGACGACTGTGCCTGTCCCTTCCTCCGGGCGGCGGATCTGGAACGTGCCGCCCATTTGACGCATGCGTTCGCGCATGCCGACGATGCCGTGCGACTTGGGTTTGCTGAGCGACTCCTCCGCCAGGCCGACGCCGTCGTCGACGATGCGCAGACGGATGCCGTCCTGCTCGCGGGTCAACGCAATGCGCACGCGGCTCGCCTGCGCATGCTTGGTGATATTGGTCAGCGACTCCTGCGCGATTCGGTAGAACGCGATCGACCAGCCGGGATCGAGATCGTCGAAGTCCTCCTGCACTTCGACTTCGCACGGCAGGCCGGTGCGGCGCGTGAACTCACGACAGTGCGACTTCATTGCAAACGCGAGCCCGAGATTGTCGAGATGGCTCGGCCGCAGGCCTTCGATCACTTCGTGCTTGAGCTCGACCGTTTCGCTCAACATCTGCAACACGCGTTGCAAACGCTCCTTCACTTCGCGCGGACCTTCCGGCATGCGCCGCTGGATCCAGTTGAGATCCATGTTGATGGCCGTGAGATTGCTGCCCAGCGTGTCGTGCAGCTCGCGCGCGAGCTTGGCTTTTTCCTCTTCCGAAACACGCAGCAGATGTTGCGACAGTTCGGTGAGCTCGGCGGTGCGCTGCTCGACCTGTACGTTCAACGCCTGATTCGATTCGCGCAACGCATTCTCGGCAGTCTCACGGTCGCGCACATATTTGCGCAGCAGTTTGTTCAAGCCGACCAGCACCGCGACTGTCACAACCGTTGTGAGCAAAGCGATGCCGCCGGCGACCAGCAGATCGCGCAACACTTCGCGGCGCAAAGCTTCGATGCGTGCGTCCTCCTCGGCCATCATGCGATCGACCACGCCCCGCACCCGATCCATCGTCGTGGTCGCTCGTTCGGTGCCAGCCACGTCGGCGGTGCCATTCGGCCCCGGTTGCGGACTGCGACTGATCGTGGACTTCAACCGGCTGATCGCTGCGGCCGTGAGTTGCTCCAGCTCCGAGATGTCATTTTGGCGCGCAGGATTTTCAGCGGTGAGGTTGCGAAGCCGGTCGATTTCCGTGCGCCAGCTGCGCATCGCGACGTAATAAGGCTCGAGATATCCCGTCTGCCCGGTGAGCAGATAGCCGCGCTGGCCGGACTCGGCGGCAGTAATCACTGTTTGAAACGTGCTCAGCGAACGCTTTATTTCATAGGAGCGTGCGTACTGCGCATGCGAATCCATCGTGGCCGCGGTGTTGATGACCAGCAGTGAGGCATTCAACACCAGCAGCGCGATGGAAATGACAATGACGATGCGCACGTGCAGCGGCACACCGCCGGCGGTGCTGTCGGGGACCTCGGCCATGGACCTGGAACCGTTTGGAATATGCGCCTCCTGAATACACCGCTGCGACACTGACCGTCGCAGCCGAAGTCGGAACGGCTGTGTACATTTCTTGGTTCCTTCGTCAGCCGTTTCCGTCGGACGAGCGCGCGTGTTGCGGCCACACGCCGGTAAACCGGGAAAATCCGTGTAGAAATCGCTAGCTGCGCAATCGTGTGGCGATTGTCCGAGGAACCCCGCAAAGCATCAGCACGTTATCGACGCGAAGTGTTTGACCGAGGGTATGCAAATGACCAAGAGCAATCTGTTTCTTTTGATCGCCGCCGCCGGTCTCGCGATGGCGGGTTGCAACAAGGCCGAATCGCCGGCCGAAGTGCAGCACGACACCACCAAGGCGCAGGCCGACGCGCAGCGTGACGTGGCGGATGCGCAGGCGGATGCGAAGGAGAAGATGGCCGATGCGCAGAAAGATGTAGCGGACGCGCAAGCCGATCACGACGCCGATGACGTTGCCGATCAGGCACGCGATGCGAGCCAGACCGCGGCTGAAGGCGATTTCAAAGTCGCCGTAGCCCGCGCCGAAGCGACGCATAAAATCGCGGTGGCGAAGTGCGAATCGTTGAACGGCCAGGCCCAGGAAGACTGCAAGGACCGCGCCGATAACGACCTGGAAAATGCCAAGCGTGCGGCCGAAGCCCGCCGCGACGGCTCGGGTTGATCGGCACTCAAAGTTATAGATACTTGGTAATCAAGTAAGGAGCGATGGATATGGCACGGCAAAACACGGCGGCACTGTTGTTGGCCGCAATCATGGCCTCGACCGTCGTCGCGTGCTCGTCGACCCCGACGCAGCAATCGACCGGCCAGGCTATCGACGATGGCGTCGTCACGGCCAAGGTGAAAGCGAAGCTGATCGAAGATCCGATGACCAAGGCGCATCAGATCAACGTCGAAACGTTCAAGGGCACGGTGCAGTTGAGCGGCTTCGTGGAAAGCAATGAGGCTCGGACGCGGGCGCTGAAGCTGGCCCGCGAGACGGATGGCGTCAAGAGCGTCAAGGATGCGCTGGAAGTCCGCAAAGGCGAAAGCTGATCCAACGCTGTCGCAGAGTGGAAACAAGGGCGGGCGCGCCTGCAGGGGCGCCCGCCCTTTCATTTGACCGTTTTTTGACAGCCGCGGGCGGCCTGAATCCGAATCGGGCGCGATTACGTATACTCCAGCGCTTCGGATTCGAAGCGTTCACTTCCACGAGGATCGCATCCAATGAATGCCAAGAAACTCTCGAGTCTGGCTCTGGCCACTGCCGCCGCTGTGATGTTCAGCACTGCGCCCCTGACCGGCGCGCATGCCGAAGACGCCAAGGTGAAGTGCGAAGGCGTGAATGCGTGCAAAGGCAAGGGCGCCTGCCAGACGGCCGCCAATCAATGCGCCGGCAAGAACGAGTGCAAGGGCCATGGGTTCCTGATGATGAGCAAGGCCGACTGCGACGCCGCCAAGGCCAAGCTGAAGAAATAACTTCAGTGTGTCGCCGGTCTGGTGGAGAGTGAGTCGCTCCCGCCGACTGTCGCGGCCAAGCAAGCCAAGCGGCGCGGGCTCGATCCGCGCCGCTTTCTTGTTTGATTGATTAGGCTTTCATCACCTGGTGAACTGACGTTGTACCGCCCCCTCCCGTCTGCTTCCGTCCAGCCATCGCTCGGTTTCGGCCTGGGCGTGCGACCGACGCATTACGACGACCTGCTCGGCGAACGTCGCGGCAGTGTCGGCTGGCTGGAAGCGTTGACCGAGAACTACCTGGTGCCCGGCGGCAAGCCGCTGCATTACCTCGAACGGCTGCGCGCCGAATATCCGATCGTGCTGCATGGAGTGTCGCTCTCCATCGGCGGCACCGATGCGCTCAATGAAGATTACTTGCGCGATGTGAAAGCACTCGCCGCGCGAGTCGAGCCGGCGTGGGTGTCCGATCATCTGTGCTGGACCGGCATCGACGGCGTCAATCTGCACGACCTGATGCCGCTGCCTTTCACGGAAGAAGCGTTGCGCCACGTGGTCGCACGAATCATGGCCGTGCAGGACCGGCTCGGCCGCCGCCTGGTGCTGGAGAATGTTTCGAGCTACGTGAGCTTCGCGCACTCGGACATGACCGAATGGGAATTTCTGCGCGAAGTCGCCGAGCGCGCCGACTGTCACTTACTGCTGGATGTGAACAATGTTTACGTCAGCAGCGTCA
>CAMLEO010000233.1 GCA_946478975.1 uncultured Steroidobacter sp.
GGCAGAGTGGTCGATTGCACCGGTCTTGAAAACCGGCAGGCTCGCAAGAGCCTCGAGGGTTCGAATCCCTCCCCTTCCGCCAGAATTCAAACACTTACAGAGCGTTCCCTAACCACCCGTCACCCGCTGGTTGCACGTTTGGTTGCACTTCCCTCCGAGGTCGTCGCATATTTGCTCTTGCGCGTGTAAACGTCAAGCGCATGTGATAGGAGCGTGTGACCGATGCCCAGCATCCGCAAAGCAAAGACCGGGGCGAAACCCTGGCTCGCCCAAGTTCGAGTCAAGCCGTTCAACCCCGCATCCAAAACATTCGAGACGAAGGCTGAAGCCGAAGAATGGGCCGAAGCGCTTGAGCGTGAGTTGAAACGACAGCGCAAAGCTCGCGGGGCTCGCCCCTCACTTACTAAGTTCACGATTGCACAGTTGGTCCGCGAGTTTCTCGACGATCCGGAAACTCGCGCTCTGCGCACTGTGGGCTCGCTGGAACTGCTGCTCGCGTGGTGGGTGAACCATTATGGCGGCGATCGCGTGCTCGACTTCGGCGCGCTCACGTTGCGCGAGGCGCGAGCGAAGCTTCAGCCCGACCGAGCGCCGGCAACCGTTAACCGCTACCTGTCCGCGATGCGCTCGGCGTGGAATTGGGGACGCGCAGCGGAGCTGATCCCGCAGAAACTCTCCTGGCCGTCGCGGCTCATGCTGACCGAACCCAAGGGCCGGACGCGCTTTCTTAGCGATGACGAACTCGCACGGCTGCTTGAGGCGAGCGATGCTCACTCGCCGCTGATGCATGCCGCCGTCGTCGTGTCGATCGGCTGCGGCGTGCGTCAGAGCGAACTGCTGCGACTCCGGTGGGCCGACGTTGATTTCGAACGCCGGCGCTTGCGCGTCATGCTGTCGAAGAACGACGAAGCGCGCAGCGTTTATCTCCCGGCTACAGCAGCCGCTGCACTACAGGCTTTGAAGAAAGCGCCAGTGGTCAGCCTCAGCCAGCAAGTGTTCATCGATCCGGACGGCCAGCCCGTCGATAAATCGTGGATCGAATACCGATGGAAGGCGGTTCGCTCGGCCGCGCAGCTAGAAGACTTCAAATGGCATGACCTACGGCATTCGTGCGCGTCGTTCCTGGCGCAGCAAGGGGCGAACCTGCTGGAAATCGGCGCGGTGCTCGGTCACCGCTCCACCAGCGTCACCCGCCGTTACGCGCATTTGGTCGAAGGCGCACCCGTCACCGGGCATACCAAGCTCGACGAAAAGCTAGGTGGAAAATGAAGAAGAAGACGGTAACGAAAGGTGCCCTGAAAATTGTCGAGGCTGACTTTAGCCTTCAGGACAAAATCGACGAGATGTTCAGCACCGCGAGAAGACTTAAAGATGTGCATGGAGAAACGCTGACCAGGAACTTTGAGGATGACAAGCCCGAACGGGTATGCGCATACATCTTGGAGCATGGGGGCACTCAGATTTCCAGGATCCTCACTGCTCTGCCAGCAGAGTACAAACAGCAGGTTGAACAGGCACTCCTAGCGGCGGTAAATGCGGGTCAAGCACTGGAAGCGATGGATATACACGGCAAGCACGGCTCTAAGATCGAAACCAGTAAGAATCTCAAAGTAACAGGACCCTCCGTCTCCGATGACCAGATACGCGAAGCCGTCCAGTTGTATGCGAAAAGAGCGGAACAAGCCGAGCACCTCGGCATTGACGTACGCCAACTCATCAGGCGATTGAAGGAATTGGGCCTAACGAAGAAGTGACATTCGGTCGAATGTCATGACACCCGGTCGAGGCGTCACTACTCGGCCGCACGCTCCTGCAGTCAAATGCGTGCGTTCTCACAGGAGACGCATGAATGACTCGCATACAAACATCAGAGCCAGCCCCACACAGTTGGGACATCGAGCACTGGCCGCCACAAGTCTATCCCCACACACCAAACCGCGGGCGCTACGTCGTTCGCGCTCATCGTGATGACTTGATGCTCGCTGGCGCGCTCACCCGCGTCGGACGCGAGATCGTCGTCATCGGGAGCGCATACACGAAGTGGTTGGCGAAGAAGGCCTCGAACGTCACCGACTTCGAGATTGCTCCGAATCGCGACACGCAGTCGAGCGCCGCCTGATGCGCAGGCAGGCACCGCGCCCGAGGCTGGCACCTCGGGTCGCGGCTCGATCGTCATCGCTGTGGGGCGGCGGCAATCTACCATATCGCTGCTGTCAAAAATGCGGCACCCATCTGCGCGCCGGTCTCCCGCCTGCCGCCGTCCACTGCTCGACGTGCCGCCGATGGAATCAATTTTTCAGCCGGTTGCACGCGATCGTGGCCGGCCTGGATGGCGCGGCATGACGGGCGTCAACGTCCAAGTTTCCGAGGACGAACTCGCGCTTGAGTTCGTCAATGGGAATCCGAATCATCGCTGGGTCGATGCGTGGGGCCAGTGGTGGATTTGGACCGGCATGGTCTGGGAGCGCGATTCGACGCTTCATGTATTCGATGCCGTTCGCACTCATGTGCGCGGTTCGTCATGGATCGCGAACTCACCGCACAGCTTGCTGAAAGCGGCGACCATCGCAGCGGTCGAACGATTGTGCAGAAGTGATCGAGCTTACGCGGCAAGCACTGATCAGTGGGACGCCGATTCGTGGCGGCTGAATACGCCTGGCGGCATCGTTGACTTGCGCACAGGAATGGTGGGAGAGCACGACCCGCAAGCCTATTGCACGATGATCACCAGCGTCGCGCCAGCGGCGCCCGGTGTCGACGGCTGTCCGCGGTGGTTGTCGTTCCTGCGCGATGTTACGAAGGACGATGCCGAGTTGGTGGCATTCCTGCAGCGGATGCTGGGCTATGCATTGACCGGCCAGACGACAGAACACGCGCTGTTCTTCGCGCACGGCGGCGGTGGCAACGGTAAGAGCACATTGCTCGAAACCGTGATCGCTATCATGGGCAGCTACGCGATGAGCGCGCCAATGGAAACATTCGTCGCATCCAACAGCGATCGGCACCCGACGGAGCTGGCCATGCTCCGAGGCGCGCGCCTGGTGACGGCGGTCGAGACAGAAGAAGGCCGCCGGTGGGCCGAGTCACGTATCAAAGCGTTGACCGGTGGCGATCGGATCACAGCGCGCTTCATGCACCAGAACTTCTTCACATTCACACCGACGTTCAAGTTGCTGGTCGTCGGCAATCACAAACCGCGATTGCATGCCGTTGACGAAGCCATGCGCCGACGGATGCATCTCATTCCGTTCGAAGCGCGATTCACCGCCGAGAACCGTGACAAAGATATGCCGGCGAAACTCCGCGCCGAGGCGCCCGGGATCCTGCGCTGGATGATTGACGGCTGCCTTGCTTGGCAGCGCGGCGGATTGAATCCACCGGAACGCGTGAGAGCCGCAACTGCGAACTACTTCCAGAATCAAGATGTGCTTGCCGAGTGGCGCACTGAGCGCTGCGAGACTGGCCCGGACTTCTGGGAACCTCCGACTCGATTGTTCGCATCCTGGCGGGAGTACGCCAAGGCCGCCGAGTATCCGGTAGGGCAGATGTCCGGCTTCGTCGACCGCATGGAGGCCGCTGGATTCCAGCAACTCCGCGACCGCCGAAAGGGCCGCTACTGGGCAGGCATCCGACTGCGCATGGAGGCCGAGGCAAGTTTTCCAGACTGGCAGGACGAGCAAGCGTGACAAGCGTGACAAGTAATTCCTTTTTTAACGTGTACGCGCGTGCGCGCGCGTGTGAATACGTCCAAATAGGAAGAGGTTGTCACGCTTGTCACGGGCGCGGCCGTTCGCGATTGGTACGGTATTAACTCCACGTGAAACAAATAAACCAAACCAGCCCACAGCCCCCCCCTATTGGGTCCTTCCCAGGTGGATGGGGTATGCGGGTGATTCGAGCTGCGACGTTGCGCTAGCGCCAGCGGTTTTTTATGGTTTCAAACTTCAGACGAAACTAGAAAACCTATGAAACATCAAAGGATTACTGAATTTGCGGCATCAATCGGCGTGAGCCACACTGCAGTTCGAAAAGCGATCAACAGCGGTCGCATTCCAGCGGATTTCGTCAGGACGAAAGAGCTTCGCACCGGACGTAAGGTCACCGTGATCATCAAGCCGGTCGCCGCTCGCGATGCATTCATGGGGAACACATATCGCGACATCACGGACTCCGATACGCCCGCGGATGACTATGACTCGGCTGGAGATATTCCGGCGAGTGTCTCTCCCCGCACTTGGGATGCCGACGAAGTCACCCAGATGGTCCACGAGGAATATTTCTTCGCGCGCACCATACTGATGGCCATTCCAGCGAGCGTCGCCGAGTCGCTTGCCGCATGTACCGACGCTGAGCAGATCCAAACGATCCTCGAAGGCACGATCAAAGACGCGCTCGATGATCTCACTTCCGACATTGATCAGTTCTACGCATCCGACATCTGCGACATTTCCGACATCGAGCCTGAAACATCCACACCCATTCAACTGACGTGCCTGCCATGACAACCACCGACACTGCCTACATCTTCCAGCCCCGTGCGCCACACGCCGATAGCCTGGCCGATCCGCGGCGGACAATCAGATCCGCATGCGGCACGCTACTGGCCCATTACTGCTCAAAACACCAGTGCGGCGGCGTGTATGACCTGACTCTGCGCGCCTGGACGCTTTACACGCCGATGACCGCCGAAGAGTTCATCTGCACCCTGCCGAAGATCGGCGTCAGGATTGCGGACACGACAGCTCTACAGGTCTGGATAGACTCGATATCCGCTCAGCAGCCGGCAGTTCTGAACTAATGCGCGACGGCCCGAGAGATTTAGTTCGCCTGGTGCAAACTCTCAACGCGCGCCAGGCGCTTCCTTGTGATCTCGCTGCGTGGGTGGTCGATCTGGCCACGGCTGCCATATCGGACCCGGAGCGTAAGCGAACGCGAAATCGTCTGCTGCGGGAGGCCGGCGCGCTCATCGGCGGTTCTCCATGGGGGAATCAGGCAAAGGGCATTCGAACCGAGCTGCTGAAAGTGATTCGACTATGGACCTACTACGTTCGGTGTCCGCCGCCGCCTGGAAGCCTCACCGCGTTGATGGTGGAAGTGCTAACGATCGACCCCAGTGTGCCGACCAGCATGACGCAACTTTGGCGAATCCTCACTTGCATCGACGCCGCGGATGAAAGCGAACCTGCTTGCGAGGATCGATTTCACGCGCAATGATCTGCATCAAGGCTATGACACAAAAAACAAGAACAAAGTCAGGCTCACGCTCGTTTGCGCGAACTGCACACCTCGAGATCGAGCGCCGAGCTGACGGCGAGAAGTCTCGATTCTCGGTGTCGATCTCCAGCGATGCGCCAATCGTGCGCCGTGATTTCGATGGCGAGTTCGAGGAAGTCCTGTCGCACGACAAGAATGCGATCGACCTGTCACGCGCTCCCTTGCCTGTCATCGAATCGCACGACCGCAGCAAGGTCAACATCGGCATCGTCGAGAAGCTGCGCATCGAGCGCGACGGCAAAATCAAAAAGCTGCGCGGCGAGCTCGTGCTCGGTCAGCAAGCACGGGCGCAAGAGCTGGCTGCAGATATCGCCGCCGGCATTGTGACCGGCCTCTCGGTCGGTTGCATGATCGAAGAAAGCGAATGGACCGAGGGAAAGGATACCCGACGTTTCGTTGCCACTCGCTGGGCACCACAAGAAGTATCAATCGTTTCAACGCCGGCGGATTTGAACGTCGGCATCGGCAGAAGTGACAAAGGTCAGACAATGAAAAACAAGAACAAGAATCAGACCCGAGAAGAGATCGACGAGACCGGCGCGGAGCACGATCAAGACATCGAGCGCGACGAGGTAACCGACGACGCTGACGAGCAAGTGCGTCGCTATCATCCGGCTTCGCGTGAAGCACGCGCCATTCGCGGCGAGCGCCAGCGTGTTTCTACGATCATCGACCTGGTGAGCCGCGCCAACCTGAGCGATTCGTTCGCACAGGAACTGATCCGCGACGGAATCCCGCTGCGCGAAGCCCGCGAGATCATCGTCGATACGATGGCGGTCGAGCAACGCCGGACGCAGTCGCCGATGTTTCCTCATGGAGCCGAGTGCCGATCGCACTACGCCGTGCTCAGCAACAGAAGCTACGATGAGCCCGAATTCTTGGCGCGCTCCATTGGCGAGGCGATTCACGCAAGGGTGAATCCCGCGCACAAACCGAGTGACGCAAGTCATCCGTACATCGGGCGTTCGCTCGTCGAACTGGCACGAGAATGTTTGCACGTCCGTGGCGTGTCGACGCGCATGATGAGCGCCTCGCAGATCATCGAGCGCTCCCTCGGTGGATTGCATGGTACGAGCGATTTCGCGCTGGCGCTCGGCGATGCGGTCGGCCGCGAACTATTGCGGGCATTCGAAGCGGCCGAGCCCGGTGTGTTGCGCGTTGGCCGGTCCGTGACCGCGCAAGATTTCCGAGCACGTTATCCGATTGCCATCGGCGACGCGCCGAAGCTGGAGAAGGTCAGCGAGCACGGCGAGTTCAAGCGCGGCACGATCACTGAGGCCGCGCAGCCAGCGTGGAAGCTCCAAACGTATGGAAAGATCTTCGGCATCACTCGACAGGCGCTCATCAACGATGACCTCGGCGCGTTCACCAACCTGCCGCGGCGCATGGGCATCGAGGCTCGCGAACTGGAAGCGCAAACTGTCGTCGACCTGCTCGTGTCGAACCCGATCATGGGCGACAGCGTTGCGCTTTTCCATGCTGATCACGGCAATCTCGCCGCCAGTGGCGGCGCGATCACCGTCACCAATCTCGGCGCGGCAAGAGCTGCGATGCGATTGCAAAAATCGTTGAATGGTCGCGTCATCAATGTGGTTCCGCGATACCTCATTGTACCCGCCAGCAAGGAAACAGTGGCCGAGCAACTGCTCACCGAGATCGCAGCGACCAAGGCGGACGACGTGAACCCCTTCGGCAATGGCAAGTTGGAGTTGATCGTCGAACCGCGCCTTGACGCGGTGTCAACTACTGCGTGGTATGTGTTTGGAGATCCGGGTCGATATGACGGCCTGGAAGTCGCAAGGCTTGCCGGTGACAACGGCCCGGTGGTCGATACGCGCGTGGGCTTCGATGTGGACGGCACTGAATTCAAGATTCGTTTGGATTTCGGGGCTGGCTTCGTCGAACACCGAAGCGTCTACAAGAATCCGGGCGCGTAAGAAACATTTGTTCCCCCGGGCCGCCCGGGCGCGAAAGCGAATAGGCGGACACGGTTTTAGTCGTGAGTCACCGTGTCCAACCAAGTAACCGCGAAAGCCCGCGCGCTGGTTTCGCTTCGGCGATCACCTCCCAGCGGCGGCGGGCAAACCTAAAAGAACAATAATCGGTGAACATATGGCGCAAGTCGGACAAACAACCCCAAGCGGCGGACGCGAGTGGAGCATCTATCCGCAACAGGCAGTTCTGCGGCGTGTAACCATCCCAGTCAATTGCACACTGAATCACATCGGCGTGTGGTGCCGAGAGCAGACAACCGCCAACGCGAACGATCTGAAAGCGGCGATCTATACGAACTCCGGCGCTCTGGTCTATCAGAGTTCCGTGCTGTCGGCAGCGATCTCTAGCACGTCCACGCATGCGCTGAAGCAGTTAAACTTTGCCGGACAGTCGTTGTCGGCGGGAACATACATTCTCGCGGTCGCTGCCGGACCTGGCACGAGCGGCGTCGTCGTCGTCCAAGGTCAAAACGACTCGTCGGGGCTCCCGACGTACATGAACAGCGATCCTTCGGATCTGTATCCGACGTTCCCTTCCGACATCAGTGCGATCATCAATACGGGCGCCACGCGCCAGTGGGATTTGTATCTTGATTACACTGAAGCATCGTTGGCCTCGGGCGATCTCGCTGCAACGGAATTCGGCTCAGATCAGCTCGAGGCCGCCGGCAACGTTGGAAGCAATGGCCTGCGCCTAACGCTGCGCGACACGGATACCGGCGCGCTCGCCGCGAATCTCACGGGGCTGATTGTCTCGGTGCGGGCGAATAGCGACGACGAGGCGACGCTTTACAAGGCGGCGAACGAAACGACCAACGCCAGTGGCGTGCTGGAGATCACGAGTGGTGCGATTGGAAACCTCGGCGATTACGTCTTTGTCTCCGTCGACAAGTCTGATCACAGCGTCTTCGCGCTTTATCGAGTTCAGGTTATCGATCTGAACGCATGAGGTAAGAATATGCCCAGAAGCAAACAAACGACCACCGTTGCATTCGGCAGCAACTCACATCCGAGCGGCGGCCTGCGTTTCGGATCGGCAACTCTCGATGAAGGCGAGCAACGCTATGAGCACGGAGTCTCGGATCTCGCGGAATCGCCACCCGTGGCGAAGCACGGCAATGAGGCGGAGCAGGACAAGGCGTGAGCATCCCCCGCGCTGAAATGCTTGCCGCCGCTGCGCCGCTATTGTTGGCACTGGCGGCGGTCGCCTCAGTCTGGTGGAATTGACGGAGACGCGGTGGCTGAAGTGGGGAGGCCCGATGAAATTTGCGATCGCAATCGAGCCGGGGACGGATCAGACAGCATTCGGCATTGTGGTGCCGGATCTGCCGGGCTGCTTCAGTGCAGGCGATACCGCTGAGGAAGCATTCGCGAACGCGCACGATGCGATTGATGCCTTTTGTGAGATCCTGGCCGAGAGCGGCGGCGAGTTGCCCAAGACTAAGGCAATGTCCCAGTGGCAGATGGATCCTCAGTTCAAAGGCTCGACGTGGAGCGTCATCGACGTGCCGATTGAGAGGTATTTTGGGGCGAATTGAGTAGATCAAGGATCACGGTGCTTTAAAGGCCTTACATGATCGTGCTTCCCGTAAATTGGGTGACCGTAAAGCGCTTCTGCGAGTTGACTGGTTACACAGTTGATGCTGTCGCTGCAAAACGATCAGGAGGTGTTTGGCTGGAAGGCGCAGTTTGGAAGAAAGCCCCAGATGGTCGCGTTTTGGTGAGCATAGAGGGATACCACGCGTGGGTTGAGGGAAAGGTATGCGTGCCGCAACGAAATAGCCCCGGCCGCGAGCACCGGGGCTAAGGCACACGTTCGGGAGTGCGCTCAGTTTGGCGCGGGGTGTGCTCGCTCCAGTAGCACATCCATGATCTTCTTCACGAAGCGTTGCTCGGTTTTGCTCAGCGCTTGATAACGCCCCGCGTGCCGCACACCAGCCGGCGACAAGCGTCGCAGGACCGGGCGCGGCACTTTTCTCATGCCTATCAACTCTTCGACCGGAATTTCAAACACCCTTGCGAGCTTGCTCACAATCAGCACCGACACGCGCCGGTCGCCGATCTCATACGCATACACGGTTTGCTGTGAAACGCCGATGGCGCGGGCGAGCTCCGCCTGCGTCATGCCTATCTGCTTGCGTAGTAGCTCGATGTGCTTACCGAGTGCGCGAAAGTACACGCGTGATTCTGCCTTGATCATGGTGTCACCTCCGCCTGGTCGAGCCGATCAATCGATTCCTCGACTCGATCTCGGATCACGGCGAGCGCATCGCTCACGTCGAAGTCACAATCGTGGTTCGCGGCGAACTGGACAGCGACCAGGAGCGCGTGCGTCTTGTGCAGTTGGCCAATCTCGATATCGATCGCGCCCTTCAGTTCCTCCTGACGTTTCGACTGCTGCGACTCCTGGGTGACGCACGTCTGCAACGTTGTGTTACGGCGTTTCATCGCGCACCTCCCGCCAGTCGCTCCCGAACGAGCCACGCCCAATCGGGCGCGATCACGGTTCCATCGATCAGGTGCCATCGCATCAACCGTTGAAGACGTCCGATGCCGCGCTCGCGGCTGACGACACGGCCAACCTGATCGGCGTAGGCACACGCCCGGGCGCTCAACGATCCGCACACGCGATCGCCGGGCGCCGGATTTCTGCGGATCGCTTCGTCACGTTCCTCCTGCGTTGGAAGGCCGTTCGGATACAGCGCACGCACGCCTGGCAGGCTCAATACAACGTTGCGGCAGACGCCGTAGTAGCGCAGCCTGATCCGCTCGCCGCTTTCCCACAGCAAACGCTTTGGCGGGTTTGGGAATCGATCGATCGCAAACAGCCTGAAGCGTCGGCGCTGTTCATCGAGTTGCATGCCGCTCCGTTGCCGAACGATCTTGCCTTCCATGTATGGGGTGACGAGGCCGGCGCCGCGAAGCTCTGGCGGTCGTGCAAAGTATTCGACATCGAACCCATTGGGCCATTCTTCGACGCGGATCTCTATGCAGTCGTGTGGAGCCGGAAGTCGCCCAGCGGTGACGTTATCCATGATGCACCTCCCGCTGTGCTGCTTCCCGCCGAATGCTGATGGGTTCCACGCTCTCGATGGTCGATTCGAACAGCTCCAGCGCCGCTTCGAGCGCGTAACGCACGTCGCCGCTGTCGTCGTTGTGCTCGGCCAGAGCGTAGACACTGGCGAAGACGCCCTTCACCTGCAGCAGCCTGTTCTGGATATCGTTCAGAACGTAGTTGACCGAGATGGGCAGTTCTGGGATGTGCTTTTCCGGTGCCTCGCTTTGACGCGGCAGGCGCGTGACGGACGTGGCGGGGATTGAAGGCTTCGCCAAGCCCCTCGCGGCACTCACGCGTCACCTCCAGTGCTCAGATGCAGGGCGTCAGTCGGCTCGGCGATGTCGAGGCGATGGCTCTCGGCCGCGGACCAGGCGCAGGCCGCATGCCGGAAGTCGGCGAATGCGACATCGCCGACGGCGAAGTACAGCTCGCCGCGAATGACAGTGGGTCGGACGGGAAAGGAGGGAGAAACAGGCTTTGAAAGAAGGAACGCCGGGACAGACCCGGTAGAATGGCGAGTAGCCATGACTTTGATCTCCTGGATCAAGGTTGTGGTTAGCTCGCCGTCGGTGCGTCAACACCGGCGGCGAGCGCTTTTGGAACTCAGTTGCTCGCGCTCGAATGTGGCGCCAGGTGGCGTTTTTTCGAACGGCTCATTGCGTTTCGGGCGGGATGGCGGTTGCGAGAGACCGGCTTCGACGCGACCGCGGGAGGTTCACCGTGTTGTTGGTAGGCGTTCCATTCGTTTTGATCGAGAGCGTTGTCGCCGGCAGCGGCACTCTCAGCAAGCGCAGCAGCTTTGGCACGCTCGGCCTTGCCTAGTTTCCACGAGTACCGCAGCAGAAGGACCAGCACCACTGTCAGGACCAACAGCATGGCCTGGACCCAGAACGGCATCGA
The DNA here is from genome assembly GCA_946478975.1 of uncultured Steroidobacter sp. The sequence continues at coordinate 11,227 of CAMLEO010000233.1, forward strand.
GGCGTCACCAGCAAGCGGCGCGGCAGCGAATGACGCAATTTTCGGTGTGAAGCTCGCGCAGCGCCTCTCAACGTTCAAACGTCGCTGGCCGAACAGCGGGCAGCGTCCGAGAGCGAGCATCAGATCCCCGAGATCGAGGCGGCAGTCAGAACAGCGCCGCAGGGGTGGTGCGCCAGTGGGAACGCCAGCGATGGCGGCGCAGTCATCGAGCGCGGCGCGCTCTTCGTCCGTGAGGCGTGGCAGATCGTCGAGTTGCATGTGGACACTCCGGGTTGATGATGGTTGCAAATGCGGTTGCATTTGCTCCAAAACCTCGGAGAAACATGCTCAGAACGTTCTCTGTAAGTACCTGACAAATTTGCGATTACGTGCGCTCACGTTGCGCAAAAGTGCGAGTCGTTCGACTTGAAAACCGGCAGGCTCGCAAGAGCCTCGAGGGTTCGAATCCCTCCCCTTCCG
>CAMLEO010000234.1 GCA_946478975.1 uncultured Steroidobacter sp.
CCGATCCCAAGACCCGCGCGCTGACCAAATATTTCCAGTCCTGGGATGTTTCGAATGTGTTCGTGGTGGGGTCGAGCGCGGTCCAGCAGAAGGCGGGGCGCAATCCGACCGGCCCGGTCGGCGCGCTGGCGTATCGCCTGGCCGATACTTTGAAAGATCAGTATTTGCAGCGGCCGGGGCGGCTGGTCGATGGTTGAAAGAGGCACGAAGTGAACAGAGCGACGTTTGCGGCGGGATTGGCGTTGGCCGTTGTTTCTTCCGTACATGCTGAAGGCGATGCGAGCGCGCGAAGGTGTTCGCGCAGTGCTCGGCCTGCCACACGGTGGGAGCGGGTGCTCAGAACAATATCGGCCCGGCGTTGAACGGCGTCGTTGGCCGCGCTGCCGGAACTCATCCGGGTTACCGCTATTCATCAGCCATGCGCAAATCCGGTCTGACTTGGGATGAAGCAACCTTGACGCAATATCTGCATGGGCCGGACAAGCTCGTGCCCGGCACCAAGATGGCTTTTCCGGGCATCGCGAGCGACGAGGACATCGCCAACGTGATCGCCTACTTGAAGCAGCAGCCGGCGCAATAGTCGGACGTTCTGGTCATGCCCATATATCAATACGGCGATCGCATCCCATCCGTGCACGAGAGCGTTTTCGTCGCACCCAATGCGAGCGTGATTGGCAGCGTGGTGCTGGCCGAGAACGTGAGTGTGTGGTTCGGCGCCACGATTCGCGGCGACAACGACATCATCAGTTTGGGAAAGAATTCGAATGTGCAGGAAGGCGCGGTGCTGCACACCGATCCAGGCATTGCGCTCACCGTCGGCGAGAATGTGACGATCGGTCATCAAGCCATGCTGCACGGATGCACCATCGGCGACGGCTCGTTGATCGGCATCCAGGCGGTGATTTTGAATGGCGCCGTGATCGGCAAAGGATGCCTGGTTGGCGCGGGCGCGATCGTAACCGAGCGCAAAGTATTTCCGGATCGATCGCTGATCCTGGGCGCGCCGGCGAGGGTGGCGCGCCAGCTGTCCGATGAAGATGTCGCCGGCTTGCTGAAGAGTGCGGCGTCTTACGTCGATCGTCGCGCGCAGTTCCTCGCCAAGCTGCGGCAGCTCTAAGCGGGTTGCACCGATCAAGTCGGATGCCGGGTCCCGGAACTCTCGGGCAATCTGGGGGAAAACCGCTAGCGCAGGGGCCCGGCACGCCAACCAGCGGCACCGTAGCACCCACCTTCGCATGCGACCAATGAAAAATTGGCCGTGATTCATGCTTTCGCTGCCGCGCCAGGCATACAAAAACCGGCATGTCTGCCGGCGGCTTTTTCATTAGTCCCGACAAATGACAACGCTAGACTCAATGTCGCTATCACGGAACCGGTAGCGGTAACACGGGGAGCGTCGGGCGAGCGTGCCTGCACCGAGCTGACGTGCAGTTCCCCCAGAACATAAGTCATTGCTTGGGGGCTGAACATGAGCTTGCGGAATCCAGTTGCCACGGCCGTGCGGTCGGCGTTGCATGCCGGCACGGTAGCGACAGCGTCGATGGTCGTGATGACGATCGCCTTGCCGATCACCGCGCGCGCGGCGGACGACAATCTCGAACAGGTCGTCGTCACTGCCCGACGGCAAGCACTGGAAAACGCCGCCGATCGCAAGCGACAGTCCGAGTCGATCATCGATTCGGTCGTTGCAGACGAAGCCGGCATGCTGCCGGACAACAGCATGACTGAAGTGCTGCAGCGAGTCTCCGGTGTTTCCATCGTTCGGTTCTCCGCTCTCGGCGATCCGGATCACTTTTCGGCGGAAGGCTCCGGTGTCCAGGTGCGCGGCCTGTCCGGTGTCGCCGGCCGACTCAACGGCAGAGAAGTTTTCAGCGCCAGCGGCGGTCGCGGCCTTTCGTGGGGCGATGTCACACCGGAGCTGATGCAGGCCGTCGACGTGTACAAGGCGTCGACGGCCGATCTCATCGAAGGCGGCACGGGCGGCCAGATCGATCTGCGCACCAAGCGGCCGTTCGATCTCAACGGCGATTTCAATGTCAGCCTGTCGGCGAATGTGAATTACGGCGACCTGGCGGACGATGCGAGCCCGGGCGGTTCGATGCTCGCGGCCAAGACCTGGGACGTGGGCGACGGCAGGTTCGGCATTCTCGCCGACCTCGCTTATAACGAATATTCCTCGAACGCGGATTTCTTCCGCATGGAGCCGTTCCAGCGCACGCGCATCGGCAACCAGGATCGATTCATTCCCGCCGGCTACGACTTCGGCAACGATGCTTACAACCGCGAACGTCGCGGTGCTTACGTGGCCATGCAGTGGGCGCCGACGGACACGCTGACGCTCACGCAGCTGGCGTTCTATTCGAAGTACGACGAAACGCGCACCGGCAATGGCCTGTTCTCCACCAGCCAGACACTGGCCGTGGATCCCGCCACCAGCACCTTCGACAGCGGCGGATTCCTCGTGCGGTCCGACAATGTGTTCCAGCGCGACACCGGCACGTTCCAGCCGAACGGTGCGAGCATCAATTCGGGCGGCAATACCGGCGTAGCTTATATCGAGAGCGACACGCTCGATCTTTCCACTGAAGCTCGCTGGGAGCCGACGGAGCGGCTGGCCGTGAGCGGCGCGGTGCAATGGGTCAAGTCCAACTACAGCCGGCGCAGCTACGATACGTTTCCAAACATTCAGTTTCCGACCTCGTTCTCGATCGACCTGAGCGGCGACCTGCCGCAGGTTCACCTGCCGCCGGGACCCAACAATCTCGCCAATCCGGCCACGACCAACTGGTCGGCGGTGATGGACAACCTGCAGGACAACGACGGCGATCTGTTTGCGGCCAACGTAGACTTCGACATTCATCTGTCGGACGACGGCTTCTTCCGCTCGTTGGGAACCGGCCTTCGCTATGGCGACCGCACCGAGACGGACCTGAATTCGGGCTTCAACTGGACTGCTCTCGGCGCCGGGTGGAACGGCTCGCCGGTGGTGCCGTTCAATCAATCGCAGCCGGGCGATACTCAGTTCGTCGCCTGGGATGATTTCTTCCGCGGCGATGTGAATCTGCCCGGCGCTGTGCTCATGCCGAGCATGGCGATGACGGCTCGCATGGACCCGACGCGCGATCACGCGGTCTACGGCGGTACGGCTGGCGATGCGTTCGTGTTCAAGCCTTGGGATGTCACCAAGAGCCGCACCGAAACGACGGCGGCGTACGCTTTGACCCGATTCGACAGCGGCGAGCGCAAAGTCCTGGGAATGCAGCTCAAAGGTAACGTCGGCGCGCGCGTCGTGCAGTTCGAGAACACATCGGAAGGTTTCTTTTCGCAGGACTCCAAGACGTTCGAACGCAACGGCACGAACTATTCCATTGCCGGCCTCGCGGCGAAGGTGAGCGGCTCGACCAAGACGACGCGCGTATTGCCGTCGATCAACCTGAACTTCCTGCCCACCGATACCGTGCAGCTGCGCCTGGCTTATAACATCACGCTCGATCAGCCGTCGTTCAACGCGCTGAAGGCCTCGGGCACGCTGGGCGTGACGACCATCACCAACCCAAGAGGGGACAGCCTGCCGCCGTTGTTCCAGCGCTTCACCACGGATTCCGGCAATCCGTTCCTGAAGCCGGTCATCTCTCACAACAGCGATGTGTCGCTGGAGTGGTACCCCGATCGCTCGCTCACGGGGCATGTCTCGCTGTTCCACAAGTCGATCGACAACTGGATCACGTACGGCGCGGTTCGCCAGCCGATCCAGCTCATCTATACCGCACCGACAGTGGGAGTGGCTGCCGATGTCGCGGAAGGCAGCAACTACTTCAATGCAACCAAATCGGCGACTGTGAAGGGCGCCGAATTCGGCGGCAGAATGTTCTTCGACAAGCTGCCGGCGCCGTGGGACGGGCTCGGCCTGGAAGCGAACTATACATACATCGACAGCAAGAACCCGGGCGACACTTACTTCGACATCGACGGCATCCAGCACAGCGATGCGCCGGTGCAAGGCCTGTCGAAGAACAACTATAACCTCACCGCCATGTACGAGCGCGGGCCGCTGTCCGTCCGGCTGGCGTGGTCGTGGCGAAGCAAGTACCTGCAATCGACCAACAGCAACGGTACCAACGGCAGTTACAACTACTTCTCCGCGCCGGGCGTCTCGGTCAACAGCGACATCGCCTTGCCGGTCTATGGCGATGCGTACGGTCAGCTCGATTTCGGCACCACGTGGCGGCCGAACGACAAGCTGTCGTTGTCGCTGGAACTGCAGAACCTGACGAACGAGATCACGCGCACGCTGATGGGCGGCTACCCCGGCGGCAGCACAATCCGCAGCTGGTTCGTGTCCGATCGCAGAGTTAATCTCAGCGCTCGCTATAACTTCTGAGGATCAGCCAGCGGAGTAGGGGTGAAGCGGATTCTCATCATAGGCGGCGGTACTGCCGGTTGGATTACCGCCGCCTATCTCGCGCGCACGCTGGGAGCCAAGCTTCCGGACGGCATCCGCATCACCCTCGTCGAGTCGCCGGACATTGGTATCCTCGGCGTTGGCGAGGGTACCTTTCCAACGATTCGCAAAACGTTACGTCGCATCGGCATCGATGAAGCCGCGCTGATTCGCGAATGCGATGCGACCTTCAAGCAGGGCGCCAAGTTCGTGGGCTGGCGGCACCCGCCGGGCACGCCTCGACACAACCATTATCTGCATTCCTTTCAGGTGACGCAGGATTTTGGCGGGCTGGACCTGCTGCCGTACTGGCTGCTCGGCGTGGCCGGCGACGACATCAATTGGGATGAAGTCAACACACCGCAGAAGGCGGCCGCAGATGCCCATCGAGCGCCGAAGCTCATCACGCACGAGAACTTCACGGCGCCGCTGAACTACGCTTATCACATCGATGCTGTGAAGCTCGCGCGCTTCCTTCGCAACACGGCTATCGATCTGGGGGTGACGCATGTGGTCGATACAGTCGAACGCGTCACGCTGACTGAAGGTGGATCGATCGAATCGGTGCATGCGCGCGCGAATGGTTCGCTGAGCGCCGATTTGTATATCGACTGCACCGGGTTTCGAGCCCAACTCATTGGCGCAACGCTCGGGATTCCCTTTCGCTCCTGCCGGCCGACTTTGTTTTGTGACACGGCGCTGGCTGTGCAGGTCCCGTATGCACAGGCGTCGTCGCCGATTCCTTCATACACGATTTCAACTGCGCACGAGTCGGGATGGACCTGGGACATCGGATTGAGCGAGCGACGCGGTGTCGGCTACGTCTATTCCTCGGCGCACTCTTCACGAGACGCGGCTGAGGCGGTGTTACGCAACTATCTCGGCCCGAGCGGCCAGGCCGTCGAGCCTCGCGAAATCAAATTCGAAGCGGGCTATCGCGAGATCAACTGGCACAAGAACTGCGTGGCGATCGGCCTGTCGAGCGGCTTTTTCGAGCCGCTGGAGGCGACCGGAATCATTTTCGTCGAAGTCGCAGCCGTGATGCTGGCGAATTTGTTTCCTTGGGGCGGCGAGCTCGAAACGGCCGCGCGGCAGTACAACGCCATCATGCTGAAACGTTACGAGCGCGCCCGCGATTTCATCAAGATGCATTACAGCCTGACGCAGCGGCGGGACACCCGATTCTGGTGCGACAACGCGGACGCTGCGACTTCACCGGATTCGTTGCGAGAGCTGATCGACCGCTGGCGTTTCCGGCCGCCGGGATCGATCGACATCGATCTGAACGTGGACATCTTCACCGAAGCGAGCTGGCAGTACGTGCTGTACGGGATGGGCTTCGCGACCGACCTGCGGCCCAAAGCCGGTGTGTTCAAATATTACGACGAGGCACGCACAGCCTTCGCCGAGATCCGGCGCCAGGTCGACTATGCCTGCCGCACCTTGCCGAGCAATCGCGAGCTGATCGAAATGCTCCGCACGCGCGATTTCGGCCCGACGGCCAAAGTTGCATGACCCCGCACGCCACCGAGGGCAGCGGGACGAACAGCGGCCCGGTTCGCTCGGTGGTCATTGTTGGCGGCGGCACCTCAGGCTGGATGTGCGCAGCTGCGCTGTCGCGTTTGATCGCGCATGCCGGTGTGTCGGTCACGCTCATCGAGTCTGAAGAGATCGGCACGGTGGGTGTCGGCGAGGCGACGATTCCGACCTTGCTGCAATTCAACGCGATGCTGGGCATCGACGAGAATGACTTCCTGCGCAACACGCAGGGCACCTTCAAGCTCGGCATCGAGTTCGTCGACTGGTCGGCAGTGGGATCGCGTTACATCCATCCGTTCGGTACGTTCGGTGTCGACGCGCAGGGCATCAAGTTTCACCAATTGTGGGGAAAGCTCGCGCAGCTCGGCGATGCGGATGTGGGCGAGCTCGGCGACTACAACCTATGCACTGTGGCCGCACGACTGGCTCGGTTCGCCCGGCCCGGCGGCGATCGCAGTTCCGTGCTGGCGTCACTGCGATACGCGTTTCATTTCGACGCTGGTTTGTATGCTCGCTACTTGCGCACATACAGCGAAGGCCGGGGTGTCGTGCGCGTCGAAGGCAAGATCGTGCAGGTCAAACGCAAGGCGGAGAACGGCTTCATCGACTCCGTGCTGCTGGCTGACGGCCGCGACGTTGCTGGTGAGCTCTTCATCGATTGCAGCGGCTTCCGCGGTCTGCTGATCGAACAAACATTGCAGGCGGGCTTCGAGAGCTGGAGTCACTGGCTGCCGTGCAATCGCGCTGTCGCCGTGCCGTGCGAAAGCAGCGGAGCGCTTCTGCCGTACACACGCTCCACTGCCGACTCTGCAGGCTGGCGCTGGCGGATCCCACTGCAGCATCGCATCGGCAATGGTTACGTTTATTGCAGCGACTTCATCAGCGACGCAGCGGCGCAGGAGCAACTCTTGTCCAAGCTGGACGGTAAGGCGCTCGCCGAACCAAGAGTGCTGAAGTTCGTGGCCGGCCGGCGCAAGAAATTCTGGGACAAGAACTGCGTCGCCGTTGGCCTCGCCGGCGGCTTCATCGAGCCGCTGGAATCGACCAGCATTCATCTTGGCCAGGCCGGCATCTCCAAGCTGCTGGCGCTGTTTCCCGATCGCGGCTTCTCACAAGTGGAGATCGACGCTTACAACCAGGCGACGGCGTTGGAATATGAGCGCGTCCGCGACTTCATCATCCTGCATTACAAAGCGACCGAGCGCGACGACACGCCGTTCTGGGGACGTTGCCGTGAGATGGATGTGCCGGAATCGCTGCAGCAGAAGATGCAGCTGTTTCGTTCCAAGGGGCGCGTACTGCGCTGGCAGGAAGATCTGTTCACCGAGGACAGCTGGATCGCCGTGATGCTCGGCCAAGGGATCGTGCCGTCAGGCTACGACCCCTTGGTTGATTCGCTGCCGCTGGCGCAGCTGCGACAGTTCGTCCGGCACATCAAGGACGTGGTGGCGAAGACCGCTCACGCGATGCCGACGCACGAGGGTTTCATCGCTAGACTGCGGGACGCAGCTTCACTTTCCGAGTAGCGATCGACAGGCGCGCGGTCGGCAGCTTCGGTCCCGGAAAATCTTCCGTGTACGCTTCGATGACGATGTCGCCAGGCGTTTTCGTTCCCTGGACGATGAGCTGAGCCAGGCCGTTGAACAGGCTGCGCATCGGTTTGTTATCGGGCTCCTGACAGTTGGGATCGCCATTGCCGACGCCGAGCAGGGCGCCTGCACCGCCGATCTTGAACTTGATCATATTGTCCGCCGTCGGCACGGCTCTGCCGGCGCCGTCGAGCACTTCGACGCGCACGATGGCGATGTCTTCGCCGTCGGCGTCGATCTCGTTGCGGTCGGCGGTCAAACGAATGGATTCCGGCGCTCCAGTGGTTTCTCGTTTTGCGGTCATGACGACTTTGCCGTCCTTCATGCCGCGGGCTTCGATCACGCCGGGCTCGTACTTCACATCCCAGGCAAGGTGCGTGAGCGCCTCGACCTTGCGTTTGCCCAGGCTGCGGCCGTTTAGAAACAGCTCGACTTCGTCCAGGTTGGAATGAACCCAGACGGACACGGTCTCGCCCAATCCTTTCTGCCAGTTCCAATGCGGGAACAGGTGCAGCACGGGCTCGCGGCCCCACCAGGCCTGGTAATAGAAATAATTGTCCTTGGGAAAGCCGCACATATCGACGATGCCGAACTGCGAGTTGATCGAAGGCCAGCCGTATGGCGTCGGCTCGCCGCGATAGTCGAAGCCCGTCCAGGCGAAGCCGCCGGCGAGGTACTCGCGCGCGGCGTAAAACTTCCACCATTGCTCGGCGAGGTTGGACCACGATGTTTGATTGACATCGTAGGCGCTCACCCAGTTGCGCATCTTGTCGGTAAGGTACACGCCACGCGTGGAGAGGGTGGACGCAGTCTCCGAACCGATCAGCGGCTGTTTGGGATGAGCGCGGCGATACTCGTCGATCGCGCCGAGGTTGTAATTGAAGCCTTCGATCTGCAGCGCTTGCGAAATCCCTGGGCCATATGCGCCGTTCACCGCAGCCGTGCACAGGCGCGTCGGATCGAGCTGCTGAGAGCGGCGGATCATGCTGGCAACGATGCGTTCGCCCTCGGGCGTGCCTTGCAGCTGCCATTCTTCATTGCCCATCGACCACAGAATGATGGCCGGCGAGTTGCGATAGCGCTTGATCATGGTTTCCAGCTGCGCGAGGCCTTCGGCGCTGGAGCTCATCAAACGCGTCTCGCACATCATCATCATGCCCATGCGATCGCAGGCGCTGACCCATTCCGGCGTCGGCATGTTGTGCGAGGTGCGGACGGCGTTGGAGCCCATGTCTCGCAGGATCGCGAGTCGATACCACTGCAGCCGATCGGGCAGCGCGGCGCCGACGCCGGCGTGATCCTGGTGATTGCAGGTGCCTTTGATCTTGACCGGCTTGCCGTTGAGGAAAAAACCTTGGTCGGCGTCGAATGCGATGGTACGAACACCGAAGGTGATGCGCTCAGCATCCAGGGTGCGGCCGGCGAGCTCGACCGAGACGAGGGCGGAGTAAAGATTCGGCGTCTCGGGCGACCAGAGCGCAGGCGAGGGCAGTGTCGCGCGAGCTGTGAATGTGACTTTGTCGCCGGGCGCGACCGCTTGCGATTCGGATTGAGCGGTCGCGACCGTGCGGCCTTGTGCATCCACAACCTTCCAGTGCACCGTCGGGCGGGCCACAGTCGTGTCTTCATTCTCGACTACGGTGGTGAGCGAGAGCGCAGCGGAGTTGCCGTCAACTTCCGTGCGGACGCAGCTCTCCCAAGCACCCAGGTGCAACGCTGCGGTCTTGGTCAACCACACGTGGCGGTAGATGCCGGCGCCTTCGTAAAACCAACCTTCGCCTTGCGTGGCGTCCACGCGCACGACCAGGAAGTTGCGAGCGCCGTAATGGATGAAGTCGGTGATATCGAAGCGGAACGGCGTGTAGCCGTTGTCGTTGCGGCCGATGCAGGCGCCGTTGACGAACACCAGCGTGTTGCGGAAGGCGCCGTCGAATTCCAGCACGATGCGCCGGCCCAGATCGCTTGCGGGAATATCGAACGTGCGTCGATACCAGCCCACGGACGTATCGGGATAGTTGCGGCCCAGAGGTTTATAACCATGGCTCTGCAGCGCTTCGTCACGAACGAACGGCAGCTCGACGGCCCAGTCGTGCGGCAGGTTCAGCGAGCGCCAGCTCGTGTCGTCGAACTTCTGGGTGGCGAACTCGAATGCGCCGGTCTTCGCAAAGTCGTCCTGGTCGCCGCCGAAGCCGAGGTCGCGCAACGGATCGTTGGCGTGGCCGAACTGAAACTTCCAGCCGAAGTCCAGCAGCAGCCGCTCGCGCGGCCCGACGCTGTCGGAGAATCCGGACGCCAGCGTGTTCGATGAAATCAGGGAATGAAGTCCGAGCGCGATTGCGCCGCGGAGCAGGTCGCGACGATTGGTTTCAAACATTGTTATTGCTTAGTTCGACAGTGGCAGGGCGGCGCCGGCCAACTCACGCAGTGTTTTCAACATGAGCTGGGCGCCGGGGGCGAGCTGATGATCGCGACGGGTGATGAGCCCGAACGCGCTCGCTCCCACGGGAATACTGGTGATGAGCGGGGTGAGATCGCCGGCCTTGCACGTCGATGCGAGGCTCTGCTCAGGCACGGCCGCAACCATCGTGCTCTCTCGCAGCAAGCTGCTGATCACCAGCGCCGATGTGGTCTCGACGATGTTCGCCGGCAGCGGCAGGGCGTTTTGTGCAAACAAGCCGTCCAGCTTGTCGCGCAGCAGGCTGCCGGTCGGCGGCAGGATCCAGGGCTGCTCGACGAGATTGGAAAGCTGCAGTCCCTTGCGGCCCGCAAGCGGATGCTGTGCACCGGCGATCACCGCGTAGAGCTCATTCGCAGCGAGCGGTTCATACATCAAGTCCTCGGCGCGAGCGGTGTCGAGCACACGACCGACGACGATATCGAGCTCTCCTTGTCGCAGCCGTTGGACCAGCGGGCCGCAGCTGTCGGCTTCGATCGCCACGATGACGCCGGGCTGGCTCTGCTTCAGCTGAGCGACTGCCCGCGCCAGCAGGGTGTTGTGGGGATCGAGCACCATGCCGATGGCGGCTTTACCCAACAGCCCGGACCGGAGTGCGGCGATTTCCTTGCGTGCCTGTCCGAGCTCCGACAGCGCTGTGCGCGCATGGCGGACCAGGATGTCGCCATAACCGGTCGGCACCATGCCACGCGGCTGCCGTTCGAACAGCTGAACGCCGAGCGTGACTTCGACCTGGCGCAGAAGCTTGGAAGCGGCCGGCTGAGTCAGGCCCGCCGCCTCGGCGGCGCGGGCCAGGCAGCGTTCCTCGTCGAGATGCACGAGGAAGGCGAGCTGGCGGGTCTTCAAATGAAAACGAGTGACGGGTTTGGCGCGGCGAGCGGCCACGGCCGACACTTTATGCAACATACTCGCAGGCCGGTGTTGGCTCGAGTACACGCGCGCCGACGTGGATTCGTTCGCAGCTGGCGCCAGCTTGTGCGTCTTCAACGGCGATCCCCCTTTGCCATCGTCTGTTTGTGGCGATGGAAAAGAACCGGCAAAGCTTTCGCAATTGCTTCGGCCGGATACGTGGATTACATTTTCCTGACACGCCATCCCGTTGTCCGATATGACTATTTCAAGTGCGCCACGCGCCTGACAGCCAACCCGCTTCGACGCTTGCAAGGCCGCCGGCGCCAGGTCGCATCCGCTTCCAGGACTTCGAAGCGGATCTGCGCACCGAAGAGCTGTTCAGGTCCGGCCGGAAAATCCGTCTGCCGCATCAGTCGTTCGTTGTGCTGGCAATACTGCTGGAGCGCCCGGGGCAGTTGGTTACGCGCGACGAACTGCAGGCGAAGGTGTGGCCGGCGGGCACGCTGGTCGAGTACGACCAGGGATTGAATGCGGTGGTCAAGCGGCTGCGAGAGGCCTTGCGGGACTCGGCCGAGACGCCGCGATTCATCG
>CAMLEO010000235.1 GCA_946478975.1 uncultured Steroidobacter sp.
GTTGTATTCCTTCGAGGAGCGGGACTCGGCCATGAAGCTGCTGAAGCAGCTGTTGCTGCCGAGAATCGAGAGATTGATGCCGCCCTCGTAGAAGCTCTCGAACGGAAACGTTCCTGAGGTTCCGGATTTCGGCGTGTACGTCCAGGGCGCGGGCGTGTCGCCCGGATTGGTGATGGCGCAGAAGTCCTGATTCGCAACCGAGCCACTGCACTGGGCACCTGTCTGTTTGGCCTTCAATAGCAGATTGGCGTCTGCGCATTGTCCCGGCTGCGGATTATTGTTTGCAGCCTTGGTGCACGAGGTCTCCCAGTACAGCACCTGAATCTCAGGAGAGGCGTTCGCCCCCTGCGGATAGTTCACCAGCACCAGCACATCGCCGCCGCCGGACATGCCGTTGCCGTCGGTGTGTGTGCCCGTGAATGTGCCATCTGCGTTGGCGGTGACGTTGCCTCGGAAGAACCAGAAGCCCAGGAACGCATCGCCGACGTTTGAAAATCGATCCGCGCCGAAGTACGCGATCGTCGAGCCGCCGGACTGATAAGCCGCGGCATACGCGTCGGTGATGTCGTTCTTGTCAGGACCGGTCAGCGGCCCTGGCTTGTGCGACCAGGCGGTGATGTCCTGAATATCTTTGTTGTTGCCGGCGAAGATCTTGTCGCCCGCACCGCCCAGGTCCGGCAGGATGCCGGTGAACTGAATGGCGCTGCCCGCATCGGGAGGCGTGTTCCAGTCGTCGCCGGTGACCGCGGAGTTGTCGGTCGCGTTGGCATCGAGCTCGAACAGACCCAGCGTGTCGACGTCGACCGCCGAGGCCAGGCTCGGTGTCAGCGCCGCTGCCGCCAGCGATGCCAGCAGCAATGGCTTGAACCGAAGTCTGGACAGCGTATCGATACAACTAGCGCTACACGAGCGAATCCTTGTTGCCGCCGCAGCGGTCTGGAAATGCGAGCTCATGGCTCCCCCTTTGGTCTTATGCGATGAGATTTGCGTTGGTCTTCGCGGTGCGCAGCGCGCACCCGCGTTGGCAGAGAGCAAGTTGCGTACCCACCACGCTAGAGCGTTGATCGCGAAAGGAATTGAATAAACGATGCCCTGCGGTGGCGTGGCTCGCGTCGCACGGCTGAGACGCGCGCGATGTTTGTTATGCGTTATCGACGAGATTGATGCAGGAATCACCGGTCTCAACGATGAGACGCGATATGGAAAAAGAAGACGCGAGCTCCGCGCTGGCAGAGCAAACAAACAGGGCGGGGAGGTTAGTGCACGCTTTCCGACGTGGACGCAGCGTCGACGACTTCGAGCGGCGCGTGCAGCGCGATGGTGCTGCCGGAATGTTCGGCGGCGAGGCCGTGTCGCTCCAGCAATCGATAGAACGTTGCACGCGATACGCCTACCAGGTGGGCAGATTTGCGAGCGTTCCATCCTGTTTGTCGCAGCGCTGCCAGCAAGGTGTTCTTTTCTGCTTCGAACCTGGCAGCGTCCAGGCTCAACAGCGGCTGATCCGGTGCCTCAACGTCCAGGCACAGGTCGTGCGACGTGATCAATGGCCCGTCGCACATCACGATGGCGCGGCGAATGCGATTCACCAGCTCGCGAACGTTTCCTGGCCACGAGTGCGCCCTGAGCGAGCGCAATGCCGATCTCGTATAGCCGCGCAGCTTGGTGCGATTCTCGTCGGCGTATCGATCCAGAAAGGTGAGGGCGAGCGCTTCGATGTCCTCGCTGTGTTCCCGCAGCGGCGGCGTGTTCACGCGAAGCACGTTGAGCCGGTAATACAGATCCTCACGGAACCTGCCGTGCTTGATCGCAGATTCGAGATCGACGTTCGTTGCCGCCAGCACTCGGGCGTCGACGTGAATCTCTTCGCGGCCGCCGACGCGCCGCACGGCCTGCTCTTCCAGGAAACGTAACAACAGCGCTTGCAGATCCGGATGCAGATCGCCGACCTCGTCCAGAAATATCGTGCCACCGCGGGCGGCTTCGATGTGACCGACTTTGCGCTGATGTGCGCCGGTGAATGCGCCTTTCTCAAATCCGAACAGCTCCGCATGAATCAGCGACGGCGGCAGCGAAACGCAGTTGATGGCGACGAACGGGCGGTCGCGTCGGGCGGAGAGCTGATGAATAGCGCGCGCGGCAAGCTCCTTGCCGGTCCCTGTCTCACCCGTGATCAAGGCGCAGGCATCTACGCTTGCGATCTTCACCAAGTCCCGGCGCAGTTCCCTCATCGCAGGCGAATGACCGATGAGGATCGATTCGCGGCCGCTGCCGTTCCACAACGCCGGCTCGCGCTTCACGAGACGCGCCATGCCCACAGCGTGTCCCAATGTGGCGAGCAATCGTTGATTGTCGAGCGGCAATGTTTGGTAATCGATGCAGTGGATCGCGATGAACTCGCGAATGGCGTCGCGATCGATCACGCCTGGATCGACGATCGCAATCCAGGGAATGTGCCGGTGCAAGGCTATGGTGTGACGAATCTTTGCGAGCCAGCCGGGGTCGCAGGAGGATAAAGAAGCGAGGCCGACGTGACATTCATCGAATGCGGCTTCACGCAACTCGCTCTGCCAGCCGGCTTCGAGCAAGACTTGTGAGATTGCCCCGTCCTCCCGGCCGGTAAACACACCAGCCACTTTCCGGGATTCCATTGCTGTCTCATCGTCGATGCGCTGCCTTGCGCCAGTGCCCCTATGTGCATCATTCGATACTCGAAGTGCACACACTGTTTCGGCTCTGCGAGCATCTGCCGTGCTCGCGGGCCGCCGCCGTTGTTTGTAACGGCGCTTATAACACTCCCTCCGATCCCCGGAACGCAACTAGGGATTGCCACTCGCAACGGCGGTATGCCGTTGCTTTGTCTACCGGGTGTGGCCGGACTGGCGGACTTCCATGCGCTGCGTCACTCCCATGCTTGCGCGCTCGCGCTAATGCGTCGCATAGAACATAAAAGAGCCGTAAATGTTGTCTCTCCAGATCTGGATCGCCGTGGGTCCTGTGTAATTGTCCGAGGCCTGCGGACCAGTAATTGAGAAGCTCGCTGTCTGGCCGGAGGTGGTGCTTTGGGACTCGCTCTTTTTCTGCACCGTAGTCGTGGTGTTGGTCAGCTTCAAAGCGACCTCCGCCTTGGTTACGAAGGTGAATTTGTTCTCTATGGAGATGGAAACGCTGCGGGTGATTTCCGAGCCTCTGCCGGACGTGCTGGTCGATTGGGTGGTCGTCGAAAACGTTTGCGTCACGGGCTGCCCGCCCGGAGGGGCAGGCAGATAGTTGAAGGTCTGGCCGGGCTCGGGCGAGTAGCGCCCCGAAGTATCGGTGTTCGGATCGAACGCAGGATTGGCAGCAAACGGGGTTGTCGTCGCGAGGATGTACGCGTAGTCCGCGGCTGTAAGTCCTCCGACGCCGGATGTATCCCAACTCCGTGCCAGGCGCGTCGCGACGTTCGCCGGAATCCGAGAAGGATCTTTCAGCTCGTACACATAGAGATAGAGCACATCCATCTCATTGGCGGGATCTGCAGTGTTGTACGCGTAGCCATTCCAGGTGACGCTTGCCGGGCCCGTCAACGTTATATTGATTGCCGGATTCAGCCAGATCCACACGATGTCGTAATCATGATCGATTCCGGCGGCCGACGACGCAGGGCCCCGAATGATGTCGCCGCCCGTGGTCGTGACACTCCAGGAGTCCGTCGTGTTGAAGTCAGTTTGCTGGGCATACAGGCTGGTGAGGCTGGTATCCAGCTGCCCACCGACGGCCCCGATGCTGTATTTCCCACTGGTCGAAATGCCTACTGTGGTTTGATCCTTGAAACTCGATCCGATGGACGTGCTGGCGCCTCGGACGAAGTTGGCGCTGTAGCTGACCGAGCTGTTGGAACCTGGCGGTGCGTAATCGATGCCCAGCACTTGATACTTCGGGAACAGCGCGCCCGAGTAGGTGCCGTACTGATAGTTGCCGGTCACATTGATCGTGACCAGATAACCTCCGATCATCACTCGCTCGCTGCCGGAAAATTGCCCGAATGATGAGCGGTTCCAAAATACGGTGGTACATACGACAGTGGCGTCGGCGCTGAGCTGATAGCTGTACGCGTTAGTGCCCCAGGACACGTCGCCGCCGCTGGTGAATACGGTGGAAGTCTGAGTAAGACCTCCCGGCAACTGGTTGTTGGTCACCCCGCAGTAGGTTCCCGAGCCGGAGCTGTCTGTAACTATTCCCGTATCGAGATTGACGGGAAAAACCACGGCATGGGCGTCCGTGTATACCCATGTCGAAAGCATGATGAGACATGCGATCAGGGCTTTCATTATTGCCAACTCCTTTTGGCGTTTATAACGAGCGATCAATATCGAGTATTGAGCAGCCCACCTGCAGGTACAAGCAATATACGTGACGCTCGATCTCAGAGGACGGAGCTTTCACTGCTCAGCCAGCATGTACTGCAGCTCGTAGAAGTGTTTGCCCTCACGATTCGTGATTGTCAGCGTACCGCTGATTCCCGCGAGCTGCCCCGTGCCGGACTCGGGGACAATCGAGATCGTCCAGCGTTCCGGCACGCCGCGGATCATGACTGCATGGTGCACGAGAGAAAAGGTGCCGCTGCGGCCATCCAGCGTGGCCGTGACTTTTTCGATAGCGACGTAGGCGCCGTGCTGGTTGCCATTGCCACAAGCCAGCATTTCACCTTGGCCCACTCCTTCGATGCTGCCGTGATAATGTTTGTCGATGGACAGGCGCGAAAGGGCAGCGGCGTGTGCTTGCGGATTATCGGGCTTTTGTGGAGCGAGGGTGACCTCGAAATAGCCTGCGGCGTGCATGGTGAGATCCTCCGATTTCGTGAAGTGGGCTGAGCCGCGGAATTCTACGGTCTCCTCCAAGCCAGGTATATTTCATACGGCTCAAATCCTTTCTTTGAGATCGATCGTAAACGCAGTGGTTGGCGCATCCGCGCTGGCAAGATAATCGAGGATCGCCGGCGCAAGCGCAGAACGGTCCAGTATTTCGAGATGATTGGTGTTGGGTATGATCATGAGTCGCGACGCGGGGCGTCCCATGGCGAACCCGTCGGCTTTGGCGCCGCCAAGCAGTTCGTAAAGTGCCAGCGCATGAGCGGGCCGGATGCTGTCGGCGTCCCCGACGACATGAAGAACCGGCGCTTTGAGTCCCTTGGCGATGGCGTCTCTCCAATCGTACTTGGAGACCATGAGTTTCGAAACATTCCGAACTAGAAGCGGCCAATCGTCCGGTCGCGGCGCCGCCTTGAGATAGGCGCGATACCAATTGGATTGCTTCATTGCCTCAGCATCCATGGCGGAGGTGCCGGCAATGACTTCAGGGAACCAGCCGTCGGTTGCGTGCGGCGCCGAAATCACCACCAGCTTGCGCACGCTCTGCGGATGGCGCAGACCAAGTTGAAGCGCAACACCTCCTCCGACGGAATAGCCTGCTACGTCGACCGGACCGAGGGCAAGCGCCTGGATCAGCGCGGTGATATCGTCGGCCATGGCTTCATAGGTCATGGGTCGACCATTGTCGGCTGTGTGTCCATGACCTTGGAGTTCGAGCGCGATGACTTCACGGCGCGCGGAAAGCGCAGGAAGCAACCGCCCGAAGATCTCGTCGATGGTGCCGAGTCCACCGTGAAGCAGAATCAACGGCTCTGCGTTTCCGTGACGCTCATAGTAGAGTTCGATCCCGTTGACCGAAGCGTATTGCCCTTTGATTGTTGTCATGTTCGTCACTCCCTTAGCGAAAACGGCGCTGTGAATGACTGCGGCGATGAAAGCACTTGCGCCTGTCTGAAGAAGATCCCGCCTCAACATGCTGGAGGCTGCTTCTCGAAGAATTGGAAGACGAGAATAGCGATCACGCTGAGGCAAGTTGCTGTTAGGAAGAAGGCTGCGGAGTAGCCGGTGCCGGCGGCCAACGCCCCGAACATCAGGCCGCCGATACCCAGGCCCGCATCATAAGCACCGTTCCACAACGCGCCCGCGCCGTCGACCTGCGCTGGCGTCGCTTGGTTCATCATTTGGGCGAGCGTCGCGCTTTGCAGCAGTCCGAACGCGATACCGCTCAGCGCCATCCCCGCGATCACGGCAGGACTGCCGGACAAGACCAGAAGCAGGGCCGACGCAACAGCTATTGCAACGCCGCCAATCGCGAAGCCGTGCGGTCCGTAACGATCGACCGGACGGCCGGAAAGCCAACGGAAGAGGGCAGCCAGAAGACCTTGCGACAGCATTCCAAGCATGATCGCGCCGCGCCCGGCTTCAGGATGGGCAATGGGCAGAAAGGTGATGGTCGCCCCGACAATGATCGCACCGACAGCGAGTGCTGCGGACGGCCAAGCGATACGGCGAAGCGCGGGAAACTCATGGCTTTGTGCCTCGCTGCTTTCGCGCACCGAGATCTTTGGCAGCGCGAAGACACCGACAAGGCCTGCCAACGCAAGTACGGTGCTGATCCCAGCCATGGGCACCGCGCCCAGATAATTCAACGCCCAGGGTCCGAGCGGCACGCACGCGATGGCCGGGATAGCCGACGCCATGCCATAAATGCCAAGCGTCTCGGCACGGCGGCTTGGCGGAGCCAGCGAGGTCGCCAATCCAACTGCCGCTACGAGAAGCACGCCCAGCCCAAGTCCGCGCGCCGCGCAACTCGCGAGTACCAACGACAGTTGGTTTGAAAAGCTGATCAGGCAAGGCAGCGCCATGGTCACAAGAGATAGGGCGAGCACCGGGACGCGGTCCAGGCGCGCGATCAATCGAGGCGCCGCGACCTCTCCGATAATCGTTGCCGCCATGAGCACGCCCGTTGCGAGGCCTGCGGCAGACGCACCTCCCAGCGTGACCGCGTGCATGGGAATCGCGGAAAGCAGCAGATAGAAGCTGCTCATCGCCGTCACCATCACACCGCAGAGCATGAGCATCGGCGTACTCAGAGCCGGCGCGGCGACGCTGTCCCCGGTAAATGATTCGCCGGAGCTGCCCGCTGCCTTCTCGTCGTTCGTGCCGCCGCGTGCATAGTCCAACATGGCTCCGTCTCCTTACGCCGCGAACGATTGCCGAGAAAGACAGTCGACAGATCTTATATTACGGCACGCCGTAATAATTTATCAGCACAGTGCTGTCAAGGATCGAAACGAAACAGTGCCGGCATGCTGACGCCGCTCGCCGTCACGGCGTCTTCATGTGCGCCTTTGCCCGGATACGGCTTGCCGTATATTACGGCGGCTCGCAATAGAATCGGGAGTTTCATATGTCACGGGCGGAAAGCAGCAAGAAACACCATGAAACGCTCCTCGCCGAGCTTGCGGCCGCCTTGAACGCACATAGCGAGGCTGTCGTGCTATTCCATTCCTGGGTGGCGCAAGACATGGGCCTGGATGCCACGGCCTACAAGACTCTCTTTCTCTTGCAGCGCCTGGGTCCAATGAGCGCAAGTGACATTGCCAAAGAGAACGGCCTTGCGACCGCTTCCGTGACCAACCTCATCGATAGGCTCGTTGCCAAAGGCTATATAAAAAGAGCAGCGGACAGTGTCGACCGCCGACGCATCCTGGTCAGTCCGAATGAGAAGGCGATCAGGCAAGCGCGTCGAAGTTTCGGCAGGCCCAATTCCTCGCTGAAAAAGCTGTGTGCGCGCTACGACACCCGCCAACTGGAAATCATTGCGGATTTTTTTGCGCGAAATGCTCAGCGGCTTCGGAATGATCTGGCGAGCGAACGCGTCAAGTCGGCCGTTGCCACTGGAAAGAATCTCCGTCCCAAGAGACGCCGCCCGCGAATCTCCTGAGAGCTGGCTCCCAGGACATGCCCATGTTATTTAACATAAGGTTCATTATGCGCCTTAGGGACGGGGGTCCCAGGAGGCGTCCTGGGACCTCAACCAGCACGTCTGGCCATCCACGCATCCCGCTGGCCAGCCTGCAAGTTCTTCCAGGCGTCGATTACCTGGTCTGCCGTGATCGCCAGCATGGATGGCTCGCCCAAATAGCGCTCTTGCAGGCAAATGACGGCACCGCTGCGGCTTCGTGGCGCATAGAAATCCATGCTGGCGTTGCCGAACAGCACCACCAGCGGACAATCCAGGGCTGCGGCTGAATGCGCGGGTCCGGTATCGACCGAGACCATGCCGATCGCGCGTTCCTGCAGCGCCAGCAGCCTGCCGATCGGCAACTCGCCAGCGACATTGTGAGCGTGTCGCGTGGTCGTGAAATCGAGAATCTCGCGATTGAGCGCCGACTCCTGGGCCACGCCCATGAGCAGGATCGCGGCGTCCGGCTGCGATTCGGCGATCGAATCGATCACTTCAGCCCAGCGCTGCTCGGGCCAATATTTGGTATTGGAAGCGCGTTGACGCGGCCGGCCCCATTTCATGGTGCGTCGGTTACCGGCTTGAATGAGCACCAGCGGTCGATCGATGAGATCGCGTTTGTGCAACCATTGATCGAGATCGGCGCGCCATGCCTCTGGAATGATCAATGGCGGGACTCTGAGCTTGCTGACTGCATTCACCGAACCGCTTAACGCAGTCGGCGAGGCAGCCGCGAATCGAAGCCACTTATCGACTGCGTGCTCGCGGGCCATGGGCGCCATCGAACGAACATCGAGCACCTGCGAATCGGCAATGCCGGCACGAGCAATCAGCCAGCGACATTTGTCATTGGGATCGCACAGCCACGTCGGCGACGGGCCGCGCTCACGCAGTGTGCGTATCAGCTGCCATTGTTCGGGGCTGAACGCATACGGCATCTTGCGCGAGCGAATCAGATAAAGATTGCCGACGCCGGGCTGCGACTGCAGTAAAGGCCGCGTCCACGAGCCGCTCGATATCACATCGACAGGTGCGTTGAAGCGTTTATGCAGCGCGTGAATCAACGCCAACGAGATCACCATGTCGCCCATGGAGCCGAAGCGTACGACCAGCGGTCTGAGATTGGATTGGGGTACGAGTTTCGCCGCGATCGCTGTATTCATTCGTCCTTGGTCGTCATCGAGCAAACAGTCGCATTAATTTCGCGTAATACACGGCTTTGGTTTTCAAAAATGAGCAGGCAGCGCTACACGGCGATGCATCCAGAGCTGCAACTCGCGTAGCGGCGTCGAGTCTCAGAAGGGATGACACAAGAGTGGTTCAGCCGCCGGTTCATCGTGCTCGTCGCGGTACTCGCCCTCCACTGCTTGTTTCTTTTACTGCTGCTGTGGATTCGCCAGCCGCTGGTGCGCAAAGTTGTCTACGGCGAGCAGTCGAGTGTTTTGTTCTTTATACGGACGCCACGAGAACGCGTGACACCTGCGCCTCCGGTTCGGGCACCGAGTGTTTCAGCGACGCCGACGGTGATCGCACCGACGGTGATCCCGGCGCAGGAGCAAACATCAACCGCACCCGAACCATCGACGCCGCTAAAGACGATCGATTGGAACGCGCAAGCGACGCAGGCGGCTGCGGCGGTCGTGGATAAGGCGATTCAGGAAGACAAACGAAAATGCGATCCGTCCGCTGCGCCGAAGTCGTTCCTGCCCCCGTGCCATCACGAGACCAGGAAGTTCGACTGGGCCGCACCTCGATCGGGATTCAGCGGCGGGCTGCCGTACGTGCGCATCGGCGAGCGTTGTGCGATCGGCCTGGGATTCTTCGGCTGCGGCTTCGGCAAGCGGCCGCCGGCGAACGGAGATTTGTTCGAAGGGATGGACGATCCGGAACGTGAGCGCAGTTCCGTGCCCGATCCCTAACGCAGCTGGCTGTCTTTGCTGCCGCGACGGTTGTAGCCGGTGAACGTGGCCGCCTCTTTGTCTTCGGCTTCCTGGCAGGCAACACACAGGCGCACGCCTGGAATGGCTTTGCGCCGAGGCTCGGGAATCTCGGCGCCACAGTGCTCGCAATGAGTGAGCCCCGGCCCGCTCGGCAGCTGACTCTTGGCGCGTTCGATCGCGTCCTTCACCGTTGCGTCGATCTGATCTTGTACGGCGCCGTCGCCGGCCCAACCCGTTGCCATGAATCGCTCCAGAAAATCGCGTGCTACGAATGTAACGCGCCGTTCACTTAGATGGATGCGTGCATAGAGAGTTGCGTCCAAAGCGATGCAGGCCGCGCATAGCGTGGCTGCACTTCGGAGCATCACCTAAGCAAAGCGACCACAGTGAAAATGAATCTACCGCGGCTCGCCAAAAAATGGCCGTCAGCGGGTTGCCTTTCGAAGTCGCAGGAGTATATTCCGGCTCTAGTTGCTTGAGCGGCCGTAGAAAAGCTGCCATGGCAATCTAAAGTAACTTCTCAGCATTTGTGTGCTGTTGGTGTGGTGGAATGGTCTGTCGATGTTAGGCCGATCGCGCGCTTCATCAGCGGCTTACCCATAGGGGGAGTGAGTTGCACATGAGCAGCGCTTGGGAAAATTTTTTCGCCGCCACCATGGTTCTCGCGTCGGTCGGGCCGATCAAGCATCGCCTGGCGGAAGCCTATCGCGAGCACCTCGCCGATCTCGATGAAGAAGAGCTGCCGCGGGAGATCCGCGATGAGTTCAACTCCCTTTCCACGACCATGTCGTGCGTCCGTCCGATGCGAGGCGAAACGGCCGTGCAAGCGACCGTCCGCAAGATGTCCGACTCGGAAGCCGGCGGTTGCGCCGTGCGAATCGTCGGCATGCTGGGGGTGCTGGCCCGGATCCAGGCCGCACAACGGGCGCCGAAGCTGCGTGCAGTCGGCGAAGACTAGAACAGCAGTCAGTCCAGCTTGAATTCGATCGTGTCCCAGCGGGCCGTGTCTTCGTGACGGGCCTGCCGGCGGATGGCGTCTGCGATCGAGCGCTCGTTCCACTCGATGATTTCATCGCCGAGCGCTTCCAGCTGCACTGGAACTTTCTCCTTGACCCCAAACTTTTCGAGCACGATGACGGGCTTGTCCAGCCCCTTGGCGCAATTCAACTGAAAGTCGATCAGCTCCCGGTGGCGGGCGTACAGTGCCGAGGGCACGATCACCACTTCGGCCAGGTTGATCTGCTTGCGCAGCTCGTCCTTCATGGCTTCGCGGGTGCTGACGTCGAGCTCGGGATTACTACAGTTGCGGTAGTAGAAGTTGTGCGAACTCTCCAGGTATTCGAACACGCGGTGATAATCGTCCGACGGTTCGAAGGCGTGGCTGACGAACAGCCGCACTGGATCGTGTTGGGAAATGCTACCCACGTGGCTCACTCCCGCCCCATTGGAGGCGTCATTCTAATCCATAATGCTACGGTAGAATGCGGCGCTGCCGCTCCCGACCCGTGAGTCCGTTCCCGCAAGATGCGCTTTGTCCTTTACAACATTCGCTACGCCACCGGCTTCGGCCCGGCCTTTCACCTGCCGGTGCCCGGTGCGGGCTACCTTCGCAGCAACAGCCGCGTGCTCAACGGCATCACCGAGTGGCTCAAGTCGCTCGATCCGGACCTGGTCGGCCTGATCGAGATC
>CAMLEO010000236.1 GCA_946478975.1 uncultured Steroidobacter sp.
TTGCGCAGTCAGGGAGGGCTTGCCTTGAATCGGATGCGTTGCGTCGCCGCCTCTATCATTACTGCCAGCTGTCTCGTAGCCGCGCCGATCGCGACCGCGCAGGGACCGGGCTGGACCGTATCGTCCACGGTGATCAGGCTGGTGAATACCTCGAATGGCGGCGTCAATGTTCGCTTGTCGCCCGATGTCACCAACTGTGTCTCGCAAAGCGGATACGGTGCGGTCTATGCGTCCATCCTTCCCGATCATCCCGGCCTGAATCGGATCAAGGCTGACCTGTTATATGCATTCGCGACTGGCGCGCGAGTTTCGCTCTATCTGTCCGATGCGAATTGCACCGTCGGCGAGATGACGCTCGATTCGAATTAAGCGGCGGCAAGCGATCTCGGGAGAAAAAAATGAAAGGTTTGATGTTGTGCGTGCTTGCGCTGCTGTTCACGACGAACGCTCATGCCGTCGACTACCTGGACGCCAAGATCACAGGCATCGGCCTGGTGGCGGGTGAAGACAACGTACGGTTTACGATCGATAGGGATCCGAACGTCATTTTCACGACCAACCAATACAGCGGCGAACAGCTCAAGAGGCTGGTGGCGCTGCTCATGTCGGCGTATACGGCCGAGTCTCCGGTGGCGTTCATTCGTAGCGCCGAAAGCTCGAGTTCCAGCCAGCGACACTACTCCAACGTTCTGATCTTGACCGTGGGTACGTATACGTTCGACTGAGCGGGAAGCTCGACACTCAAAGTGGATCAACGATAACCCCAAGTGCTTGCGAGGGAGAGGCGAGGCATGGATAAGCTGCAGCGGCTGTTTCTGGGATGCGTGTTGGCAATGAGCGCGGCGACAGCGGACGCCTCCATTCATTGTGAAGGGCTGGTCGACTACGCGCTGTTGTATTCGGAAGGAAGTCTGAACATTCGCGGCGCGTGGCGCGGCGATTTCACGATCCTCTGCAATACCAATGGGACGCTCGGCGGTATTTCGACGGAGGTCTGCCTGGCCTGGTACGCGGCGGCGTCGAAAGCGGCGGCAGACGGCAAGAAATTGGCCGTGTACTACGCCACGGATGCGTACACGTGCGCCAACCTGCCCACGTATTCGTCTGCGTTGGTGCCGGTGTATGTGGGGTTGGCCCGCTAGTCGCGATTAGAGAAAGCAAGAATACCGGCCGCAGTTGTGACTCGTATGGATCTGGATTTGTCTCGCCCGGGCTCCGCCCGCGCTCGCTGGATACGGCTTGCGTCGCTCGGTGGTGCTGCCGTGGTTGCAGTGGTCGTGCTGTGGGCGGCCGGGCTTCCGCCCAGCGAATGGTTGGCGCGATTGCACGCGCTGGTGAGCAGTCCACCGACGGTTGTCACGCCCCAGATTGCAACTACTCCCGTGCCTATGGCACCGGCGAGCCCCGCAGCACGTGCAGTCCCGAGCGCGGATGTGAAGGCATTGCCGGGCACGGATTCGTCCCTATCGAAAGTTCCTCTGCCGTTGTATCTGGTCGGTGTCGCGCCTGGCCGCAATGTCACAGAGGGCACCGCTCAGATCGGCACGAACATCGACAATCCGCAGACCTACACGGCGGGTGCGATGCTGGTCAACGGCGCACGGCTCGCAGAAATCTACAGCGATCACGTGGTGCTGAAAAAGAACGATCGTACGGCGCGTCTCGATCTTTATAACAGAGCCAAACCCATCGCAGTCAGCTCGAACGAGTTGCTGAACGTCGGTGGCAACAGCACGCCTGTCGCAAGCATCAAGCCCGCAAGTCACGACGCGCTGACCGATTACCTGCGCCCGAGCGCCGTTTACGTCGAGCAGACACTGCACGGTTACAAAGTGTTTCCTGGCAAGAAGAGCAGTGTGTTCTCGCAACTGGGACTGCAAGCTGGCGATGTGATCACGGCCATCGACGGTTCACCGCTGATCGGTCGCGCTGAAACGATTCAGACGCTGCGACAGCTCACCGAAGGCGCTGCCTTCGCTGTCACAGTGGAACGCGGCGCTACAAAAATCCAAATGACGCTGGATGGTGCGGTGATTCTGGCCGACCACGAGCAGAGCGTGGTGCTCAATCAAACCCCGGCACTCAACCCGCCGACGCTCTAACGGAGATCTCTAGATGATACGCACATGGGATGTTGCGGGAGTGTCGTGCATGCGAGTTATGCGCCTGCTGGTGATGCTGCTTGCGATGACGAGCGCATCCGCCTGGTCGGCCACTGAATGGAATGCGCAGGAGTACGACCTGTACCCAGGCGACTTCGATGGCGACGGCAAAACCGACATGCTGTACATCGCCAAAGATATTGCCAAGGCGAGCGGCATCGCGCGGTCCGATGGCAACGGGCCGAACATTCCGTGGCAGTCGTGGCCGAGCAATTATCTCGGCATTCCCTGGTCGAGCATCTCCAAAGTCATCGTCGCTGACTTCAACGGCGACAACCGCTCGGACATCCTGCTGCAGCGATCGACCCCGGGTGACCACTACCTGCTGCTGGCGGACCAGCAGGGAAAATTCGTTGGTATTCACCAAACAATTGGCAATAGCTATCTGTCGCTGAGTTGGTCGGCGTCCGAGCACGCGATCGTGGCGGGCGACTTCACGGGCGATGGACGCGCTGACGTGTTCCTGCAGGCCACGCAGAATGCAGCTTCAGGCGTCAATTCGACCAACTATCTGGTGTTCGCTGACGCCAATGGGCAGCTGACGGTGTTGTCCGGCGAGCACTGGACCAACGGTCATCTCGGTCTGAACTGGTCGACACGCGACGCCATCGTGTACGCCGGCAATTTCAACGGCCAGGATGCCGACGGTCTGTGGCGCGATGATCTGCTGGTGCAGGCGCGCCCGAAGCTCGTGATGATCGACTTCGATCCAACGATCCCAGTGCCGGTGCATCCGCCCGGTATGAACGGCATCGCGCACGCGTCGAGTGGCACCAACGACGCGATCTTTGCCCTCGAGGATACCGACACCTGGAGCCGCAACGACCTCGGCGCCGACTGGTCGCCACAGGCGTCGAACATCGTCATCGGTGATTTCAATGGCGATGGTATCGATGACGTATTGCTTCAGGCGAGGAGCCCGGCCAGATCGTCATATCTGGCAGCCGGCAACAGCAGCGGCCCACCGCTCGCCACCGCCTCGGCATTGGCGAGCAATGTTTCCTGGTCGGCAAACGGCGGCCAGCGATTGATCGCGGGCAACTTCGACGGCAACGGTGCGGCGGGCATTTATCTGCAGGCCGGCGACAGCTCCGGCAGCAATGCCATTGCACAGACCATCACCGGCTCATCCGTCAGCCTCACGACTCACAATCCAACGACGCCGACCGGCGTGCTGCCGACGAGCGCCGTCGGCCATACGGTCGGCTCGTTCGCAGTCGCAAATAACGGCTCGGCGAGCTACTCGATCGGCATCACGGTGCCGCCGGGCATCGCCGGTATTCAGCCGAAGGTTTCTATCAACTACGCAAGCGGCGCGGGCAACGGCCTGCTCGGCGTGGGCTGGTTCGTCAGTGGGTTGGGCGAAATCAAACGGTGCGGCAAGACGCTGGCCCAGGACAATTCCACCAATGGCGTGCTGCTCGTCGCCGCTGACAGCTACTGTCTGGATGGAAACAAGCTGCGCTTGATCGGCGGCACCTACGGTGCCGCCGATTCGACCTACGGCACGGAGTACGAAAGCTTCGCAAAGATCACTGCGAAGGGCGCGGTTGGCAGCACCGGCCCGTCGTACTTCATCGTCGAGAGTAAAGACGGACTCACCATGGAGTACGGCAACACCGCCGATTCCAGGATCGAGGCGATCAACAGCACCTCGCCGACCACACCGCACACTTGGGCGCTGAATAAAGTCAGCGATCCACTCGGTAACACCATGACCATCTCTTATGAGGAGGATGGTGCGCCGAGCGGCAGCTACCGGCCTTCGGAAATGGTCTACACGTCCAACGTGAACGCCGGCCGCTCGGCCGTTTACAAGTTACGCTTTGAGTGGGCGGCGCGTCCGGCGCGCGATATTCCCTCTGCATTCATCGCGGGCAGCTCCACCAAGGAGACCAAGCGGCTCGATCGAATCGAGACGCACTTCAACGATCAAGGGTCGTGGCGCCTGGTTCGCA
This sequence comes from uncultured Steroidobacter sp., assembly GCA_946478975.1. The sequence continues at coordinate 4,121 of CAMLEO010000236.1, forward strand.
AGTACCAGCTGAGCTACAACAGTTCCGGCAGCTCACCGCAGAGCCGCCTGTCGTCGATTCAGGAGTGTGACGGCGGCGGCGTCTGCCTCGCACCGACCATGGTGAGTTGGTACGACGGTTTAGCGGGGTGGGCAGATGCCACCATCAATGCAGCGAACAGCACTTCTGCCATCCTCGAAGCGGCCTACCCGATCGATCTGGATGGTGACGCTCGCACGGATCTGGTTTATCCGCAGTCGGGCAGTTCGACGAGTTGGTACGTGATGCGAGCCAACGGCAGCGGCGGCTATGCGGCGCCCGTCAATGCGGGCTTTGTGCCTGCTTCGATGAGCCAGCCGTATGCGGCGCTCGATATCGATTACTCGGGGACCGGCCGCCAGGGTTTGCTCACCTCGATCAGCGCGGTTGCGAACTTGCAGATTCTCGAATGGAACTCGGCATCGAACACGTTGGTCAGCACGCCCACCAATGTGACCTATACATTGCAGGGCAAGGAATGGGTCGGCGACTTCACGGGCGACGGACGCGACGATTTCATGTATGTCACCACGTCCGGGACGTCGCCCGTGGTTGCAACATTCAATCTGCGAGCGAACACTGGTGTCAGCGGCGGCGTCGTGCAGTTCGCCGCCGCGACGCCCGTCTACTCGATGAATTTGCCGGGCACCGAGGTCTGGGCGCCCGAAGCCGGCTGGTCGCGCGAGGCCGATTTCAACGGCGATGGCCGCAGCGATCTGCTCGTGCGGACCAAAATGGTCGAATGTGAGATGGGGGAGTGCACACCCACCGTAGCCTGGCGAGTGCTGACTTCCAGTGGCGGCACCTTTGTTCCTGCCTCGGGGTCGTTCGTCGACTGTGAAGGCCAATCCTGCGGACAAGCCCGGCCGTTCATCGCCGACTTCAACGGCGATGGCTTCACGGACTACCTGGCACTCAGCGGCTCAGGGAATTCCCGCAGCTACGTCGTTCGCTACGGAAACAGCCTCGGCATCACCGCTGGCGGGTCTATCGGCAACATCGGGTCCATCACGCTGGTCGCGGACTACGACCGTGATGGCCGAACTGATCTGCTGTATCCGGGCGCCACCACCTGGAACGTGATGCGTGCGACAGAGGCCGGCTTCGAGGCGGCGATTCCCACAAACATTCCGGTGATCAACGCCAACGCGACTCATCGAGCGCTCGACGTCGACGGCGATGGTCAACTCGACATTGGTTACAAGGACGGAACGTGGAAGGTGCGTCGTCACCTCGGCAGTGGCGTGTCCGATGTCGTCAAATCGATCGCGGATGGCTACGGCAACACCGTGTCCCTCACCTACGCACCGCTCACCGACAGCCAGGTCTATACCAAGGGTACCGGTGCCGTCTTCCCGGCCGTCGACCTCGTGTTTCCCATGTACGTGGTGAAGAGCTACACCACGAACGACGGCGCCGGCGGCGAAAACACGGTCACCGAAAAATATGCGCAGGCCCGGGCGCACGTGCAAGGGCGCGGCTTCCAGGGTTTTGGCTCACGCACGAGCATCGATGGGCGCACCAGCGTCAAGACGGTCACGCAGTTCTTCCAGGACTATCCGTACACGGGCATGGTGGACAAGACCTACGTCTATCAGCCGAACGGTACGAGCAAGATCTCTGAGACGCTCTATACGCCGCAAAATCTCGTGACATCGAGCGTGACCAACCAGGAACGTCGTTACTCCTATGTCCAACAGAGTGTCCAGACCTCCTACGAGGTCGGCGGCGCGGGCAGTGGTCTTGCCGTCGCCGAGACTACAACGACGAACTCGGTGGATGATTTCGGCAACCCGCTGACCGTGAACACGGTCGTGGTGGACAAGACCGATACGAACCTGAGCTACACCAGCCTGGTCACGAATACATATATCAGCAACGATGAGTACTGCCGCTGGCGCGGCTTCGTCTCTCAACAGCTCGTCACGAACACGGTGCCGAACTTGGCCGCGAAGACGCGCACCGTGCAATTCGTCAAAGATGCGAGTGCACCGCAAGCCTGTCGCGTCTACCAGCAGTTGATCGAGCCCGGTGCTTCAGATGCGAGCGTGCCGCTCACCAAGACGTTTGGGTACGACGCGTTCGGCCACGCCACCTCCGAGACGTTGAGTGGTGCTGGCATCACCGCGCGAACCACTCAAAGCTCTTTCGGGGCCCGCGGTGTGTTCCCGGAGAGCGTGACGAATGCGCTCGGCCAGACGGCCTCCAAGACGTTCGACTATGCGCTGGGGGTGCCGCTGACCGCCACCGATCCAAACCAGCTCACAACCTCGTTCCAATACGACGGCTTTGGCCGCTTGCAGTTGGAAACGCGACCGGATGGGACGAAGACGCTGCTGACGTACTCATCTTGCACTCAACTCAATAACTACTGCGGTGACAGTCGTCTGCGCTATCGGGTGCAGAAGCAGGAATTGGATGCGACCAATCCGGGCGCGCTCATCCGGCAATCCGCACAGCTCTTCGACGCGCTCGGTCGCGCGCTCTACGAGGAGTCGCAAACACTCTCGGGCGCGTTTCCCACTGTCGCGACGAACTACGAATATGACGCGAACGGTTTGCTCGTGCTACGACGAAGCGCGCCGTACTTCGCGGGCTTTTCGCCCAAGTTCACCGCGACGTATTACGACGTCATTGGCCGGCCCACGAAGGAGGAACGGCCGATCGATGAGAACAATCCGAGTTTGCAGAGCACGCTCTATGGTTATAACCGGCTGACCCACAGTCTCACTGACGCCAATGGTCGTACGACGACCAAGGTGATGAATGCCATCGGTCAGACCGTGCAAACCATCGATGCCGCCAACGGCAACACGTACCTGCAGTACGACCAATTCGGCAACCTGACGAAGACGATCGATCCGCTCGGCAACGAGATCCGCAATCAGTTCAATATTCGCGGCTCCAAGACCCAGACCCGCGATCCGGATACCGGCACCTGGAACTACACGTACTATCCGACCGGCGAGTTGCATACCCAGACCGACGCGAAGAATCAGACCGTCACGTTCACCTACGATGATCTTGGACGGCCGCTCACGCGAGTGGAATCTGAGGGAACCACGACCTTCACGTATGGCACGACTGGCACGGGTGCGAATCGCAACATCGGACGCCTGGCGTCGGTGAGTTCGCCCGGTGGGTTTTCCGAAAGCCTGGTGTACGACAGCCTGGGTCGCTTGCAGACGAGCACCACGAACGCGGATGCCACGAGCTTTGTCGTGGATCACGCCTACAACCCCACGACCGGGCTGCTCGAGACCACAACCTATCCGACCAGTACCTCGGCGGTTGCGGGCTCACGCTTCAAAGTGAAGTACGAGTACGACTATGGTTTGCCCAAGCGTACGCGCGATTTCAACACGCCATCGATCGTGTATTGGGAGCAGGTCGCGACTAACGCCGCCGGCCAATCGATCGATCAGCAGTTGGGCAACGGCCTGCATACCTATTCGACGTACGATGGGATCACTGGATTACTCGCAAACCGACAAACCGGTTCTGCAAGTCAAGTGCAGAACCTCGCTTATCAATGGGACAAGGTCGGCAATCTCACGGAGCGCAGAGACAACAGCCTCAATTTTTACGAGAACTTCTATTACGACGCCTTGAACCGGCTCGATTATTCGACATTGAACGGTGTCGCAACGCCGAACCTCGACGTCGGTTACGACGCGCTCGGTAACATCACGTCCAAGACCGGCGTCGGCTCATATACCTATGCGCCCTCGGGCACAAACTCCGTGCGCCCGCATGCGGCCACGGCGGCGGGCTCGAACTCATATGCCTATGACAACAACGGCAATATGACGACGCGCAACGGCTCGACGATCACCTGGACCTCCTACAACCTGCCGAGCACGATTAATAAGGGCGGCAACTCCAGTCAGTTCTTCTATGGCGCCGATCGCCAGCGATATAAACAGATCGCAGTGACGGCCGCAGGCGGCTCACTGCCGGCGGGTACCGAGACGACGATCTATATCGGTTCGTTGTATGAACGCGTGACCAAGCCATCGGGGGTCGTCGAACACAAGCACTACATCATGGCCGGTAGCGAGGCGATTGCGATTCGCACGCTGCGCTCGAACGCTGCGAATGACACCCGATATCTGCACAAAGATCACCTCGGCAGTGTCGATACGATCACCGATGAAGGCGGCGCGGTCCTTCAGCGGCTCTCGTATGACGCATTCGGCAAACGGCGCAGCGCCACTGCGTGGGCGGGTGGGCTGACGGGGGCGGATTGGAGCAACATCGCAGCCGTCACACATCGTGCTTTCACGTTCCACGAGCAGCTCGACAACGTCGATCTCGTACATATGAATGGGCGAGTGTACGACCCGGATCTCGGACGGTTCATCTCCGGCGATCCTTATATTCAGGCGCCGCTGATGTCGCAGAGCCTGAATCGCTACAGCTACGTGATGAATAATCCATTGTCCTTGATCGACCCCAGCGGGTACTCCTGGGTGAGCAAGGCGTTCAGGAAAGCGGGCCGCTGGTTCGACAAGACATTCGGTGTCGTTGGGCAGATCGTGTCCTCGGTCGTGGTGATCGCCGTTGCGGTCGTTGCCTGTGTGGGATCGGAAGGTACGGGATGCGGGCCCGCCTTTGCGGCTGCGGCTGCGCAGTTGGCTGTCATCTGGGGCAGCAGCGGAAGCGGCGGGAGGACTCCCGCGAGGGGCCCGCCGTTATCCGGTCCCGGGACGTTCGGTCGTTCCTCGGGAACGTATGATTGGGTGCAAGATCACGGCATCAATGGCAACGCTTTTGGTGCCACGGTCGGCAGCGACACCACGTTCATACTGCCTACGCCGCCCAATGAATTAGTGGACTGGTTCGCCGGCTTCGGAGATGCGCTGACATTTGGGCTGACACGATATGCACGCGATGTCACCGGAATTGGCAGCGTCGATACTTCGTCGGGGTATTACTCGGCGGGTCACTTCAATGGGATGGTAGCGTCGGTACTATTCACTGCAGGCTCGGCGGTAGTGACGGAGTTGGCGGCTTTGAGTCGTGCTGCCGTTGCCCGCATTTCGGGTATGCTGGATGTCAACCTTGCGGAGAACGTGGCCGCCAGGGGGACGGGAAAGTTAGGTGCCACAATAAGCAGTACGACGAACTCTGCTGGCGGGACAGTCGTTACGGCTAGCGGCCCTGTCGTCGGCAGCGACTTTGCCGGAGCGGTAAACAGCGCCATGATGCGGGGCGAATCTGTGAATATTCTAACCGGCGTGCATGGAGAGGCGTCTGGCTCGATGCTCGCCCACCGCGCGTTCTTTGAAGAAGACGTAGCAATGTTCGGACACTTGGAAGGAGTGAATGTCCTCGACATTACCCGAATGACACCCGGCGAAATTAGCAGCATCCTTCAAAGTCCGGGCACAACGATCGGAGCGTTCTGCGATAGCGGCGCCTGTCTTGCGCCTTTCTGGTGAGGAAGCAATGACACACTTTAGAGACTTGACGCCCTATAGTTACGGAACTGCAATCGGTTCCAATGTAGACGTGCTCAACATCGGGTGGCTTGCTGGCGGAGTTGACTTCCCAACGACCGTACCCGATCCGCAGTTTGTCGACCGCCTCTGGCGCTTTTGCAAAATCTCCGTGAGCCAGACGAGGGGCCTTCACGAATGCGACATATGTCGCTCACGGGAGGCCAGTGTCGCCCGGCGAAATGGCGAAGCGTTGTTGCTGGGATCGGCAGAGATTCGGGTCGTCGGTGGCGATGGGCAAGTTTACGCGGCACCGAACTTGATATATCACTATGTTGTAAGCCACAACTATTCGCCGCCGCCGCAATTTGTTCGTGCGGTCTTGGAGGGGGCGTGCCCTCCAGAAGATCTCTACCATGAACTGCTGTCCAAGCTCGGACTGACTTGGAGCAATACTCTTGCGCCGGAATCGGCCGGCAAGTCTTTTAAGTTTGTGAAGACATCGCAAGGGGTGCTCAAAGTTGAAGAGTAGCTCTCGCCGCGGCGAGGACGTCGGTGCATCATCGGAGATGCGTCGACGTTTGGACTGATCAAGAGATGCGAGCGCGATGTTACCGGGGTTGGTGGCGTTGATGCCTTCGTCTGGGTGCGGGGTCCACTCTCCCGCCGCCGTTCGTGCAGAACGGCACCAAGCCCATTGCCGATTTGATGCCGTTCACGACCATTTGTTTGAACGCCGCTTGTCCCGGAAAGCCTGAGCCGTCGGTGAACGCGGCGGCGTCATGGCCCAGCGTGGTCACCCCACGAACATCCGCCGTCGTAGTACTGGCACCAGGTCACGGCGTGAAAGTCGCGGCGGCTCGGATGGATCGCGCTTCGTGTGGCCAGCGTCGTTTCATCCACGGTCGCTAGAAATTTCACGCGGGTAGGGAATGGGCCGGCGAGAATATATGCCTGAGTGCGGTCTTCGCAGCGTCGAGGTGAGCGCTGGTCGTGATGTTGACCGCAAGCGTTGGATCGACGGCGCGCCCATGTGCAAACAAGGCGTCACGCGTCGTGCTTGCGAAGATCACTGCTTTGTAGCGACGAAGATTGGAGAGGCGTGTGACATCTCGGTCCAGTCCACTTCGATGCCTTCTTGTCCAACCAACTCTTCAGTGCGTCTGCATCGCGTTGCCGGGGCCAAGCAGCGGATTGAGTCCGGCCGCGAGGCGAGGGCCTAAGTTCGCGTGGCGCGGGCCGGCGGTGCGTGAACAGATGAGCACGCGGTTACCTTCGCGCTCGGCGCTCGCCCAGTCGTGATAACAGCGTGGGTCGGTGCCCCGATATACGTTGTAGCCGGGGTCGTAGAGGCTGTCTCTGGTCAAACGCCGATAATCATCGTCGTCGTCACGATCACCGGCCATAGCTGTGCACGCGGCCAGTGCGAGCGCGGGCGTCACGGTCTGCAAAGTACGCTGTTTGAATCGATCGTTGCGCATAGGTGCTCCCTCAGGGATGAATGAGTCGCGCAAACGAAACGAGGGTGTGCCGAATAAGCCGGAACTGGACAATCGACTCCAAATCAGGGTTCATGTCGTCGGCGTCTATGCGACGCATGCCGATGTGTTCTCGTCAGTTCTGCAAGTCTGGTGGGCAATCCAATGCAGGCCCAGTGCTGTTCTTTTTAGGGCAAGGCGGGCACCAAGAGAGCGGCCCGCAGGTAAGTCCAGTGGCGCGATAGATTGCCGAAGTTGTGGCAGCTGTGAAAGGGTGATGCGATTTGTCTTGTTCCTGCAGTCGCGGGGCCCCCCGCCGCGTACGGTGAAGCCGAGAGGGCTGCTTTCGGCCAAGCGGGGGATAGCCGAGTTGGTGGCAC
>CAMLEO010000237.1 GCA_946478975.1 uncultured Steroidobacter sp.
TGCTGCCGGCGCATAATCGCGCGCCGAGTTACATCGTGAATCACGTTGCCGAGCATTCGATCAAGCGCGTCGACGACGGCTGGAGCTGGAAGTTCGATGACACCCGGCCACGCTTGAAGGTCCACCATCGAGATCTGTCCGAGATGTTGTCCAGCATCCGCACGCCGATGGCTTATGTGTACGGCGACGACAGTGCGGTGGTGTCGCACGAACTGGCACACCAGATCGTGAGCTTGATTCCAAACTGTCGCGGCCCGATCGCGATTCCGGAGTCGCATCATCACGTGATGCTCGATCAGCCGCTGTCGCTGGTCGCGGCGCTGAGGGCGCTGCTCTACTAACGTTCGATAGTGTACTCGAGGTCGGCGCTTTGGTTTTCGCCGGCCTCGGTCTTGAAGATCCACTTGTCACTGACCGTGTAGCGCAGCTTCAGCGTGTTGATGGATTCCGTCAGCGAGATGCCGTAGCTGATGAACAGTCGCGGCGACAGGAACTTGCCCAGCACCAGCTCCGTGTTCGCGGCGCCGTCGCTGCTCAATGAGCTTTCCACGCCGACTTCCTCCAAGCCGAGCCGCCGGCCGATTTGTGACGCGAGCAAGCCACCGCCTTGCACAGCCAGTCCTTCGCGCGCTGAGCTCATCGCAGCGGTGTCGTTGCCGCCGACAGAGTCGATCGGTTTGCCGGTGAGCAGATAAGTCACGATCTGCGTCTGTGGCATCGACGGATCAGAGAAGAACGACAGCCGAGGTGCTTGCAGCGTGCCGCGCACGTTCAAACCGACCGTGACTGTTTCGATCTTGCGGCGAGCTTCGATATCCAGGCCCGGATCGTCGAGCGGCGAGGCTTCGAACAACAGCTGACCTTTGTTGATATCGAGCTTTTGCCCATAGGCCGCGTAACGACCGTCGATGACGCGCAACTCGCCGCGCCCGATCGCAATCTCACCAGTGTGCACTGTGGTTCCAACGCCGCCCGCCAAGCGACCTTGCAGGCCGAACGCATCCACGCGCACGTCGTCGCCAATGTTTACTCGCACTTCACTGTGCACCACCAGGCGTCCGGCCCGTTCCGCTTCGGATTCGTGCACATAGCGTGCGTCATCCGACGCGCGCACGGCACCGCTCAACTGATTCGGCTGAATGCGGGCGCTCGGAATCGTCACATCGCCACTCACGTTCATGCGATTCTTTTCGATCGAGAAGCGCAGATCCGGCGAGGCGACCACGCGATATTCCGGCAGGTCCGCGACCAGCAGATTCTGGCCCTGCAGATGCAGTGTGCCGTTGGGCTCGCCTCCGCTCCAGGTGAACCGTCCGTCCGCTTGCAACTCGCCGTCGCCAGCGTGACCGGTGCCGCGGAAATCCAAGCCGTTGTTGGCGAGAGCAGCGACGAGGTTCAAGCTGCGCAGTGCGAGATTGACCCGATAGGAATCGAGCTCGCCATTCGACAACTCGACGCGGCCGTTGATCTCCGGCGCAGCGAGCGTGCCGCCGATGTTCGCATTGGCGGTCAGCAAGCCCGCTGCATGATCCACTTCGTTGAACACCAGCGGCAGAATGTTTGCGTCGGCCGCGCGAGCACGCATGTCACCCTTCAACGGCAGGTGCATCAGATCGTTACTACCGTTGCGCTCGATGTGCGCGCTTGCGAACAAGAAGGTGTCGGTGAACGCCTGCACACCGAACGAAAAGTCGACGCGCTCGGGCTTGACCGTGGCAGCGAGACCGCCGGTGCCGAGATTCAACGTTTCGGGCTTGGCACCTTGCGGGCGATAAACGATGGCGGCATCGATGATTCGCGCACCGGCATCCGCTTGCCACGGCTGTTTCGGCCCCCCAAACACGTGCACGCGACCTTCGATGCGTCCGTCGTACTCGGCTTCGTCACCGGCCGGCGGCAGCAGCAGCGCCAGCGGAATTTCGTAACCGGAGACAGTGCCTTCCCACGCGCCTTTCTGCTCCCACTTGCCGCTGGCGCACAGGCGCCCTTTGCCGGCGAGCAAACAAAAGTTGTCCAGCTGCGCACGATTCTCCGAGGCGACGATCTTCGCCGGCTCGGCAATCTTGATGTCTTCGTTCGGCTGGCCGGTTTCGAGCTTGGTGGTTGTGACTGTCGCGTTCCAGACTTTCTGGTCGTAGCGGCCGGTGATCTGCATCTCGGCGCTCGGCGGCGTGTCGCGAGGTGTCGCGGCCGCGCCGGTCACATTCATATTAATGCGGTGATCGAGCGCGGTGCCTTCGCCGCTGAGCTGCATGCTCGCAATGAGCGGCTCGCCGCCACCCAGTCCGCGAGCCGAGGCAGTGAGTCGCGATTGTGACCTGCCGCTGGCATCGACATCCGCATCGATCGTGAGTTGTTCCGCCTGCCATTGCTGATAGCGAACCTTGTCGGCATGCAGATCGCCGGTAACGTGCAGCGATTTCAACGGCCCATTGGCGCGACCCTTGGATTGAATGCTGCCGCTGGCATCGGGCATCAGCCGCTTCAACGAGGGCACCTGCAACGACCAGGTCGCATCGATGGTTTGTTTCCAAACACCGTTCAATGCCAGGCGCGAATCGGCGAGGCCGAGCTGCGTATCGCGAACTGTCCAGCCGTCGCGATCCCGTTGCACGAAGCCGCGGCCTTGCACGGGTTCGCCTCGCAACGTGCCGCCGAGGCTGGCCACATCGGCAGTGAACGACGCCTTCTTGTCGAACCCGACGCCGGACGCCTTGGCCTGCAAATTGATGCGGCCATAAAACTCTTTGAACAATTGGCCCGGATCGACATTGTCCGCCTTGGTCGTGACTCGCCACGCCCGCGGTTGAGCGAACTGCAGCTGGCCGTCGCCGGTGAGCGATCCACCCAGCGCATTCACCGAATAACTGGAGACGAGCACGTCCTGTTTGGAAAGCACGCCGGTCGCAGAGCCGGCGCCGGAAGGAATATCGGGCCCGGCGAGGCTGGCGGTGACTGTGAAGTCGTAGGGCAGCGGCCCGCGCAATGTGCCGTCGCCTTGTTCGCTGACGACGATCGCCTTGCCTCGCAGCGGATATTGCAGCTTCTCCCAGCGACCTTGCAGATCGATTGTCGGTGCCGAGCCGTCGAAGACCAGCTGGCCCTTCGTGTGCAGCGTCGCCGGCGAGTCCTGCAGTTGAATGTCGGCTGCGGAAAGAAAGATCGTGCGATTGGCGTAATGGCCGCGCGCGTCGACGATGAGATCCTGCTCATCGAGCTCGGGAATTCCGATGAACCCACGCGCGCGAATCTGGTCCGGAACCATTTCCACGTTGAGCGCGATGTTGCGCAAGGTCAGCGGCGGGTTTTCGAGCCACGGATCGAGCAGAAACTTTGCGGAGGTCACACGGCCCGCGATCTTCCAGCTGTTCTCGGGGCGAGTCATCAATGCATCGACAGCGACCAGGTTGGGCTTGAGCACGTCGCCCTTGATCTTCAGCTCGTCGATGGTGCCGTCGACGACGCCTTTGATATCGAGGTCGACCTTGTTGGGCAGATGCAGCTGGCCCGTAGTTTCGCCTGCCAGGCCCATCGGCAGATCGGCCGTGGCCGCTGCGCGCAGACGCACGTTGCCGGTTGCGTCGAACAGGTCTGCATCGACGGCGAAGTCGCGGGCGATCAGGTGCTTCGAAGTGATGGTGACGCGACCGCGAACGGTTTGGGCAATGACCTTCAAACCGTTCATGTGCACGTATGTCACGTTCGAGAGCTCGACGTGGCGGGCATCGACGCGCAGAAACGGAGGCAGGAATCGCGGCGGCCGATCGTTCTTCGGCATCGTGACGTTGTGCAGCTCGACCAGCGACTCGCGTGCCGTAACGGAGCCAGCCTGCAATGTTTGTATCATCAGGCCGCGCAGCTGAGGTTCGATCATGATGTCGCTCACGATCACGTGAACGCGCGGATGATTCAGCTCGAAACGAGCAACGCGCAGCGGCCCGGCGAGTGTGCCGGATACGCCGTCGATCTTGACGTTGAAACGTTCCAGGCGCCACAGCTGGCCGGCGATCAAATGCACGCCGGTTTCGGTGAACACCAGCACGCCGACGCCGGCCACCGGAATCAGCAGCAGCAGCGCGACGATGAGCAGGATGAGCCGCGTGCGCATCAAAACTGGGTCGCGATATAGAGATGGAATCTCGGCGAGCGTCCCGATTCGGACAGCGCCTGCGCGATGTCGACGCCGAAGCTTGCAACCGCGATGTTGTAACGGACGCCCACGCCCGCGGAATATTCGAGGTTCGGTTTGCTGAAGTCGTCGAACGCGTTGCCGAAGTCCGAGAACGTCGCGATTCCAAAGTTGCGGGGCAGGTCGCGTACGACTTCGACCGTGCCGGTGGCGAGATTGCGTGCGCCGCCCGACTGGCCCTGATTATTGAGCGGCAGCTCGTTGAGCGCGAAGCCGCGGATGCTGCCTTCACCGCCGGCAAAGAAACGTTGCGAGGCCGGCAGATCCGATGTGGCGGCGATGCGGCTGATCCCAGTCTCACCGCGCAAATGCAAATGCCACAGGTCGCTCATGTCGAACACGCGCTCGCCCTTCAGGCGCAGCTGAATGAACGACGCATCCGAGCCGAGCGTTTCCGGCGAGCCACGCAGCTCGGCCGAGAAAAAGTACGGTCGCCGCCGGCCGCCGACGATATAACTCGGCAACGTTGAAAACGTGACGCTCGGCAGGACATAAAAATTCTCGGTCTTGGTCTTGTCGACATCCGTCGTCTGTTCGTTGGACAGCCGGACCTGCAGCACGCGCTGCCAGCGTCCCAGCACCTGCGTGAGTCCTGCGCCGACTTCGGCACGTTTACTCCGGGTGTCGCCCAGTTCTTCGTCGCGCAGCGTGCCGCTGAACTCCAGCTTTTCCAGCGCGATGTCCATCACCGGAATGATGTAGCGGCCGGTGAGATCCTTGACGATGGAGGAGCCGAGCAGGTCCAGTCGGAACTTGTGACCATCCTCGGTGACGCGTCGGTTGTCCCATGTGAACTTGCCGCGCACTTTGGTATCCGTGCCGTAACCGACGCTGGCCGCATACCGATGTTTGCGGCTCGGCTCGGCCGTGACGGTGACGGGCACAGTCAGCGTGTCGGGATCCGGATCGCCGCTTTCGATGTCGACCACAGAGAAATACTGCGTGTCATCGAGCACGTACTGAGTTCGCAGCAGCGTATCGAGCGTGTATGGGTCGCCGGGCTTCATGCGCAGCAGTCGACGCATCGCTTCGTCGGTGATGGCATCCTGGGCGATGTTTATTTCGCCGAAGTGATAACGCTGGCCGGTATCGGCTTCGAGATCGATGTTGGCGCGCCGCTCGAAGCGATCGATCACCAGGTCATGTTTGGTGAGCTTGGTGTCGAGATAGCCTTCGTTCTTCGCGACTCGGACCAGGCTGCCTTTCACACGGTCGTAGGTCCCGTGATTCAAACGCAGACCGGGTTTTATTTCCTGCTCGTCGATGAGTTCGCGAATGGCGCGGTCGTTGGCGCCCGGTCCAGTCACGTTGATATTCACTTCGGACAGTCGCACCGGGCGGCCCGGCTCGATGCGAATCGTGACTCGCCACAACTCGCCTTCTTTCTCTACGTCGTACGCGACTTCGGGCTCGTAATAGCCCAGAGGTTCGAGCGCCTGGCGAGTTTCGGCGACGATGCGTCGTTGCAGGCGACTCATCACTTCATCCGTGACATCGTCGCGCTCGGCGTAGCGCGTGAGACTGAGGAACGCGCGGACGTTGGTCTGGATGGTCTCGCTGACGTTCGGGATGGTGATCTCGATCTTCGCCAGCGCCGGCCACGGCAGCAGCGCTGCCATGACCAGCAAGCTCCTCGCTATCGCACGCATCCTCGCTGTCACGAGAGCGCCGCTCGCGAAGTTATTCCGGCGAGGAATCGAACGATGTGTCGGTCGCCACCGTCTCGTCGGGGTCCTCGGCCTCGAACCACACCTCGGGCACCTCGGCGCTGGTGAATTCGAAGCGCGAGTTGCCGCTCTGGATGCCGGCGGGATCGAAACGTCGTTCCTGCAAAATGGTGCGACCGGTGCGCTCCACCAACAGCACGCTGGAGCAGCGCGTGCCGTAGCGCTCGTTCACGATAAAGGGCGCGGATACGACGCGCTCCCAATCTTCAGGCAGGCCGGTGGAGGGCAGATCCGCGGCGAGCGCCTGTTCGCGATCGCCGAGCATGGTGAACAGGTCTTCGGGCGCGATCTCGGGCTGGGTCAGCAGCGCATTGAAGCGCTCGCGAGTGCGCGCGAGTTTCGGCCACGGCGTGTCGAGCAGGTGGTTGCTCAGACCGTAGACGCCGGGTGCCAGCGCTGTCGGCGCATTTGGACCGCGGTTGGAGAAGTAGTACAGCGAGCGCGTGCCGCCAACCAGCAGATTGAAGCCCGAGTAGCGCGGCGCCGCGCCGCGCAGATCGTCCAGGAATTCCTTCGGCGACGTGGCGCCAGTCAGGAAGCGCGGCACGAGTTGGCCACGCGATGGCGCGCCCTCGACCGGTGCCTGCAGGTCGCGGTAGTTGGTCACGACGCCGAACCGGCCCGAGCGGGCCACGCCCAACCAGGTGCCGCCCGCTTTCAGGTCGCGGCCGCCGAGAATGCGCGCGTCGTCCTGCCACCAGTTCAGCGGCGCAGCCGGCCGGTCATGAAACTCGTCGCGATTGCCGGCGAGGATCAGTCGGTAGCGGGGGTGGTGTTTCCAGGCGAGGACGAGCAGGCACATAGCAAAGGATTGTAGAGCAGCAGTTTCAACGGTGGATGAACACGGCCATGCGAAATGTCGAAAAATCAACGGCGCGGCAGTTGCCACATCCGCACACCCGGCTCTTCGCGCAGCGGCCGCCGGGCGGCCGAGTTGTACCAGTGTTCGACGAGGTGGAAGGAAATCGAGTGCGTGATGGGCAGCGCCACCGCGCCGTGAGCGATTTCCTCGCGCGTCCACCAGCGCGCATCCTCCAGTTCATCGTCCATTCGCAGGATTTCGGTCGTGCTGGCGTGCGCGGTGAAGCCGAGCATGAGCGATGAGGGAAACGGCCAAGGCTGGGACGAGTGGTAGTCCACCGCGTCCACGATCACGCCGGTCTCTTCGCGCACTTCGCGCGCCACTGCGTCTTCGAGGCTTTCGCCTGGCTCCACAAAGCCGGCGATGGTGGAGTAGCGGCCCGGCGGCCAGGCTGCCTGGCGACCGAGCAGGGCGCGCTCGCCGTCTGTCACCAGGACGATGATTGCCGGATCTGTGCGGGGAAATTGCTGGAGTTTGCAGGCTTCGTTACTGCATCGGAGCACCTGGCCGCTGTCGATCGCCAAGGTCGGTGAGCCGCATCGGCCGCAGAAGCGGTGGGTCTCGCGCCAATGAATCATTGCCTTCGCGTATGCGAGCAGGCCCGCCTCGTCCGGCGGCAACTCGCCGGCGATCATGCGCAGATCGGAGAACTCCAGCGGCTGACCGCCGATCTGCGGGGGTTCACCCGACAACCCCACGGCGAACACGTGCTGGCCGCGGAACTCGCCGAGCAAGACGAACTCGCTCGGATCGACGTTCATGAAGTTCCCCGCGCCGGCGATGAGGTGCGCGGTCAACATCTCGCCCGCACGGCGAACGGAATTCCGCGTCTGCCAGACCGGCACGAACAGCGTCGACGGGTCCGCCAGCGCCGCGCGCAGCCGTTCCTCATCTTTGCGCCGGTGCGAGGCGCGTTCGAGATAGGGTCCAGCGAGGGTATGGGGCGGGCGCGGCGGCATGCCGGCATTTTATCGCATCGCAGAGCTTTCTCCGGTGGAGTTATGGGTGCGCGGCCGTCGCGCGACGCGTTTCGCGGAACACGGTTGGCGATGCTGAGCGCGCAAAGCGTGCGCGCCGGTGTGTTTCAACTTGCAGGCGGGGCAGGCGTGTTGGCACACATTGAAGCGGTCTCGCAGGTAGTAGCTGTCGCAATGGCGGCAGCGCACGGCGTGCAGTTCGCCGCTGCGAACCAGGAGCTGCAGCAGGAACCACGCGTGCTCGAACGACAGCGTTGGATTGTTGAGCAGCTGCTGATGCGTTTCGTAGGCGTCACAAAACAAGCCGCCGTATTCGAGCGAGCCCGGTTCGACAACCGCGCGCCTTTGCGTGTTCGAGACCTGCGGCATCTGTAACAGACCAAACGCGGCGAACGCGCTCGCCAATAATGACGACTCGAACTGCGCGCGCGTGCTTCGAATGAAGAATGTGATTTGCCGTGGCGACTTGCCGCGCCGACGACGCGCGGGCTGATCGCTGTGCTCGGATGCGTAAGCTTTGTACAGACGTCGAATGCGATCATCAGAAAGACCGGTGCACGCGCGAATCGTACACGTGCGTGCTTCGTGTTGAATCATGCGCAGCGCGAGCTCGTCGCGGCGACGCTGATTGCCAAATCGACTGTGATTCGTCTGCATGGACGTGTCTCCCTGTCCTGTATGGTCCGTTAGTGATGTGCGCGGATGTTTTGATTTCTACGTTGACGCATCAACGTTAGATGTAGTGTGCCCCGCAATTGACCCGCGCGTAAAGCCCAGATCTAATCACAGCTCCATCGATACGCAGGAAGCAAGATGTCACAAACGCAAACGGAAATGCCTGAAGTCCAGTCTCGCGGCGCAACGAAATCCCGAGCCGCGCGACGTTCTCCTCGCAGCAGGAAACATAATGTCCAGACTGCTGCGCCCGTGCTCGACGCCGCGCTGCTGGGACGAATTCAAGATCTCAATCTGGATTATCTGGAGCTGCTGGTCGCGGAGCGCGCCAGCGGTGAATACGCGGCACAGTTGCAGCACCTGCCGCCTGCGCAGCGCGCGGCTCTCGCCGCCGTTCCGGCGAGTGCGATGCCCGAGATGGCGCGGACGCCGTACACGCTGTATTCGCTAGGCGTTGAAGATGAGAACTTCTGGGCGTCGATCTGCGCCAACGCGACGGAAGGTACGCCTTCTTCGGTGATTCAGCGTTACGCGCGGCCGACGGGCGTGTCTGCGCAGTACGCATTCTGTGAGCTTGCACTGTTGCATGCGTGGCATGTCGCCGCCACGAATCCGATGGCTGCGCGCGTTCTCTATGCAATGCCTTACGCGACGGCGCAAAGGCTCGCAGCTACGCCGTTGTGGCAGATCAAGTGCATCGCCTCGAATCACAACACACTGCTGATGCCGCGCTGGCCGACGAATCCCGCGTTCTGGCCGGATCTGATTCGCTTCGCCGCTGCCAAGGATGCGCGTCGACTCACGACTGCGCGCTTGCTCGGCGTGCAGTTGGTTGCGGCTGAGCTCGAGGTCGCCTGCTCGTTGAGCCGGCCTCGTTCGCCAGTGATTCCTTCGCCTCGACTGCGCGCAAGGAAGTTACAAATGGCGCCTCGGGCGCGCTGAGCGCGCCCTTACGCGAAAGTCACAAACGTTATGTGAATCGTTATGCAGCCTGGCGCGTTACATAAGCGCACCTGTAAGTCGCTCCGACAATCGCGATGTTTATTCGCGCGGTTCGCGAGAGCGCAATGAGCTTGCGCGAGCGACGGCGGCATTGCCGAACTTGGCGCGAATGTCGTCGAGGGCGGCGTCGAGATGTTTGTTGCGTTTCGATTCCGGCATGGAAAACAAATCGAGCTGCGGCTGCGCGGTGAGATCGCCGGCGCCGACGCCGAGCAGGCGCACGGGCGCGCGAGGCTGAGTGGCGATCCACTCGTCGAGCAGCTTCGCAGCGGCGGCCGCGAGCGGGCGAGTCTCTTGAGTGGCGGGGCGCACGGCGCATTGGCGCGTGTAGGTTTTGAAATCCTGCCGACGAATCTTCACGGTGATGCGTTCGGACAGCCATCCCTGCGCTCGCAGCCGCGAGGCCGTGCGGTCGGCGAGCTGCGCGAGCTCGGCATGCAGTTGTTTGGGATCGAGAATGTCCTTGTCGAAAGTGGTTTCGGACGAGATTTGTTTCTCGTCCCAATCGGGAATCACTGGCCGCTCGTCGATGCCCGCGGCTCGCGCTTTCATGTGGCCGGTGTATTTGCCGAAAGTCGAGCGCAGCGTTGCATCGGGCGCCAGGCGCAGGTCGCGCAGGGTGACGATGCCCAGGCGTTCGAGTTGAGGTGCGGTTTTGTTTCCAATGCCGAACAAACGACGGATCGGCAGCGGATCGAGAATGGCGGTGACTTCCTCCGGCTTCACGACGCACAGGCCGTCCGGCTTGCGCAGGTCGGAGGCGATCTTCGCCACCAGCTTGTTTGGCGCCACGCCGACCGAGGCAGTGAGCTGGGTCTGCTCTTTGATCAGGCTCTTGATGTCTTGCGCGATCTTTTCGGCGGAGCCGAGCGCCGCCTGGCTGTTCGTGACATCGAGGAACGCTTCATCCAACGACAGCCCTTCGACCAGCGGCGTGAAGCGATGAAAGATTTCGAAGACGGTGTTCGAGACTGATTTGTACTGGTCGAAGCGAGGCTTCACGCACACCGCATGCGGGCAGCGTCGCAGCGCTTCCCGCATGGGCATGGCGGAGTGCACGCCGTACTTGCGTACTTCATAGCTCGCGGCCGCGACGACGCCCCGGCCGCCGAGCCCACCCACAATCACTGGTTTACCGCGCAACTCGGGATTGTCGCGCATCTCCACGGACGCGTAGAACGCGTCCATGTCCACATGCAGGATGGATCGCGTCACTTCACCGTGATCGTGATTTTCTTCGAGACCACGGCCGGGTCGTGCGGCACGTGCCCGAAGTCGCCGAGCAACAGTTGCAACGTGTGCTTGCCGGGCTTCAGCTCGACCGTCGTTTCGGTCTGGCCCTTGCCGAAGTGCACGTGCTGAGCGTCGGTCGGCACCGGCTTGTCCAGCGGCGGCAGGTCGGCGTCGATGATCAGGTGATGATGGCCGGTGTTTTCGGCGGTGATGCCTGCCGGGGCAATGCCCATGCCCTTCAACCCGAACTTCACCGTCACCGGACTGCTGACCGTAGCCCCGTCCTCCGGCGCAATGAAGTACACCTCCGCGCCCTTCGGTGAGGGCGTGCGCTTCGCTTGCGCGAACGCACCACCTGCGACGGCAACGGCGCCGATCAGGGCGAAAGTGATTAGAGCTTTGGCTGGCTTCATCTTGTTGGCTCCGGTGGGACTTTGGACTGAGGATTGTACGCCCGCAGAGTTCGCGGTGCGGCTTCGGCTGGAGTCGCAGCTTCGGTCAGGTCGGAGCAAGAGTCGGAGGCGGTGGTGGCTGGCGGAGGCTGGTGGGTCCTATGTTCCTCCGGCGCCGCGCACCGCCCTTGTCCACGCTGTCGCGTGGACTGTATGCGTTACGTCCCTGTAGCTGCTGCTGGGGCCGACTTCCCTGTCGGA
>CAMLEO010000238.1 GCA_946478975.1 uncultured Steroidobacter sp.
GTGCAGGGCCCGGCGATGCTCCAGGCGCTGAACATCCTGGAGAACTTCGACCTGCAGTCGATGGGTTACAACAGCGCGCGTTACATCAACACGCTGTATCAATCGATGAGCCTGGCATTTGCCGATCGTGACTTTTACTACGGCGATCCTTACTTCCCGCCGGAAGAGCCGATCAAAGGCCTGCTGTCCAAGGAGTACGCGCGCCAACGTGCGAAGCTGATCAAGGAAGATCGCAACGATCCCGATCTGCGGCCGGGCGATCCGTATCCGTTCCAGGGCGGCACCAATCCTTTCAAAGCGCAGCTGGATGCCTGGCACACGGTGAAAACCAAGGACGGCAAGGCGCCGCCGAATCAATGGAGCCCGACCGCGCTGGCCGAGTTCGATCGCACGTTCCGGCTCGGCACGACCAGCGTCGAGGCCGCCGATAAGGAAGGTTGGGTGGTCTCGATCACGCCCAGCGGCGGCTGGCTGCCGGCGGTGATCGCGGGCAAGACCGGCATCGGCATGAGCCAGCGAATGCAAAGTTTTGTGCTCGATGCTGCCGACAATCCATTCAATGTCGTCGAGCCGGGCAAGCGGCCGCGCGCGACATTGACGCCGTCGCTGGCGATGAAGGACGGCAAACCGTTCCTCGCGTTCGCCGTGCAAGGCGGCGACACGCAGGATCAAAACCTGCTGCAGTTCTTTTTGAACGTGGTCGAGTTCGGCATGACGGTGCAGGAGGCGGTCGAAGCGGCGAACATCACCAGCTATCAATTGCGCGATTCATTCGGCGCGCACGAATCGGTGCCCGGCCGCATGACGCTGACCAACTCCATTCCGGAGTGGGTGCGCAGCGACCTGGTGCGTCGAGGCTATAAGCTGGAGTTCACCGCCAATAACTCTGGCCCGATCACTGCAATTTATTTCGACACTCGCCACGGCACGTTCTGGGGCGGAGCCGCTTATCACGGCGAGGATTACGGAATCGCGTGGTAAAGTCCTGAAACAGCGCCCGCCCCGGGAAAGCGGGCGCTGTCGCCGAAACCGCCCGCATGCTGCGCACTCTGCTCGGCAACCTCGACGGCATGGTGTATCGCTGTCGTGACGATGCCGAATGGACCATGGAGTTCGTCAGCGAAGGCGTGCGGCGCCTGACCGGCTACGACGCCGGCGACCTGCTGTTCAACAAACGCATCTCTTATGAGCAGCTGACGTTCCCCGCCGATCGCGAGCGCGTCCGGAGCGATGTTTACAGCAGTTTGCGTGCGCTCGGCCGCTTCGATGTCGAATATCGAAAGACATCACTGCTCGCATGGAATCGAGCCAAGCTCTGCGGGAGGCGGAGCGGCGCTATTACAACTTGTTCGAGAACGCGATCGAAGGCATCTTCCGCACCACGGTCGACGGCCAATATCTCGATGCCAATCCCGCGCTGGCGCGCATCTACGGCTTCGACAGCCCAGCCGAGCTGGTCACATCGCTGAAGGACATTCGCAATCAGCTGTACGTCGAGCCCTCGCGGCGCGAGGAATTCATGGCGCTGATCCAGGCGCAAGGCTCGGTGAGCGGCTTCGAAGCACAGGTGTATCGCAAATCCGGCGAAGTGATCTGGATCTCCGAGAACGCGCGCGCCGTGTGCGACGAGCAGGGGCAGATCGTTTGTTACGAAGGCACGGTCGAAGACGTGACCGAGCGCAAGATCTATCAGGCGCGCATCGAGCAGCAGGCCAACTTCGATACGCTCACCGGGCTCGCGAATCGCTTGCTGTTACACGATCGTTTGCAGCAGGCCATTCGCAACGCAGGGGCGTCAGGCAGCCGGCTCGCGGTCGTGTTCGTCGACCTGGATCGTTTCAAATTCATCAACGACGGTTTGGGCCATCACGTCGGCGACGAGCTGTTGCGAGCGATGGCGCAGCGGCTGCGATCCAGCGTGCGTGAAAGTGACACCGTCGCACGCCTGGGCGGCGATGAGTTCGTGTTGTTGATCAACGGTCAGGGCGGGCCGGACGCCGTGTCCATCGTGCTCGAACGCATGTTGTATGCGATCTCGCAGCCTTGGCAGGATTTCAATGTCACTTGCAGTATCGGCGTCGCGCTTTATCCGGACGATGGAACGAGCGCGGAGACGCTGCTCAAACACGCCGACACTGCGATGTATCGTGCCAAAGAGAAAGGACGTAACAACTTTCAGTTCTTCACGGCCGAGTTGAATGCGGTCATCACCGAGCGGCTGGAGCTGGAGAACAAGCTGCGTCGCGCGCTCGAACGTCAGCAGTTCACATTGCATTATCAGCCGCGTGTCGATATGCGCACTCGTCGTGTCACCGGCGCTGAAGCATTGATCCGCTGGCTGGTGGCTGATGAAGAAGTCACGCCGCCGTCGCGCTTTATTCCCGTCGCGGAAGAGATTGGCTTGATCGTGCCGATCGGCAAGTGGGTGCTGCGGGCGGCGTGTGCGCAAAACAAAGCGTGGCAAGACGCAGGCCTGCCGCCGTTCGTCGTTTCAGTGAACGTGTCGGTGCGACAGTTTCGTCAGGACAACCTCGTACAAACCATCGCGCAGGTGCTGCGTGAAACCGGCCTCGAAGCGCGTTATCTCGAAGTGGAGCTCACCGAGAGCGCGGTGATGCACGACGCCGATCAGTTCATCGCCATGCTCGGCGAGCTCAACGACCTCGGGGTGCAGATTGCGCTGGACGACTTCGGCACCGGCTATTCCAGCCTGAGCTATCTGAAGCGCTTTCCGGTCGACCGGCTCAAGGTGGATCGTTCATTCGTGCAGGACATCGTCACCGACAGCGACGACGCCACCATCGTGCGAGCCATCATCGCGCTCGGTCACAACCTCGGCCTCAAAGTCGTGGCTGAAGGCGTCGAAACCCAGCAGCAGCTGGACTTCCTGCGCGCCAATCACTGCGATGAATTGCAAGGCTATTTCTTCGGCCGGCCGTTGCCTGCTCAGCAGTTCGTGCGCGAGTTCCTGCAGATATCCACCCCGGCAGCGACCGACTGGGACCTCGCACTCGCCCCCTGAAATCCCGCCGCCGTCGGGATCCAGTTGTGATACCTATACGTATATAGGTGTGAAGTGCTACAGTTTGCCTGCACTTGGAGCTGAATACTCAGGATCGCCATGCATACCGAGTTAGTCGCACCGACGGTGCCCACCCGCGAACGCCGCGTGGTGTTGGCCGGAGCGCTCTCGAAATTGTTCGACCTGTGGCAGTTGAGCACGGCCGATCGTCTCGCCCTGCTCGGCATGTCCAGCGAAAACCGCTCCGCCCTGCAACGCTACGCGCAGGGCGAGCCGCTGGCACCGAATCGGGATCTGATGGATCGCGCCGGCCACCTGCTCGGCATTCACAAATCGCTGAAGCTGCTCTATCCCCGCAACGACGCACTCGCGCACGGCTGGATGGCGGCGCGTAATGCCAAGTTCGGCGGACACTCGCCGGTGGAAGTCGTCAAACAATACGGATTGCCGGGGCTCGCGCTGGTGCGTGGGACCCTCGACGTGATGCGCGGACAGTGAGCTGATGGCGGAGGCGTATCAAGTCACGGAAGATTCGCGGGGAGACTGGCATCGAAACATCGTCAGCCTGCGCGCCACCATCGACATCTTTCAGGAGCTCGTCGACGATCCGGCCGATGTCGACATCCTCATGGAGCACGAGCTCGCCACCAAGCCGACTCGTGAGCAGCAGCCCATCATCTCGCGTCCGTTCGACGACGCGGCGACCTACGACCCCATCGCCACCGCGATTCAGTGGCCGTTCGATCATCCTGCGAATTCGCGCTACTCCGCCGGCGCTTATGGTGTTTGGTATGGCGCGCGCACGTTGCTCGGGACCATCTACGAAACGGTTTATCACTTCCGCCTGAACACATTGGCCAGCGACGCGGCTCGTGAGCTTTCCGAGCCGATCGTGCAAGAGCGGCGCGTGCATCTGGTTCACTGCGGAGCTGCGCTCGTCGACCTTCGCGCGCGCTGCGCGACCGATACGAGCCTGCTCGATCCGGCCAATTATGCTCATTGCCAGGCGCTCGGTGCGGAGATTCGCTCGGCGTTCCTGCCCGGCGTGATCACCTTGTCGGCGCGCCTGCCGGGCGAGGATGTGGTTGCTGTGTTCGTGCGCGAGGCGTTGAGCAATCCCCGCGATGTTTGTTATCTCACCTACGAGCTGGATCCCAGCACGCAACGAGTTTCCGTCGAGCGCACGCCCGGCCGCGTCGATTGGGTGATCGAACCTTAGCGCTCCGGCTGCGATAAATTAGCGCACCGCAAACGAACGATGGGAGCGACGAGCGTGGCGGAATCTGGCACGGCCCACGTCAATAGAGTTCAGAGGTCCCTGCGATGGACTCACTGATCACGGCCGCAGCCCGCGCGCTTGCGGCCGGGGATCCGCTCGGCGCCTTGAAACGAGTCGCCTTGCGAGAAGATCCGCCGGCGCTGGCGTTACGAGGCATTGCGATGGCACAACTCGGCGATTTCGTGCGAGCCAAAGCGCTCATTCGCGGCGCGGTCCGCGGGTTCGGCCCCAAAGAAGCGGTTGCTCGCGCCCGATGTATCGTTGCGGAGGCCGAATTGGCGCTCGCTTCGCGCGATCTGAGTTGGCCGGCGAAAACTCTCGACGCTGCGCGCGTGACGCTCGAAGAGCATGGCGATTGGTTGAACGCCGCACACGCGCAGTACTTGGAGTTGCGGCGCCTGTTGTTGATCGGCCGACTCGATCAAGCCGAACAGATGCTCGCCAGGCTCGATCCCACTTCGCTTCCGCCGGCACTCAGGGCCGTGCATGAGCTGGTCGTCGCAGGCATCGCGATGCGACGCGTGGAAGCCAAAAAGGCACGCGCTGCTCTTGCACGAGCGGAGCGGGCAGCACGGCATGTCGGAATTCGTGCGCTGGTCGCCGAGGTGGAAGGTGTTTCATTGGTGCTGAACGCGCCGGTGGCTCGCCTGATCTCGCGCGGCGAGGAACGACTGCTGCTGCTCGACGACGTGGAAACATTGCTCGAATCCAGCTCGCTCATCGTCGATGCCTGTCGTCACGTCGTGCGCCAGGCAAGTACCATCGTGACGCTGGCGAAGCGACCGGTGTTGTTCGCGCTCGCGCGCGCGTTGGGCGAAGCGTGGCCGAACGATGTTTCGCGGGACGCGCTGGTCTCTCGTGCGTTTGGAATCAAACGAGCCGATGAATCGCTGCGTGCGCGGTTGCGAGTTGAAATGGGTCGGCTGCGGACCAAGCTGCGGGCCTTCGCAGAAGTGAACGCGACCGAGCGAGGGTTCGCAATCTCGCCGCATCAGAATCGCGAGCTGGTGGTGCTGGCGCGGCCGGTCGAAGAAGAGCACGCAGCGGTGCTGGCGTTTCTTGCCGACGGTGAGTCGTGGTCGAGCTCGGCGTTGGCGCTGGCACTCGGCGCCAGTCAGCGCACGGCGCAGCGTTCGCTGGATGAATTGGCCGGGACGGGCAAGGTGCAATCGTTCGGCCGCGGCCGCGCGCGACGTTGGATGACTCCGCCCGTGCCAGGATTCACGACGCCTTTGTTACTCCCGTCGCCTCTTGCTAATGACTAGCATGACTGCCACCTAACACGGCTGGAGAACAATCATGTCAGCAAAGCGACAGACCGCAGAAATCATTCGCGAATACGGCCCGTTCCCGGGCGTCGAGCAGGTGGGTGGCGTCACTCACGACGGCAAGAATGTTTGGTACGCGGCGGGCGATAAGTTGAATGCGCTCGATCCCGCGAGCGGCCAGACCGTGCGCTCGATCGACATCGCCGCGCACGCCGGCACGGCGTTCGATGGCAAACATTTGTATCAAATCGCCGAGGACCGCATTCACAAGATCGATCCGCAAACGGGCCGCGTGCTCGCCGCGATCCCTGCACCGGGCGGCGGTGGCGACTCCGGGCTCGCCTGGGCCGAGGGCTCGCTGTGGGTCGGCCACTATCGTGAACGCAAGATCTATCAAATCGATCCGGAGACCGGCGCCATCCAGCGCACCATCGAGTCGAACCGCTTCGTCACCGGCGTCACCTGGGTGGAAGGCGAGCTGTGGCATGGCACGTGGGAAGGCGACGAGAGCGAGCTGCGTCGCATCGACCCCGGCAGCGGCGAAGTGCTGGAGCGGCTGGAAATGCCGGCGGGCACCGGCGTGTCCGGGCTGGAATCCGACGGCAACGCGCAGTTCTTCTGCGGCGGCGGCAAGAGCGGCAAAGTCCGGGCCGTGCGCCGGCCCAAGCATGCCTGAACACGCAGCTTGATCTTCGGCGGCGTGGTTGGTAACTTGGTACCAAGTTACCAGAGTACCAACCATGGCCGCGACCGTCACCCGCGTTCAAACCGGCGTCCGCCTCGAAGCGCGCCTGCTCAATGTTCTAAAGGCCCTGGCGGCGCTCAAAGGCACCTCGCTAGGCGATCTGCTCGAAGGCATCGTGCTGCATGCCTTCGAAGGCCGGCAGCCGTTCGGCGCGCCGACGCTGACGCAGATCGGCGAGCTGAAGAAAATCTACGGCTTGGATCTGACCGCTGACGACAGTCACCAGCTGGTCGAGGCCGAGCGTGCGGCCGCCAAGCGTCCCGCGGCCAAGCGAAAGAGGGCGCGATCATGATGGCCGCGTTCGAAAACGGCACGCTCGATCCGGCGCAGTTCAATCATCGCTTGCATCTGTCGCTGGCGTGGAGCTATCTGCAGCGGGACGGCTTTCCCGAAGGCGCGCTGCGCTTTCGGCAGCATCTCAAAACATACGTTGCCGAGGTCGGTGCCGAGGGCAAGTATCACGAGACGATCACGTGGGCCTACATGGTGCTGCTGAATGAAGAGCTGAGCCTGCGGTCGCCGGCGGGCGAATCGTTCGATACCATGATTCAACGCCGCCCGGACCTGCTCGATCATCGCAATGGCGCGATCGCGCGCTGCTACGAGAAATCACAGCTGGATTCGCCGGACGCGCGACGCGTGTTCCTGCTGCCGGTTCGAGAGATGGAGAGGGCGCCATGAGCTCCTTTGTCGGTGCAATCGATCAAGGCACGACCAGCACGCGCTTCATCGTGTTCGATCACGCCGGCAGCATCGTCGCCAGCGCACAGCGTGAGCATCCGCAGATCTTTCCTCAGCCTGGCTGGGTCGAACATTCGCCCGTCGACATCGCTCGCAACACTGAACTGGTGATTGCGGAGGCCTTGCAACTGGCGCAGCTGGGTGCGAAGGATCTGGTTGCCGTCGGCATCACCAATCAACGCGAGACGACGTTGATCTGGGACGGCCGCACCGGCGAGCCGCTGCATAACGCGATTGTCTGGCAGGACACACGCGTCGATCCGCTGGTCGCGTATTTCTCCGCGCAAGGCGGCAAGGATCGCTTTCGCGAAGCGACCGGACTGCCGCTGGCCAGTTACTTCAGCGGCTTGAAATTGAAGTGGCTGCTGGATCACGTGCCGAACGCGCGGGCGCTGGCCGATGCGGGTCATCTGTTGTTTGGAACGATCGACACTTGGGTGTTGTGGAATCTCACCGGCGGTGCCCACGGCGGCCTGCATCTCACCGATGTGACCAACGCAAGCCGCACGCAGCTGATGCGGCTCGATTCGTTGCAATGGGACGATGAACTGCTGCGCACGTTCAACATTCCTCGCAGCGTTCTGCCGAGGATTGCGTCGTCGAGTGAAGTTTATGGGCAGGTTGCGCAGGGGCCTTTGAAGGGACTGCCGATCGCCGGGATTCTTGGCGATCAGCAGGCGGCGCTGGTCGGGCAGACGTGCTTCGAGCCTGGCGAGGCGAAGAATACTTATGGCACCGGTTGTTTCCTGCTCATGAACACCGGGACCAAGCCGGTGTCGTCCGCTGCGGGGTTGGTGACGACGGTTGCTTACCAGCTTGGCAAGGAGCCGGCGCGCTATGCGCTCGAAGGCTCCATCGCGATTTCCGGTGCGCTCGTGCAGTGGCTGCGGGATAACTTGGGAATCATTCGGAGCAGCGGCGAGGTGGAGGCGCTGGCGGCGAGCGTGCAGGACAATGGGGATGTTTATATCGTGCCGGCGTTCTCCGGTTTGTATGCTCCCTATTGGAAGGATCACGCTCGTGGCGTGATCACCGGGCTCACGCGCTATGCGAACCGAGCTCACATTGCCCGTGCGGCTCTCGAAGCAACTGCCTATCAAACTCGCGATGTTGTTACTGCGATGGAACAGGACTCGCGCATTCGATTGAGCGAGCTGCGGGTGGATGGGGGCATGGTAGTCAACCAACTGCTGATGCAGTTCCAAGCGGACCTTCTCGACGTGACTGTCGTTCGCCCTCAAGTCACCGAGACCACCGCCCTCGGCGCCGCTTACGCGGCCGGCCTCGCCACTGGATACTGGAAGAGCACGGATGATCTCCGTCGCAACTGGGGCATCTCTCACACGTGGCGTCCGGAGATGAGCAAAGAGGAGCGCGGGCGGCTGTACTCGTCGTGGCAGAAGGCGGTCACGCGATCGTTTGGGTGGGTTGAATAAAGACGTTTGCTCACGCCCGTTTGCGCAAAGCTGTGCACGCAAGGCCCTCCGTTGGCTCAACAACAATGCCGCGCGCGCACCCGCGCAAATTGCGCGGAAGCGTGAGATATTTGGTGCTGGACAATGCAACAGAGGCCTTCCTACCATGCCCGCCACGCAATCGCCCGATCACCCGAGGCTGCTCAACGTGGCAACCGTCACTCTCTCTGCCGAATTCAAGATCGAGATCCCGGAGGAAATGCGGGATGCCATGCACCTCCAACCGGGCCAGCGCCTGCAAGCGTTCCAATTCGGGAATCGCATCGAGTTGATTCCCTGGATGTCGATAGAGGAAGCGCGGGGCATGTTTCCAGGGATCGACACCGACATCGAGCGTGAACGTTCATGAATGTAGTCGATTCATCGGGCTGGCTGGAGTATTTGGCCAACGGCCCGAATGCACACCATTTTGCGGCGCTGGTGCAGCAGCTCGACGACCTCATCGTTCCAACAATCTCGGTCTATGAGGTTTTCAAGAGAATGTCGCAGGAGCGAGGTGCAACTGCTGCGTTTGCAGCTGCGGGGTTGATGTATTAGGGCAAGGTCGTCCCGATGAACGGAATGTTGGCGATCGACGCCGCGTATTTGTCGCGGCAGCTGTCGCTCCCGATGGCCGACAGCATCATTCTAGCCACAGCGAATGCGCACAACGCTACGTTGTGGACGCAGGACAAAGACTTCGCCGTCATCGAAGGCGTCAAGTACATCGCAAAGTGCCATTAGTCGGCGCCTTCTCTCGCGCCAGCAACCCCCACACTAACCGCTGCAGCCGCGACCCAATTCCGCTTTTTTATCTATCGCACCATCTCGACGAACAACTCGCGACTGTCGGCGCGGCCACGATCGTCGACAGTGCGCACGACGTAGTGTCCGGCGCGCGTTGGGGTCCAGCCGATTGCAACGCCGGGCGTGCCGGTGCCGACATAACTTTCATCGACGAACCAGTGCAGCCGGCGCACTTCGCTGTCGGCATTCGCGGCTAGAGGAATGGTCTCGCTGCCGACTCGTCCACTGCGCACCGTGTATGTAACAGCAATCACCGGCGAGGTGATTTGCGGAGGTGCGCCGCTGGGAACATCGCGCTGACAATCCGCCGGTGGCGGCGGGCGCCGGCGCGGCATGCCGGCCTGAGCAAACAATTGCAGCAGATCGGTGGGCCAGAACTCGAACACTTCGCTGCGAGTAAATTTGGGGTCGTACGGCGGGCACGCCTGCTCGCCGGTGCGGGTGTCGATCCACACGCGTCGATGAATCTGGCTGACGCGAATCGGCGAGACGCCCGGGATGTACCAGGTGCTCACCACCTGCGGACATTCGGCATTCGGCAGATCGCCCGACGCGCTACAAACTTCGACGCGCTCCAGGCGCGGCGGCTGTCGATACACGGGCTCGACGAGTTTCTCCTGTGCGGACAGCGCGTCGAGGAAACGAAAGAACAACGGTGCCGCGGCTTGCACACCGACGAACGCGGGGTTGCCATGGCCGTCGAAGTTGCCGACCCACACGATCAGCACATACGGACCGAACGTGCCGGCGGTCCAGGCATCGCGAAAGCCCCACGACGTGCCGGTCTTCCACGCCGCTTGAACGCCGCTGCGACGACGTGCGAATGAATCTTCCGGCCGTGGCGCGGAGCGAAGCATGTCGAGCGTCATGAAGCTCGCCTCTTCGGACAGCATACGGACGCTTTCCGCCTGCGGTTCATTTGTGAGATAGCGCAGCGGCGCGAGCTTGCCTCGATTGGCCATCATGGCGTACAGCGTCGCGGCTTCTTCCATCGTGATCTCGCCGCCGCCCAAGGTGAGCGCCAGGCCATAGTGCTTTTCGCTGGCCATCTTCGTGACGCCAGCGCTGCGCAGGAATTGATACAACGTCGGCGACGACAATTGCGACGACAAAGTCATTGCCGGCACGTTGCGTGAGCGAATCAAGGCGTCGCGGGCGGTGATCGGGCCCACGAAGCGCCCGTCGAAATTTTCCGGATTGAACGGGCCGAACGCGGTCGGCGTGTCTTTCAACACGGTGAGCGGGTGAATCACACCCTGATCGATCGCCAGCGCATAGATGAAAGGTTTGAGCGCGGAGCCGGGCGAGCGCTTCGCCAGGGTGCCATTCACCTGGCCTTGGATCGATGAGTCGAAGAAATCGGCGGAGCCGATCATGGCGCGCACGGACAGGTCGCGATAGTCGACCAGCAATGCGGCGGCGTTGTGAATGCCGATGTTTGCGTGCTCACGAACGTAGCTGCCGAGTACGCGTTCCAGAGTGCGTTGAGTTCGCAGGTCGAGTGTCGTATTGACGGAGTGAAGCTCTGCCGGGCGCGGCCGCTGCAGAACTGCGTTGACGAAATGCGGTGCTGTGAACGGAAGATCCTGCAGCGAGTTGAAGCGCAGCGGCGTGGCCACGTAGTCGCCCGCGCTTGCCGCGTCGGGATGTTTATCCACCCAACGTCCGAATAAGCGCAAGCGAGCCTCGCGCAGAGATGGGGGCTCGTCCTGGTCGGTGTCATCGACCGGCGAGCGCCGCGCCGGCGATTGAGGGATCAGCACGAGCGTCAGCGCTTCAGACAGCCCAAGTCGCGATGCAGGCTTATCGAAATAGATCAAGCTGGCCGCGCCGACGCCCTGAATGTTTCCTCCATAAGGCATCAGGTTCAGGTGCGCTTCCAGAATGTCGCGCTTCGAGTAACAAATCTCCAGTTGCACCGCGCGTGCGATCTGCGTGAGCTTGCCGCTCACGGTGCGCGTGTTCAGCCCGTACATCAGACG
>CAMLEO010000239.1 GCA_946478975.1 uncultured Steroidobacter sp.
GTGCAGAAGGCGCCGTCTTCGACTGTCGCGGATCTGGCGCAGGCGTTGAAGGAACTGCTGGGGCGGAGCAATGAGATCCAGATCATCGGCACGCGCCACGGCGAGAAACTGTATGAATCGCTGGTCTCGCGCGAGGAGATGGCCCGGGCGCTGGACATGGAGCGCTACTACCGCATCCCGGCCGATTCGCGCGATCTGAACTACAACAAATATTTCTCCGAGGGCGAGGTCGAGATTTCCAAGATCGACGACTACACATCGCACAACACGCATCGGCTTGATGTCGAGGGCGTCAAGCGCCTGCTGCGCACGCTGCCGCTGGTGCAAGAGGCGTTGAATGCAAAAGCTTAAAGTGATGACGGTCGTCGGCACGCGACCGGAGATCATTCGTCTGTCCCGGGTCATGGCGCTGCTCGATGCACACACCGAGCACACCATCGTGCACACCGGGCAGAACTACGATTACGAACTCAACGAGGTGTTCTTCAGCGACCTCGGCATTCGCAAGCCGGATGCGTTTCTACAGGCCGCCGGGGCGAGCGCAGCCGAGACCATCGGCAAGGTGATCATCGCGGTGGATGAGGTGCTGCAGAAGTTCGCTCCGCAGGCGCTGCTGCTGCTGGGCGATACCAACAGCTGCCTGGCTGCGATCGCGGCCAAGAGGCGCAAGATTCCGGTGTTTCACATGGAGGCGGGCAACCGTTGTTTCGATTTCCGCGTGCCTGAAGAAATCAACCGGCGCATCGTCGATCACGTCTCGGACATCAATCTCACTTATAGCGAGATAGCCCGGCAGTATCTGCTGCGCGAAGGCCTGCCGGCGGACCAGGTGATCTGTACCGGCAGCCCGATGCGGGAGGTGATCGAACACTATCGACCTCGCATCGAGGCATCGGATGTTTTATCGCGTCTGCAGTTGCGCGAGGGCCAGTACTTCGTAGTGAGCTTCCATCGCGAAGAGAACGTCGATTCGCCGGAGAACCTGCAGCGCTTTTTCCAGATGCTGACCACGCTCGCGGAGAAGTATGCGGAGCCCATCGTGGTATCGACTCACCCGCGCACGCGCAATCGCATCGAGGCGCTGGGCGGCATGGTGCATCCGCAGATCCGCTTCCTCAAGCCATTCGGGTTTCTCGATTACATCAAGCTGCAGACTCGGGCGCACTGCGTGTTGTCCGACAGCGGCACCATTACCGAGGAATCGTCGATCTTGAATTTCCCGGCCATCAACCTGCGCGAAGTGCACGAGCGGCCGGAGGGTTTCGAAGAGGCTGCCGTGATGTTCACCGGGCTCGATACAGCTTCGGTGCTCCAGGCTCTGGAAATCATTGCGACCCAGCCGCGCGGTGATGAACGGTTGCTGAAGATGGTCAACGATTACGCGCCCGCCAACGTTTCTCACAAAGTGCTGCGGATCATTCAGAGCTACACCGGCTTCGTAAACCGGCGCGTCTGGCGCAAACCGTAATGCCGGGCGCGGAACTTTCGGCGGCCGGCTGCACCGCGCCTGTTTCCGAGTAGCGACATGTATCGCGGATCAGCAAATTAACATTGCAGACTGAATTGACTTGCATATTTCTATTTGTATCGGCTCGGTTACAATACGGCCCCTGCCGGCGAGGACCGCGAAAAGGGTGGATCTGCCCTTGGCGCTAGTTCGAATTACAGCGTCATAACCGGCGCACAAGGAAAATTCATGCCTGGCAAAATTCTGGGCCTCGTACTGCCGCTGCTAGTGACGATCCTTTTCATGTTCGCGCTGCGGCCGCTGGCCCGGAGCGTAGGTCTGATTGATCGACCGGGTGGGCGGAAAATGCACATCGGCGACATCCCCGTCATCGGCGGCATGGCGATGTTCGTCGGCTTTCTCATTAGTAGCATCTATAGCTATCAGGTCTTCCCCGACTATCCGTACCTGATTGCCGGTCTGGCAGTACTCGTGTTCATCGGGGTACTCGACGATCGCTTCGACCTCCCGGCTCCAGTGCGC
Organism: uncultured Steroidobacter sp.; assembly: GCA_946478975.1. The sequence goes on from CAMLEO010000239.1 coordinate 1,991, forward strand.
TTCATCGGTCAGACGTGTGCGGCGCTGCTGATGGTAGGTGGTGCCAATTTGGTAGTAACCAACATCGGCAGAGTGTTCTTCGGAGGCGTGGTGGACCTCGGCTGGCTGTCCGATATTTTCACGATCGTCATCGTGCTCACCGCCATCAACGCATTCAACATGTTCGACGGCAGCGATGGCGTCGCTGGCATCCAGGCCCTGATGGGACTGGTGTTCATGGGGTTCGCATGCATCATGGGCGGCAACATGACCCCGATTCCCCTGATCGTCAGCATGATCGGCTGCCTCGTGGGCTTCCGGGTTTTCAACTGGCCGTCGAAACGGACGAAGTCGGTCCGCGCCTTCATGGGCGATGCCGGCAGCATCATGCTCGGCTTTCTGCTGGCGTGGCTCGCGATCGATCTATCACAGAGTTCCGGAGCGGTTTTCAGCCCGGTGGTGGTGCTGTGGATTTTCGCGCTGCCGATTTTTGACCTGTTCAGCAGCATGCTGCGCCGGGTGCTGAACGGCCTGTCGCCGTTCCATGGAGATTCGGATCACCTGCATCACGTGCTTCGCCGCCATGGCCTGAGCTCGCGCAAGGTTGCACAGACCGTCCTGTTGGGGGCATCGGTCAGCGCCGCAATCGGGGTCGGCGGATATCGCTTCGGCGTCCCGGACGGCGTGTTGTTTTTCGGCTGGCTCGTCACCGGCGTGATCTATCACATCATATTCGGCAGCAGCCTGGTCCTGGGTCGTCGCACCACACCGTCGACTGATCCGGGACTTTTGCCCAACGCCGCCTGGCTCGGGCGGCAGCGTCGCCGCTAGTTTCCCGCGCCGGGTTTGATACCATCCCGGCGCGGCGAGATTCTGCAAACGCAGTCACCCTGCGTTGATCGTCCATCGCACGGCTCGCCGCAAGGCACCGAGTCCGCAACCAAGGCGGGCGCATGAGGAACCTGTCTCGGTCCACCAAGCGCCTCGTAATGCTGACCGCGGATGTCATTGGCATTCCGCTGATGTCATGGCTGGCGCTCTCGCTTTGCATCGGTGCTGGTGAGTTTCAAGCCAGCAGCGCGCGGTGGACTTACGCCGCATTATTACTCACCAGTATCCCAGTTTTCCTGCGCATGGGCCTGTATCGCGCGGCATTGCGCTACCTCGGCCATCGTGCAGTGATTGCAGTCGTCACAGGCGCCACTGTTTCGGTTGTTTTGCTGGCCCTTGTGATCACGATCTGGCCGCAGCCCGACGTGCCTTTGTCGGCGCTGCCGATCTACTGGGCGTTCGTTCTCATCTATGTCGGCGGCACTCGCTACGTCGCCCGCACCGCGCTCAATTACCGTTTCTACACAGGTGCTGCTCGCGTCGTCATTTATGGCGCGGGTGAAGCGGGGCAGATGTTGGCCGCCGGCCTGTCGCAGAGTGGGCAATATCAGCCGATCGGATTCATCGACGACAACCCCGCTCTCCACGGCAGCATCGTTTATGGTCTGGAGGTGTTTCCGCGTTCCGAGTTGCCGCGGCTGGTGAATAAAGAAGGAGTGCGCACCGTGCTGCTGGCCTTGCCCTCGCTGACGCGGCGGCAGCGGCAGGAAATCATCAAGGTCATCGAACCGTTGTGCGTGCTGGTGCAGACCGTACCGGATCACAGCGACATTCTTACGGGCAGCGCCAGAGTGCAGGAACTACGCGATGTTCATCCAGGTGACCTGCTCGGTCGGGACCCGGTGCCGCCGGATCCAAAACTGCTGGACGCCTGCATTCGCACCAAGGTGGTGATGGTCACCGGCGCCGGCGGTTCCATCGGTTCGGAGCTGTGCAGACAAATCGTGCGGCTGCGGCCTGCGCACCTGGTGCTGTTCGAGCGCTCGGAACTGGCGCTGTACGAAATCGAGCGTGCACTGCGTGCATTACTGGCGCAGGAAAATCTTGCCGTCGATGTGGTGGCCTTGCTGGGCGATGTCCATCATCGTCAACGCGTCAAAGAAGTGCTGCAGCTTTATTCGGTGCAGACGGTCTATCACGCGGCCGCCTACAAACATGTGCCGCTGGTCGAACATAACGTTGTCGAAGGAATTTACAACAATGTGTTCGGCACCTGGCACGCAGCTGAGATGGCCTTGGAATCGCGCGTGGAAACATTCGTGCTGATCTCTACTGACAAGGCGGTGAATCCCACGACGGTGATGGGAGCGAGCAAGCGCTTCGCGGAATTGGCGCTGCAGGCGCTGCAAACGCGCACGACTCACACGCGATTCTGCATGGTTCGCTTCGGCAACGTGCTCGGCTCTTCAGGCTCGGTGGTCCCTTTATTCCGTGAGCAGATCGCACGCGGCGGTCCCGTCACCGTCACCCATCCGAACGTCATGCGCTACTTCATGACTATTCCCGAAGCGGCGCAGCTCGTCCTGCACGCGGGCTCGATGAGCAAGGGGGGCGAGGTGTTCATGCTGGAGATGGGCAAGCCGGTGCGTGTCGCGGATCTCGCCAAGCGAATGATCAATCTGCTTGGATTGACGGTGCGCGACGAGGAGCATCCGGACGGCGATATCGAAATCGTTTACACCGGTCTGCGCCCGGCAGAAAAGTTGTTCGAGGAACTCTCCACCGGCAGCAGTATCGCGCGCACCCAACATCCGAAAGTACTTCACGCGAGGGAGCGTTTGCTGCCGTGGGACCAGGTGCGCGATGTGCTCGAGGAGCTATCCTCGGCGCTGAACCGCTTCGATTGCGAGCGAGCTCGGCAGTTGTTGATGCGTACGGTCGCCGAATATACGCCGAGCGGCGACATTCAAGATTTGGTGTGGGCGCGCAAGACGACAGGCACGAACACGCAAGTGACCAACGTTGCGCCCTCACAGGCACGTTGAGGTGGCGCGCATTAACACAGTCTGATGGTGCAGAAACGCTGCATTTCTGGCGAAAGTCGTCGTTAACAGCAGTCCTGCGCGCGTTCGCTGCCCGCATCATGCGTCCCGAAGGCAATGGAAATGCCCGCGGTCCGGACAGCTCCCCACCCCCTGACGGACCGGCTCAGGACGATTCCCACCTGAGTCAGCAGCGGAGCACAGGACGTGCTCCGCTGCTTCTTTCACAGTTTGCGGCTTTGCTCGGTATCTACGGACTGCGGGCGCGGACAATCTGTCCGATGCAGTGACTACCATGCCTGCCAATGCGAATCACACTGGAGCTCGATGCCGCCGTAGTGGCTGCTGCGAAGAAGATCGCTCGCACGCGCGGGCAGACTCTCGGCGCAGCGATATCGGATCTGGCGCGCAAAGGTTTGGAGAACGAACGGCAGGTGGGGCAGCGCGAGCGTGGCGCATTTCCAGTGTTCGAAGTGCCGCCCGACGCAGAGGCCCTGACAGTGCAGGGCGTCCAGGCCATCATCAATCATGAAGGGCTATCTGCTCGACGCTAATGTGCTGATCGCACTCGCCTGGCCCAACCATACCGAGCACGAGCGCGTGCAGGAATGGTTCGCGCGCGAGCGAGGCAAAGGCTGGGCGACTTGTATCGTCACGCAGCTTGCTTTCATTCGCGTGTCCTGCAACCCGACCGTGCCTCATCACGTTTCGCCGTCGGTGGCGCAACGTTACTTAGGTGAGATCACTTCGTTGCCGGATCATTCGTTTTGGTGTGAGCCCGTGCAGGGCTATGCGAACGCGGCGTTCGCGCGCACGTTGCCGAACATGGCGAATGCGTCAGTGACGGATGCGTATCTCGCAACGCTGGCGCTGATCCACAGCGGCAAGCTGGCGACGTTGGATGAGCAACTCGCGCAGGCGTTCGAGAGCGTGGTGGTGGTTTGAATGCTGACGCCGCGGGCCGTTCATCACGGCCCGCGGCGAACTCGAGTGGGTGTGCGCCGACCCGCGATCGAGCCTCCCTGGCCACGAATCGCCGTGCGCACCTGCGCCTTCCTGCTGTTTTTCTCTGGTCTTCCTTGAAGTCCTCATCCCTGAGATGTCAGCGGTGCGCCGTGGGAGCAGCGTGCCGATGACTCCTTGAGGTTCGCGAGCTGCCAGTCCCTGGCAGTGTGCATCCGTGCCTGCGCGCCCCTCGATCCAAACAGCGCCTCGCCGCCCTGGCAAAACTGCTGTTCCTGATAGATAAAGCGACAAACGGGGCGTTTCACCCTCGCAGCAACGGATGTTTTACTGAAAATTTTTCAAGTTATGGAACATGGCGGTTTCTGCCGACTTCTTTACCCTACGGCGGGTGTCCGTTAAGCTCACCCGTCTTTTTCCCTTTTCTCCCAGCGGGTTATCTGCAAAATGCGATTGACTATTTTCGGCTCCGGTTACGTGGGCCTCGTCACCGGCGCTTGTCTTGCGGAAGTGGGCAACAACGTGCTCTGCGTTGATGTCGACGAGCGCAAGGTGGAAATGCTCAAGCGCGGCGAGTCGCCGATTTATGAACCGGGCCTCGACGAGCTGTTGCGCAAGAACCTGGAAGCCGGTCGTCTCAAATTCACTACGGACGCCGTCGAAGGCGTGAAGCACGGCTTGTTTCAGTTCATCGCCGTCGGCACGCCGCCCGATGAGGACGGCTCGGCCGACCTGAAATATGTCCTGGCGGTGGCGGAGACCATCGGCAAGAACATCGGCGAGTACCGCGTGGTCGTTACCAAATCAACGGTGCCTGTGGGCACGGCGGACAAGGTGAAGGCCAAGATCGTCAGTACTTTGGCGGCGCGCGGCGCGCAGGTGGAGTTCGACGTGGTGTCGAATCCGGAATTCCTGAAAGAAGGCGCGGCCATCAACGATTTCATGAAGCCCGACCGCATCGTCGTCGGCACCGACAATCCGCGCACGGCCGAGCTGCTGAAGGCGCTGTACGACCCGTTCACCCGCAACCGCGAGCGCATGATCGTAATGGATGTGCGATCGTCGGAGCTCACCAAGTACGCCGCGAACGCCATGCTCGCGACCAAGATCAGCTTCATGAACGAGCTGGCCAACCTGGCCGAGCGCATGGGCGCGGACATCGAGCGAGTGCGCCAGGGCATCGGCTCCGACCCGCGCATCGGCTATCACTTCATTTATCCGGGCATGGGCTATGGCGGCTCGTGCTTCCCCAAAGACGTGCAGGCACTGGCGCGCAGCGCTGCCGATCACAAGTTCACCGCCGAGCTGCTCAACGCCGTGGAAGCGGTCAACCGCCGTCAGAAGACAGTGCTGTTCCAGAAGATCCGCACCTTCTTCGGCGACGACCTGGCGGGCAAGACGATCGCGGTGTGGGGCCTCGCGTTCAAGCCGAACACCGATGACATGCGCGAAGCGCCGAGCCGCACGCTGCTCGAATCCTTGTGGGCGGCGGGCGCGAAAGTACGCGCCTACGATCCGGTTGCCCACGAAGAAACTCATCGCATCTACGGCGACCGCAAGGACCTGGTGCTGGCGAAGTCGGCCACCGATGCCCTGCAGGGCGCCGATGCGCTGGCGATCGTCACCGAGTGGCAGGAATTCCGCAGCCCCGATTTCGAGCTGATGGCTTCGACGCTGGCGCGCAAGGTGATTTTCGACGGCCGCAATCTGTACGACCCTGCCTTCGTGAAGCGGTTTGGCTTGAAATATTTCGCCATCGGGCGAGGTGACAACTAATGTTGATTCCGGTGATTCTTTCCGGCGGCTCGGGCACGCGCCTGTGGCCGCTGTCACGCGAGCTGTATCCCAAGCAGCTGCTGCCGCTGGTAGGCAAGGGCACGATGTTGCAGGAGACGCTGGCGCGAGTCGCTGGTGTCGAAGGTTTGGGCGCGCCGGTCGTGGTGTGCAATGAAAGCCATCGCTTCCTGGTTGCCGAGCAGATCCTCGAAGCCGGCATCAAGCCGCAGGCCATCGTATTGGAACCGGTCGGGCGTAACACCGCGCCGGCCGTTGCGGTCGCGGCCATGGCCGCAGTATCGGATGTGCCAGCGAATGCCTCGAAGGAGGATTCCGATCCGCTGTTGCTGATTCTTCCGGCGGATCACGTGATTCGCGACGTGCAGGCGTTTCGCGCCGCGCTCGAAGTCGGCCGCAAGGCGGCGCTGGAAGGCAAGCTGGTGACGTTCGGCGTGGTGCCGAACAAGCCCGAGACTGGCTACGGTTACATCCGTCGCGCCGAAGGGCAGGGGCCGACTTATCCGATCGCGCAGTTCGTCGAAAAGCCCGACCTCGCGACGGCGAAAAAATACGTCGAGTCGAAGGAATATTTCTGGAACAGCGGCATGTTCCTGTTCCGTGCCTCGGTCGTGCTGGAGGAATTGCGCGAGCTGGCGCCGAAAATTTACGAAGCGTGTACTGCTTCGATCACCTCGGCCAAGCGCGATCTCGATTTCACCCGTTTGCCGGCCAAGGAGTTCGGCGCCTGTCCGAGCGATTCCTTCGACTATGCCGTGATGGAAAAAACCAAGCATGGTGCAGTGGTGCCGCTGGATGCTGGTTGGAGCGACGTCGGCTCCTGGTCGGCGTTGCATGAGGCGATTCCCGCGGATCAAGACGGCAATGTCGCACTCGGCGACGTGCTGACCGCCGATTCGCACGGTTGTTATCTGCAATCGACCAGCCGCCTGGTGGCCGCGGTCGGGCTGCAGGATCACGTTGTGGTGGAAACCAAGGACGCGGTGCTGGTCGCGCCCAAGCATCGGGTGCAGGACGTGAAGGAGCTGGTGAACCAGCTCAAGAAGCAGGGCCGTTACGAAACTTCATTGCATCGGGAAGTGTTTCGTCCCTGGGGCAGCTACGACAGCATCGATTCCGGCGCGCGTTTCCAGGTGAAGCGCCTGGTCGTTAAGCCGGGTGCGTCGATGTCCTTGCAGCTGCATCACCATCGCGCCGAACATTGGATCGTGGTGGCAGGCACGGCGAGAATCACGCGAGGCGACGAAACTTTCCTGCTGGAGGAGAACCAGTCGACTTACATTCCGCTCGGCACCCGGCACCGCATCGAGAACCCCGGCAAGATTCCGCTGCACATCATCGAAGTGCAGTCCGGCACTTACCTGGGCGAGGACGACATCGTGCGCTTCGAGGATCGTTACGGCCGCGACCAGAGCGGCGAGCCCAGCGATCGCAGCCGCTAGCCCCTGAAGCCTAACAAGGCTCCCAAAAAACAGCATCGAATCGAACTTAGAGGACGAGCGCTCATGTCTGCCCCCCAGGCTTCTCCCATCGTCGGCTTCAAGGCTTACGATTACCGCGGCCGCATTCCGACCGAGCTCAATCCCGACGTTGCCTATCGCATCGGCCGCGCGTACGCAGAGTTCCTCAAGCCCAAGAAAGTGATCGTGGGACGTGATATTCGCAAGTCCAGCGCCGAGCTGTGCGAAGCGTTGACGCGCGGCTTGCTGGATTCGGGTGTGGATGTGTTCGACATCGGCCTGTGCGGCACCGAAGTCGTGTACTTCGCAACTTTCAACGAAGGCATGGACGGCGGCGTGATGGTGACGGCGAGTCACAATCCGCCGGACTACAACGGCATGAAGTTCGTGCGCCAGCAGTCTCGCCCGATCAGCGGCGACACGGGTTTGAAAGACATCCAGAAGCTTGCCGAGGCGAATGTTTATACCGCGCCGTCGCGCAAGGGCACGCGCACCGAGATCGACATCAGCAAGAAATATATCGAGCACCTGCTGTCGTACCTGGATCGTTCCAAGCTGAAGCCGCTGAAGATCGTCGTCAACGCCGGCAACGGCGGCGCCGGCATGATCGTCGATCAGCTGGAGAAGCACCTGCCGTTCCAGTTCATCAAGATCAATCACAATCCCGACGGCAGCTTCCCGAACGGCGTGCCGAATCCCATGCTGGAGCAGAACCGCGTCGCGACCATCGAAGCGATCCGCAAGCACAAAGCGGACTGCGGCGTGGCCTGGGACGGCGACTACGACCGATGTTTCCTGTTCGACGAGAACGGCGGTTTCATCGAGGGTTATTACATCGTCGGCCTGCTCGCGTCGGTGTTCCTGAAGCAGGAGCAGGGCGCGCGCATCGTGCACGACCCGCGGCTCACCTGGGCGACCACGGACATGGTCGAGTCGCTCGGCGGCAAGACGGTGATGTCGAAGTCCGGTCATGCGTTCATGAAAGATGTGATGCGCCAGGCCGATGCGGCATACGGCGGCGAAATGAGCGCGCATCACTATTTCCGCCGCTTCGGTTACTGCGACAGCGGCCAGGTTCCGTGGCTGCTGGTGGCGCAGCTGATGTCCGAAAGCGGCAAAACACTGTCGTCGCTGGTCGGCGAGCGTATCGCGAAGTTTCCCGCCAGCGGCGAGATCAATCGCAAAGTCGCCGATGCGAAAGCGACCATCGCGCGCGTCCAGGAGCGTTATCAGCCGGGAGCGAAGTCGGTGGACTTCACCGACGGCCTTTCGATCGAGTTCGCGGACTGGCGCTTCAACCTGCGTTCATCGAACACCGAGCCGCTGATCCGTTTGAACGTGGAAAGCCGCGGCAACGAAGCGCTGATGCGTTCCAAGACGGCCGAGCTGCTGCAGCTCATCGGTGGCGAAGAAGCGCATTGAACGTGCGATAGCGGGCTTTCCCGGCTTGCTGCGGGACCCTCCATTACGAGACGATGTTTGAATCGCGTACCGGGCCGGTACGCATAGAACGTCGAATTCGATGGGGGATCCCGGCCCGCTATTTTTCACCGTTGCCAGGGGCAGCAATGAGCGAGCGCTATATCCTGCTGGTCGAGGACAATCCGGACGACGAGGAACTGACGCTGCTCAGCCTGCGCAAGAACAATCTGGCGCATGACATCGTGGTGGTGCGCGATGGCGTGGAGGCGATCGAGTTTCTGTTCGGCACCGGCCAGTACGCCGGCCGCGACATTTCCCAGGCACCGACGGTGATTCTGCTGGATCTGAAGCTGCCGAAGCTCGACGGGCTGGGTGTGCTCAAGCGCCTGCGCGCCGACGACCGGACGCGCAATCTACCGGTCGTGGTGCTGACATCTTCCAGCCAGGATGCGGACGTGCTCGCGAGCTACAACCTCGGCGCCAACAGTTATGTGCGCAAGCCGGTGGAGTTCGGGGCTTTCGTCGAGGCGGTGAGCAGCCTCGGCCTGTACTGGGTGCTGCTGAATCGCCCGCCGCCGGTACCCGTTGTTTAGTGTTGAATGACTCGATGCCGGCGTTGACCGGCCCGGTCTGTCTCCCTAAACTACGCGCCCCTTCGGACTCCCGGAGGGCCCGACAGTACGGGCGGTTAGCTCAGCGGTAGAGCACTGCTTTCACACGGCAGGGGTCACAGGTTC
>CAMLEO010000240.1 GCA_946478975.1 uncultured Steroidobacter sp.
CAATGTGTGCACGTCGATCTCGTGTTTCCTCAACGGCGGCGACGAACTGCTCGCTCACAACACGTCCGTGCTCACCGGCGACACGCTCGATGACGTCGAAGCCAGCCCCAATCGCGAACGCCTGCGCGCCGAAGAACTCGCCCCGACCGGCCCTGCCGAAGAGATGCCGCAGGAAATCGAGCCCATGCTCGCGGAACCCGGCGCTCAACTGCAATCCGACGCCGCGTGGTCCTTCGAACCCAAGCTCGATGGCTATCGCATCATCGCCTTTGTCGACGGCGATTCCGTGTATCTGCAATCCCGCCGCGGCCAGGACTACACCGCGATGTTTCCTGAGCTGGTCGCCGAACTGAAAACCCAATGCGTCGGCTCGATGATCCTCGACGGCGAAGTGGTCGCGCTCGACCCCGACGGCCGCCCCAACTTCAACCTGCTGCAGAATCGTGCACAGCTGAAAACATCCAAAGAGCTCGCCGACGCCCAGCGCACGTCGCCGGTGATCTACATTTGTTTCGATCTGCTGCATTTCGCCGGCATCAACCTGCGTGGCGCGACCTACCAGCAGCGGCGGCGTTACTTGTCGCAATGTTTGCTGCCGACCAGGCACATCCAGCTGATCCACTCCTCCGACGATGGCGAGCAGCTCCATGAAGCCAGCCTCGCCGCCGGCTTCGAAGGCACCATGGCCAAGCGCAAGGACAGCACCTATTTCACCGGCCGCCGCTCGGCGGCATGGCTGAAATACAAGGCCGTCAAGACTTCCGAGTTCGTCGTCGGCGGCTTCACCAAAGGCAAAGGTCATCGCGCCGCCTTGGGTGCACTGCTGCTCGGGTATTGGAAGAAAGACCAGCTGCACTACGTCGGCCACGTCGGCTCGGGCTTCAACGACGAATCGCTCGCACGCGTGCTCGGCAAAGTTCGTGAGCTCAGGACCACAAAGGTTCCGTTTGTGACCAAGCCGCCGCTCAACGGCCCGGCCACGTGGATCAAACCGACGCTGGTCGCCGAAGTGAGCTTCGACAGCTGGACCGAAGACGGCCACTTACGCGCGCCGGTGTTCGTTCGTTTACGCGACGACATTGACGTCGAGTCCGTGGTCGACGGTCCGGCCAAAAAGAACAAGGCCCGCAGCAAACCCACCGCGAAAGACGAAATCGAGGCCGTGCTCGAACAGCTGGACAGCACATCCAAACAGCTGGAGCTGGGCGTTGCCGGCACCAAGATCCGGCTGACGAACCTGGATCGGGAATATTGGCCGGCAGTCGACAAATCACCCGCGATCACCAAACGTGAGTATTTGCGCTACCTCGCCGGCGTGTCGCCCTACATGCTGCCGCATTTGCGTGATCGGCCGCTGACGTTGATCCGCATGCCAGAAGGCATCCACGGCGAACGTTTCTTCCAGAAACATTGGGACCAGGAGCGCCCGGAGTTCGTCGAGACCGTGACCGTGTTTTCCGAGCACGTCGGCGGTGCTCACGATTACATACTGGCGCACAATCTCGCGACCCTGCTGTGGCTGGGCCAGGTCGGAACGTTGGAATTCCACGTCTGGCACTCGCGTGCCAAGGCAGCCTCCGACTGCGTCAGCAACAGCACCGACTATGCGAGCTCGCTGGCGGCGATGGAGCAATCGGTGCTGAATTATCCGGACTACCTGGTGTTCGATCTCGATCCGTATATTTATTCCGGCCAGGAAGCGCCCGGCGCCGAGCCTGAGCTCAATCCCAAAGGATTTGCAGTCGGCAAGCGCGTGGCGTTTTGGATCAACGATTTACTCAAGGAGATGTCGTTGCGCGCGGTGGTGAAAACGTCGGGCAAAACCGGCCTGCACGTGTTCGTGCCCATCGAGCGCACCGTGACATTCGATGAAGCCCGGCAGATCTGTGAAATGGTCGGCCGGCACGTGCTGAAGGAACATCCGCGCGAGGTCACCATGGAATGGGCGACCCAGAAACGCACCGGCAAAATTTTCATCGACCACAACATGAACGTGCGTGGTAAGACGCTCAATGTGGCCTATTCCCCCCGCGGAGCGCCGGGGGCGCCGGTGTCCATGCCGCTGACCTGGGACGAACTGGAGGCGGCGGAACCCGGACATTTCACATTGCGAAATGTGCTGTCGCGCTTGGAAAGAACCGGGGACCGGTGGCATGATGTTCTCTCGGCGAAACAGAGCCTTGCGAAAGCCTTCAGAAGTAAAGGTCGAAAATAGACCGCCCCCGGTTGAAAAGGTACCCCTCATGGCCATGCGCTCCATCGGTTCACTGACGATTTCGTTCGGCCTGGTGGCGATTCCAGTCAAGCTGTACACCGCCACGCAGTCCGCCAACGCTATTTCTTTCAACCTGTTGCACAAGGGATGTGGATCGCGCCTGAAGCAGCAGTACATCTGCCAGAAAGACGGCCAGGTGGTCGAGCGCGACGACATGGTCAAGGGCTATGAATTCGCCAAGGACCAGTACGTGCAGTTCTCCAGCGAAGAAATCAAACAAATGGAAGAGATCGGCACGCATACGGTCGAGATCGCGGAGTTCGTGCCCATCGAGTCCATCGATCCGGTGTACTTCGACAAGACCTACTACCTCGCGCCCGATAAAGGCGGCAACAAACCCTATGGCTTGTTGAATGAAGCGCTGAAGGACACCAAACGTTGTGCCGTCGCGCGCTGGGCCGCTCGCGGCAAGTCATATCTGGTGGCGCTCCGCCCGGTCGGCGACGTGCTGGTGATGCAACAGTTGCACTTTGCGACCGAAGTGCGCTCCGCCAATGAAGTTGAAGTCGCCAAGCCCGACGTCAAAGCGCAGGAGCTGAAGCTCGCGAAACAATTGATCGAGCAGCAGACCGCGAACAGCTTCGATCCCACCGCGTATGCCGATGACGTGCGCGTGCGTATCGAAGCGGCGATTCAGAAAAAGGTCGAAGGCCAGGAGATCTCCCTCGCCGAAGCGCCGCCCGAGACCGGCGGCAAAGTCATCGATCTCATGGAGGCCCTCCGCGCCAGTCTCGAAAAGACCGAGACGGTCAAGGTCGCCGCCACCAAGCTCGGCCCACGGAAGGCACCGAAGCGAATCGAACAGGCAGAGAAGCCGGCACGCAAGGCCAGCAAGCGCTGAGGGCTCAGGGAACAGCGGGTACCGGTCGTCCCTTGGTAATTCCCAAGGACGCCGCACTCCGCTCTTCCTCTCACCCTCGTTCTCGCTTCCCTCGTGCAAACGTTCAGCGTTCAAGATGTCGAACGTGTATTGCGCTTATCGCGCAGTACCATCCGCGGGCTGATCAAAACCGGCTTCGTGCAGCCTGCTCGCGGGCCCAAGCGGCAGCTGCTGTTTTCCTTCCAGGATCTGATCGTCTTGCGGGCGGCGCGGGCGTTGCTCGAAGCAAAGATTTCTCGCCGGCGAATCACGCGATCTTTGGAGGATCTGCGACGCCGCTTGCCGGAGCAGATGCCGTTGTCCGGGTTGAGCATCAGTGCCGTCGGCGATCGCGTGGTCGTGCGCGATGGCAAGAATCACTTCCAAGTCGATGATGGGCAATACGTGCTCGGGCTCGATGTGAGCGTCGAGAACGGCGTCCTGCGCGTCGTCGAGCACAAACAGAAGATCGAGCCGGAGCCGCCGGCGGCGGAAACGGCCGAAGAATGGTTCGACAAGGCGCTGCCTCTCGAAGACACCGACCCAAAAGCCGCGCAGGCGGCGTATGAGCAGGCTGTGCAGCTGGATCCCACCTACTCGGCTGCCTGGATCAATCTCGGTCGTTTGTTACATACGACTCATGATGAGAAGAATGCCGAGCTGGTTTACCGGCGGGCCCTGCAGGAATGCGGGGCTGATGCGGTTCTGCTGTTCAACCTCGGCGTCGTTTTGGAAGACCTGGGGAAACTCGACGAAGCGATCGACGCGTACCAGCGCGCGATCACCGAAGATCCAACGCTCGCGGACGGGCATTTCAACCTGGCGAGATTGTATGAAGCGCAGGGCAAGGAGCAGCATGCCCTGAGACATCTCGGGCAGTATCGAAGGTTGGTCAATTCGAGTGACGGTGCTCGCTGAGAAGCGCCTGCTCCAGCACAGCGGCTTCCACGGGCTTGACCAGGTGAGCATCGAAACCAGCAGCCGCGGACTGCTGCCGGTCTTCGACCTGGCCATAGCCGCTGAGTGCGACCAGGCGAATCGGTCGAGCATTCAGTTTCAGGCGCCGGGCGACTTCATACCCATCCATTTCCGGAAGGCCGATATCCAGCAGCACGATGTCCGGCTCGAAGGACTGTGCCAGATCGAGCGCTGCGCTCGCAGAGTACGCGGCCCTGGCGTCGTGACCTTCGAGCTGCAGTATCAAAACCAATGAATCCGCGGCATCCCGGTTGTCGTCGACGACCAGGATCTTGCGACCCGTCGCAGGAGCGGGCGCGACGGCTTCTGCGTCCACCGCAGGTGCCTCGGCAAGCGGCAAGCGAAACTCGATAGCGGTGCCCTGCCCCACGCCGGCGCTGAATGCGCGAACACAGCCGCCGTGCATCTCGATCAGCTGTTTACAAATCGCCAGCCCGATGCCCAGGCCGCCTTGCGAACGATCTGCCGGCCGCTCGCTCTGCGCGAACAGATCGAACATTCGGGGCATGAAATCGGGGGCGATGCCCGAGCCGTTGTCCGCGATCTCCACCACCACCGACGCACCGTCGACGTAGCGCCGCAGCCGTATTTCACCGCCCACTTGAGTGTACTTGGCCGAGTTGATCAGCACGTTTGCAAAACACTGCGCCAGCCTGATCTTGTCCGCGTCGACGTAGAGCGGCGCTGGGTTTGGGACCACCACCAGCTGCTGCGATTTATCGCGAATCAGCGGGTGTGCCGTCTCGATTGCAGCTTCGATGCAGCTTTCGACATTCGTGACTTCGCGCCGCAGAGCAATCCGCCCCTGCGTGATGCGCGCGACATCGAGCAGATCGTCCAGCAGACGCGACAAATGCGTGACCTGACGATCAATCATCGCGATCAATCCGCGGGCTCTATCATTGCCCATGACGAGGCGCGACAGGCCTTGTGCAGCGTTGCTGATCGGCGCCACGGGATTACGCAGCTCATGCCCGAGCATCGCGAGAAACTCGTCCTTGCGTCGGTCGGCCTGCTCCAGCGCCTGCTGCAAGTTGCGCAGCTCCGTCACGTCGGTGTTGGTGCCGAACCAGCGCACCACCTGTCCGGATGCGTCGCGAATCGGCACCGCTCGCGACAGGAACCAGCGGAACTTGCCGTCCTTGCCGCGCAGGGGGAACGTATCTTCCCAAGGCGTGCCCGTTTCCAAGCAGTGCTGCATATGAGCGAGCACGCGCGGCAGATGCTCTGGGTCGTGCACCAACTGCCAGCCGACATCTCGCATCTGCTCCGACGTGGTGCCCGTATACTCGTACCAGCGATCGTTGTACCAGCGGGCGTTGCCCAGCTCATCGCAGGTCCAGGCGAACTGATCGATGTTGTTCGCCAGCTCACGAAAGCGCTGCTCGCTTTCGGCCAGGCGTTCTTGCGCTACGACGCGCTCGGTGACTTCCTGCACCACGCCGACCATCCGGGCGGGACGATCGCCGTCGAAGTACACGCGCCCCGTGGCCTCAACCCATCGAGTGATGCCGTCGATCCGGTTGGTCACTCGATACAACGCTGCGTAGATGTGATCGCCCGCAGGATCGAAAGACTTTTCTATCGCCAACCGGGTGCTCGCCAGGTCGTCCGGATACAACTGCGAGAAGAAGGCGGCGACTTTCATCGGCCCCGCGGGCTCGATACCCCAGATTTCGTAAGTGCGCTCGTCCCAACCAGGGTGTCGCTGGGGATGTCCCAGTCGAATGTGCCCAGACGCGCCGCGCGCTTCGCCAGCAGCAACCTTTCCTGGCTGTCGCTCAGGTCGCGCTCGGCGCGCAGCCGTTCGGTTATATCCAAAACCACACCCACGCCCTGAGCGGGTGCCCCGCGCTCGTCGAAAATAAAACTGCCGAACAGCTCGATCCACACGGGCGAGCCGTCCTTGCGGACATAACGTTTCTGCAACGAGTAGTGCGGCATTTCGTGGCCGAGCACTCGCGCAGCCAGTGCCTGGTCCTTCGCCAGGTCCTCCGGGTGGGTCAGCTCCTGCCAGGTCTTTTGCTGAATCTCCTCGAGCGTATAGCCCAGCATTTTGCAAAGCATTGCATTCGCATATTGAATGCGGCCATTGAGGGCCGCATGCATGACACCCACGGGCGCGTGTTCGAGCAACGTGCGATAGCGTGATTCGCTCGCACGCAGCGCTGCCTCCGCGGCGCGCCGATCAGTCACTTCGGCAGACGAAATGACCAACGTTTCCTCGGAGATCTTATAGATCGTGACGCGCAGGTCTGCATCCCGAATCCGGGTCTCATAGCGCGCCGGCGCACCGGATTCGAGAACCTGTGCGCACAAGGGGATTGTTTGTAATGCACGCTCCGGCAACACCACGCTCAGGCGCTGCCCCATCAGTCGCTCGCGCGCGATTCCCAGCACCTGCTCGGCATTGCGGTTCGCGTCCCGATAGATCAGGTCGACCACCTTGCCCCGGGAGTCGCGCTCCGCTGTGACGATGACCGCAGCCTGGTCCGGGTGATCGAACAGCGCTCGCGACTCTGCTTCGTGATTGGCTCGCTTCACGGAGTTGCGCAGGCGCTGCCTGAACAACTCGATCAGCACCGCGACTTTGCTCCTCAGTATCTCCGGGACGACTGGCACGGACAGATAATCGATGGCGCCGACCTCGTAGCCCCTGAACTGGTCGAGCTGTGAAATATGAACGCCGGTGACGAAAATGATCGGCGTCCGCTCGAGACGAGGATGGGTGCGAATCAGCCGCGCGAGCTCGATTCCATCCATGCCCGGCATGGCCACGTCGAGCAGGATGGCCGCGAACTCCTGCTGTAACAAACGTTCGAGAGCCTCGTTGCCGGACAAAGCGCGCACACACCGCACGCCCAGACCCGACAGGATGGCCTCGTAGGTGAGCAGGCGCGCCGGTTGGTCGTCGACCATCAAGATCGACTCGCGCACTTCAGCGCCGACCGCAGCGGCCGGAACCGGACGCCTGCGTTCGTCGGAGCCGATCAAATCATTCATTGTTCAGAACGAACCCGCCAGAGCTGCCAGCAAAACGGGCACGTTGGAATAATTATAAAGCCGCGCGCCCGGACCAACGTGCAATGCGCCCCTGAACACGGTGGTTCCCCTGGCGCTGAACTTTTTGCAAAACTTCAGGCCGGGCTGATGACTACCTCAGCTGAGGCAGCACATCCCGGGCGAACGCCGCGATAAACGCCTCTTGATTCAGATCGACCTGGTGCAAGTACACGTGCTCGAAGCCGAGCTCACGATATTCATTGAGCCAGGCCGCATGCCGGCCAAGGTCCGACGAGATCAGCACGCTCTCCCGCATGTCCTCCGGCCTCACGAAACGCGTCGCGGTTTCGTAGTCGTCGGGTGAGCGCAGTTCCCAACCGACCTCGCCGCCCAAGGTGACGAAGCGCCAATGGTCGAAGGCACCTCGTAGCGCTTCCGATTCAGTACGCGCCCAATTCAACGCAACTTGCAAATGCAGCGGTTTGCCCTCGCCGCCGCCGCGGCGAAATGCCTCGACTACCTGTCGCAACTTCTCCGGCTTGCCGGCAACGGTGAGCAATCCATCGGCCCAGCCGCCAACGAACTCGGCCGTTTCTTCCGTGACCGCCGCGCCAAGCAACGGCGGTGAAACTTTGGGCCGCGAGAAAATCTCTGCATCGACAACGGTGACGGAACCACGATGGGTGACTCGCTGGCCATCCAGCAATGAACGAATCACACCAGCACACTCGCGCAGCTTGAGATTGCGCTCCGGCTTGGAAGGCCACGGCAAACCCGTCACGTCTTCATTCACTCGCTCGCCACTGCCCAGCGCCAGCCAGAACCGTCGAGGAAACATCTCCGCCAACGTCGCCGCGCCCTGCGCAACGACAGCGGGGTGATATCGATAGCCCGCCGCACAGATCAAGCCAATAGGAAACTCAGTGCGCGCCAGCGCCGCCCCCAACCACGACCATGAATAACCCGAGTGCCCCTGCTTGCGACTCCACGGCTTGAAATGATCCGAGCTCATGGCGCAGTCGAACCCCGCCTGCTCCGCGGCGACGGTGTACTTCAGCATGTCCGACGGTGCGAACTGTTCGTGAGAAGCGTGAAATCCAATGTGCATGTCGACTCGTCCGCGATAGCTCAATGCCCGGTGCCGCCAGCCGGCGTTCGTCGCAAGGCGTAGTTCAAGCCGCCGACTCGATACCATCGATAGCCGTACGCCGGCAGCGCGATGCGATGTTTGCCGCTCTTGCCGGCCCGGCTGTCGTCGAAATCCAGCAGGCTCGCCAGCAACCCGCCATCCTCGCCATCCAGCTTCAACGTGAACTCCTGCGGCTCGCGACTGAAGTTATGAATCGCAATCACTCGATTGCTGCGCCAGGAGTAACAAAGCGCGAGAATGGCCGGCACACCGGTAGCCAGTGAGGTCCACTGCCCCCAACCGATCTCCGGGCATTCCTTGCGCACGCGGATCATCTTGATCATCCAGTTCAACAGCGAGCCGGGGTCGCGCCGTTGCGCATCGACATTGACGGTCTGGTAGTCGTACGGACCTTTGGAAATGACCGGATTGCTCAGCCGGCGAGCACTGGAGAAGCCGCCGTTGCGTTCGCTGGACCATTGCATCGGCGTGCGCACCGCCGCCCGCTCCGGCAACGACAGGTCTTCGCCCATGCCGATCTCATCGCCATAGCGCAGCACCGGCGAGCCGGGCAACGAAAACATCGCGCTGTTCGCCAACTCGATGTGACGGCGGTCGCCGAGCATGGACGCCAGCCGACGCCGGATGCCACGTTGATACAACTGCATGCCCGGCTCCGGCCCAAAGCGTTCGAACACCTTCGCCCGCATCTTCTCGGGCAGACGCTCGATATCCAGCTCATCGTGGTTGCGCAGGAACACCGCCCACTGCGCCGCCTCGGGAATGTTTCGAGTGGCTGCTAGAGCTCGTTCCAATGGCCGCGTGTCTTCCGAGGCCAGCGCGTAGAACAAATATTGGTTGGCGAAGAAGTTGAACATCATGTTCAAGCCGTCTCGGCCGTCGCCGAAATACTTTTGCGTTTCGCGCGGCACGACGTTCGCTTCTCCGAGCAGCGCTGCGTCGCCCGCACGCCATTGCAGAAACTGGCGCATTTCGGCCAGATATTCGAAATGCATCCGGGCAGTCGCGCCCTGCCCGGATTCCAGGATGAACGGCACCGCATCGACGCGAAAGCCGTCTACGCCGAGCTCCAGCCAATAACCCATGATGCGCAGGATCTCTCTGCGCACCTGCGGATTGTCCATGTTCAAGTCGGGCTGATAGTCGTAGAAGCGATGGTAGTAATACTCGCGAGCGACCGGATCGCGCGTCCACACCGTCTTCTGCACGCCTGGAAACACCATGCCCTTGTTCCAATCCTTGGGCCGCGTCTTCGACCACAGGTACCAGTTCCGATGCGGCGATTGTGGATCACGCCGAGCTTCTTTGAACCATGGATGCTGATCCGAGGTGTGATTCACCACCAGGTCGAGAATCACGCGCATGCCTCGCTTGCGCGCGTGGTTGAGGAATTCGACGAAGTCGCCGCTCGACCCATAGCGACGATCCACGCCGTAGTAGTCGCTGATGTCGTAACCGTTGTCGCGATTCGGCGAGGGCTGGAACGGCGCCAGCCAGATCACATCGATGTTGAGCGAGTTCAGATAGTCCAGCCGGTTGATCAGGCCCGGCAGGTCGCCGATGCCGTCACCGTTGCTGTCCATGAACGTGTCGAGGTCGAGGCTGTAGATGATGGAGTTTTTGTACCAGAGATCTTCGATCATGGCGGTCAACCGGCGAAGGCGAGCGTGGTGGCGATGGCGTTGGCGCTTTGGCTGGTGTCGTGACGTGTGAACTGCACGACCACCGGGTGGTCCGCAATCACCAGCGCGGCGTAAGGTGTATCGAGCGGCAACGCCTGCGGATCGATCAAATCGTTGAAGCGCACGTGGCGCACGCGCTGCGCAGGCACATCGAGCGGATACGGACCGACCGGCTCGCGATCTTCGTAATAGATCGTGAGCTGCAAGCTCGCGTCGACGTGCCCCGCATTCAGCACGCACAGCTCATCGCGGCTGGTTTGGCGCGGCTCCTCGCCGGAGCTGCGCAACGGCATGTGGCCGCCGGGAATCGCCCAGATCTTGGCGCCGATCGTTCTCATCATGCCGATCGCTCCTCGCCCAACAAGTGGGCCAGCTGTTCGGACAGAAACACGTTGTGAGGATCCAGGCGCCGGCGCAGCTGCATGAAGTCCGCCCAGCGCGGATACAGTTGTGACAACGCTTCGCCGTGCAACGAATGTCGCTTGCCCCAGTGCGGGCGGCCGTCAAAGGCGCGCAGGATGAATTCGATGTCGTCGAAGTATGTTTGGTACGGCAGCGCCGCGTTCTGATGCACCGAGATCGCCACTGAGTCGCGTCGATGCACCGGGCTCAAGTCCGCGTCGTCCTGGGCGATCAAGCGATACAGAACGCGCCAGCCGACATGCTGCCGGTGACGTTCGAGGATGCGACGGCGGATTTCTTGGAAACATTCGGGGCCCGCCTCGGCCGGGATGAAATATTCCAGCTCCTCGAACTTCAGCTGCCGCTCGCGTGCGATGGTTTGGTGGCTGAACCCCTCCTCTTCCTTGATACAGCGTGCGAACGGCAGCGACGGCGACTCGACTTCGGGCGGATTCAACGTTCGTATCTTCACTTCGTCGCGGCGGGGGTACCAGT
This sequence comes from uncultured Steroidobacter sp., assembly GCA_946478975.1. The sequence continues at coordinate 10,845 of CAMLEO010000240.1, forward strand.
AGAAGTCAAAGTTGCGATGGCTGTCCGCCAGTTCGTCCAGATGCGCCAGGCAATCGGCGACGCTGGCGCCGTACTCGCGTCGTCGCAGGCGATATGCAGGCTGCAACTGCAAGCGGACCGCGGTGAAGATGCCCAACAGTCCAAGCGAGACTCGCGCGGCACGGATGAGATCCGGCTGCTGCTCGATCGACCACTCGATGATATCTCCGGTGCCAGACACGAATCGAACGCCGATCAGCGTTGCTGAAATGTTTTGCAGCGTGCGGCCTGAGCCATGCGTGCCGGTGCTGATCACGCCGGCGATCGTCTGTGTATCGACGTCGCCGAGGTTCTGCATTCCGAGGCCAATT
>CAMLEO010000241.1 GCA_946478975.1 uncultured Steroidobacter sp.
GGAATGTACTTTCTGGCCGTGAAGTAATGCGCCCACGCATGCAATGTTTGCGAATACTCCTTTGGTGGATCGTCAGCGCGCCCGCGCTGCGCGCCGCCGGCGAGACCGAGTGGCGGTTCGATAATCTGCAGCACATCGGCGGCTTCGAGGTGCAGATCGATGGCCATCCACAGCTCATCGATAGCCCGGCCGGCCGCGCAGTGCAGTTCGATGGCGAGCACGACAGTCTGCTGGTCGATGGCCGCCCGCTGGTTGGTGCGTCGGCGTTTACCGTCGAAGCCATCATTCGTCCCGACGGCGGCGCGTTCGAGCAACGATTCATGCACATCGCCGTGACCGATCCGCGCACGGGGCTGGACGCCGGCGGCGGTCCAAACGGCGACTCGAACTCACGCCTGATGTTCGAAGTACGGGTGGTCGGCGACCGCTGGTATCTCGACTGTTTCATCAAGAGCGAGGCGGGTGCGCGCGCGCTGGTCGACAAAGAGAAGTTACATCCGCTGGGGCGGTGGTACGCCGTGGCGCAAACCTACGATGGCAAAACCTATCGCGCGTATGTGGATGGCGTGCTCGAAAGCGAGGCGGAGGTTTCCTTTACACCTCACGGCCCCGGGCGCGTGCGCGTCGGAGCACGCATGAACCGAGTCACGTACTTCAAAGGCGCAATTGCTAAAGCACGGTTCACGGATCGAGAATTGCGGCCCGGGCAATTGCTCGTTCCGCCGCGAGGACCTTGATCGTGCGCATGCCGGAGCTCAGTCAGCTCAGCTGCTTCGTCGCAGCCGCGGAGGAGTTGCACTTCGGGCGGGCAGCGGCGCGTTTGCACATGACTCAGCCGACGTTGAGCCGCCAGGTGCAAACATTGGAACAGACGCTCAAGGTGCAGCTGTTCGAGCGCGGCAACCGGACGATCAAGCTGACCTCCGCCGGGCGCGTATTCCTGCCCGAAGCCAAACGAATTCTCGCGCTCACTGAAAGTGCCGCCAATTGGACGCGTCGCGCCTGGCAGGGCGAGGCCGGCGTCATTCGGCTGGGCTTCACCGCCACCGCCGCGTTCGTCGATCTGCCATTGATACTGACCCGCAGCCGGGAAGCGCTGCCCGATGTGAAGATCCTGCTGAAGGAGGGCACGAGCGCGATTCAGAAGGATGCGCTGCTGGCGGACCTGCTGGACATTGGCCTGCTGCGTCCGCCGATCGATCGCAGCCGGTTCGAAGCCATGCCGGTGCGCAGAGAACGTTTCATCGCAGCTTTGCATGAAGACGATCCGCGGGCGGCCAAAGCGGAGCTCACGTTGCGGGACTTCGACGCCCAGAACTTCATCATGTATTCGGTGGAGGGGGCCGGCTACAGCCATACCATGTTGAGCGAAATGTTCGATCATGCCGGCGTGGCGCCGATCATGCTGCATCGCCTGGACCAGAATCATTCGATCCTGGCGCTGGTGTCGGCGGGCATCGGCGCCGCCTTGATACCGCATTCGCTGGCCGCCATTCGCTTCCCGAACGTGGTGTTTCGAGAAGTGGCGCTCAATCAGCCCGACCCCATCGAAATGTTCATGCTGTGGCGGCCGGAGAACGCCAACCCGGTGCTGCCGGCGTTTCTCGGGCTGTGCCGCTCGGTTTTTGCCGAGCACGCCGGTTGAAACAATACGCGCCGCGCATCGATCGATGACGAAAATGGTCTGGACGCTGCCGCGCCGGGCCCATTAGCCTGCCGCAACATGGCACCTCCATTACCTCGCGATGTGATCGAACGGCTGCGGCACGTGAGCACGGCGACGTTGTCGACCGCCCTGTTCAAGCGCGGCCTGCGCAACCAGGCGATTCAAGGCGTGCGCCCGCTCGGGCCGCTCAAGCAAACCATGGTCGGCTTCGCCTACACGCGTCGTTACCTTCCCGCGCGTGAAGATCTCAATCCGATCTCTGTTTTCAACGATCCTGAGCATCCCCAACGAAAAGCGGTGGAGGAATGTCCGCCCGGCGCCGTGCTGGTGATGGACAGCCGCGGCGATGCTCGTGCCGCATCGGCAGGTGGCATTCTGGTGCGGCGTTTGCTCATGCGCGGTGTCGCCGGCGTCGTCACCGACGGCGGATTCCGCGACAGCGCGGAGATTGCAACGTTGGATATTCCGGCGTTTCATCAGCGGCCCTCGGCGCCCACCAATCTCACGTTACATCAGGCCGTGGACATCAACGTTCCCATCGGCTGCGGCGACGCGCCGGTTTTCCCCGGCGACATCGTGGTTGGTGACGTCGATGGTGTCATCGTCATTCCCCAGGGGATTGCCGCCGAGATTGCCGATGAGGCCACGGCGATGACGCTGTACGAAGATTTTGTGATCGACATGGTGGCGCAAGGCCGCTCGATCATCGGTTTGTATCCTATGACGGACAAGAGTAACGAAGCTCTGTTCGCCCAGTGGAGAGTGCGTAACGGACGATGAGTCATGCAGGGCACGCATCGATCCATGATAAAAACAATCTGGACGATGCCCGGCCGCCGCAATAGCCTGCCTGCGAGCAGTGAACCAGCGCGGTGGCTATGTTTTCTACGCACAAGATTGAAGAGGCGAGCGCAGCGGTGCCCGCGGCGGCAATTGCGAAGCTGCGCCATGTGAGCACAGCGACGCTCGCAACTGCATTATACAAACGCGGTTTACGCAACCAGGTGATCCAGGGCGTTCGCCCGCTGCAAGCGCTCACCAGCAGCATGGTGGGGTTTGCGTACACGCTGCGTTACATGCCGGCGCGTGAGGATCTCAATCCCATCTCCGTGTTCCACGATCCTCAGCATCCCCAGCGCAAAGCCGTGGAGGAATGTCCGCCCGGCGCCGTGCTGGTGATGGACAGCCGCGGCGATCCGCGAGCGGCATCGGCGGGCGGCATTCTGGTACGACGACTGATGATGCGAGGGGTCGCCGGCGTCGTGACCGACGGCGGCTTTCGCGACAGCGCGGAGATCGCGACTCTGGATATTCCGGCGTTTCATCAGCGGCCCTCGGCGCCGACCAACCTCACGTTACATCAAGCCGTGGACATCAACGTGCCGATCGGCTGTGGAGATGCCCCGGTGTTTCCTGGCGACGTGATCGTCGGTGATGCTGACGGCGTGCTGGTCGTACCGAAAGAAATCGCCGCCGACATTGCGGAGGAGACCAGCGCCATGACGGTGTATGAGGACTTCGTGATTGACATGGTCGCGCAAGGCCGCTCGATCGTCGGCCTCTACCCGATGACGGACAAGCGCAACGAAGCTCTGTTCGCGCAATGGCGAGCGCAGAAGGGGCGCTAGCCGCGCCCGATCACAAAGAAACATCAGGGGGAAGTCATGAATTACAAGTACAGCGCCTTGATCGGCGTGTCCATGCTCGCGCTCATCGGGCGCAACTCGCTGGCGCAAACCTCGCCACCGGATGCCACCGCCGCAGCCGGTGGACCCGAAGAAGTGCTCGTCACCGGCTCGCGTATCGTCATGACCGACGGCTCGACCTCGCCGACGCCGTTGACGGTCGTTTCCACCGAGCAGCTGCAGGCGACGACGCCAACGAATATTCCCGACGCACTCAACAAACTGCCGGTGTTCCAAGGCTCGCAGCAGCCGCGACGGCCCGGCAACGGCAGCAGCAACATGGCGAGCAACGTGCTGAACCTGCGCGGCTTCGGCGCCCAGCGCACGCTGGTGCTGCTCGACGGCCGTCGGGCAACACCGTCGAACGCGAACGGCACGGTGGACATCGATACGCTGCCGCAGATGTTGATCGAGCGAGTCGATGTCGTCACCGGCGGCGCCTCCGCCGTCTACGGGTCGGATGCGGTGACCGGCGTCGTGAACTTCGTGCTCGACAAGGACTTTACCGGACTGAAGTTTGAAGCCAACGCAGGCCGATCCACCTACGACGATGGCGACAACTATAAAGTCGGCGTCGCGGGCGGGATGGAGTTGTTCGGCGGTCGGGGCCACGTGCTCGCTTCGGTTCAACATTTCGAGCAGGACCCGATTCTGAATTTCGATCGGCCCTATGGTCCGCGCGTGTACGTGGCCACCGGCGCGGGCACGGCCGCGAATCCATTCACCGTGACCCCGGACGTGCGTCGCGCCGACTCGACGTTTGGCGGGCTCGTGACGGCCTGTACTTCACCGTGCTCGGTGCTTCGACAGCAGTTTGTTTCCAATGGCGTGCTCGGCGCCTATGACGCCGGCACTCGCACCGGTACGGCGAATCAGAACCAGGGCGGGCAGGGCGCATTCGCGCGTTACTCGACGGCGCTCGTCGGTCTGCGCACCGACGAAGGCTTCGCACGTTTCAGTTACGATCTGGGCGATGACACGAGCTTCTTTATCCAAGGCTCCATTGCGGACGGATACTCGGAAGGCTGGCACTTTCCGGTGAAGCTGACGCCGGGCACCGGCCAGGCGAGCACATTCTTCAAGAACAATCCGTTCCTGTCGCCGCAGGTGCAGGCTGCGTTAGGAAACAACGGGCAGAGCAATGCCACCAACACGTTCAGCCTCGGGACCTATATCGACAACACTGGACCGGAAGGGCTGACGGGCGCCCGCAACGACAATCGCACCTTCAGTATCACCACCGGCGTCGACGGCACACTCGCGGATCGTTACAACTGGAGCGTGTACTACACGCACGGCGAGAACGACTTGCGAGTCGATAACGTCAACAACTCGGATTACCAGCGGCAGTTCGCAGCGTTGGATGCGGTGGTCGGCAGCGACGGACGCGTTCAATGCTATGCGAGCACGCAGGCAGCAACCGCAGCTCAGTACGCCGGTTGTGTGCCTTTGAACGCGTTCGGACCGACGGCGATCACGCAGGAGATGTTCCGCTGGTTCACCGCCACGACGTTCTTCGACATGACCAACACGCTGGACGATGTCGGCGCCAGCATCGCGGGTCCCGCGTTTGACAACTGGGCCGGCGAAGTGAAGTTCGCGCTCTCCGCCGAAGGTCGCTGGAACAGTTATGAAGTGGACAGCAATGCCGACCCGAGCGCGACGGTCAACTGCACGGGACTGCGCATCTGCAATCCGACCCTGCCGCTGTGGGCGCAGCCGGTGCTCGGCGACGTGGATGTTTCCAATAATGTTTGGGAAGTGGCGCTGGAGTTGCAGGTGCCGCTGCTGGCGGACCTGCCGCTGGTGAAAGGATTGGATGCGAACCTCGCGGCTCGCCACACCGATTACAGCACGTCCGGCGATGTTCAAACCTGGAAGGTCGGGCTGGATTATCGAGTGAACGATCAGCTACGCTTCCGCGCGACGACGTCACGAGACATTCGCGCGCCCACCTTGAACGATTTGTATCAGCCCTTGCAGAAGGCGGTGAGCGGTTTTGTCGATCTGCACACGGCGACGAGCAATACGCTGTTCAATGTGACTCGGGGCAATCCGAATCTCGACCCGGAGAAGGCGCGCACGTATACGTTTGGCGTGGTGTGGCAGCCGGAGTTTGCCGCTGGGCTCACGACCTCGATCGACTATTACAAAATTCGCATGTCGAATTCGATCGGCTTGATTCAGGCGTCGGACCCGTCGATCCAGCAGTTGTGCGAGAGCTCCGGCGGATCATCGCCCTATTGTTCGCTGTACGTGCGGCCGCTGCCATTCTCCGATCACACCTCCGCGAACTTCCCGACCGAAGTGTTGAACCTGTCGCTCAACACGGCGTATAGCGAGATCCAGGGGTATGACTTCGAGACCAGCTATGGCTTCGACATGGCCGACCTGGTGCCGAGCTGGCACGGCTCGTGGAATCTTCGCCTGCTCGCGAACTATCAGCCGACTCACGAGTCGCGAGCGTTCCCCGGCGCGCCGCTGCTGTACTACGCCGCCGGTACCACGGTGACTTCGCCTGAAACGTCGGCGACGGCGTTTGTGACTTATCAGCTCAACGACTGGGCTGTCGGTGTGCAGGATCGTTGGGTGAGCAGCTACAGCCGCGTGACGCAGGCCGGGCAGGTGTGGACCGATCCGAGCGTGGATTCGTTCAACACTGTCGATGTGAACCTGGAGCGTCATTTCACGGTCGCTGGCGTCGAGTGTTCGGGCTTCGTGACCGTGCAAAATGCTTTCAATGCGCAGCCGGACATCGTGCCCTCGTCGGGTTCGGTGGGGCTCGTGTATCCGGTGCCGAACGGCCAGGACATCATGGGGCGTTTCTATACGATCGGCGTGCGAGCGCGGATGTAAGCGGACGTCGCCTTGCGTCAAGGCAGGCACGACGTTGCTCTTGCATGATTCCACGGTCGTCATGCTGTGCATTCTTCACGATGTGAAGTGGGCCTGACGACCCACTCACATCTTCTGGGGGATCCGCGTTGGCTGCGAGAGTGACGATTGGCGCATTGGCGATTTCGGCGGAACTGCACGCATTCGTGCAACGTGCGGTGGCCGGCACCGGCGTCGAGCCGGAGACGCTGTGGCGCGGGCTGGAACGCATCCTGGCCCAGTTCTCACCACGGAATGAGCAGCTGTTGGCGAAGCGCGATGCTTTGCAGGCGCGCATCGATGGGTGGTGGCGAGAGCATCGCGACCATCCCCTCGACGTGGCTCAGCAGCGGAGTTTTCTGCAATCGATCGGTTATCTCGTCGCCGAGCCCGCGCCGTTTCAGATCGACACTAGCAACGTGGATCCCGAGATCGCGACCCTCGCCGGGCCGCAGCTCGTCGTGCCGTTGAGCAATGCGCGTTATGCGCTGAACGCGGCGAATGCGCGGTGGGGCAGTTTGTACGATGCGTTGTATGGAACGGATGCGTTGGAGCCGCCGCTGCCCGCAGGTTCCTCATATAGCGCTGCACGCGGCTCCAAAGTCATTGCGTATGCACGAGCGTTTCTGGATCAGGTGGCGCCTCTGGCAAGTGGCACTCACGCGGATGCCGCCCGATATCTCGTTGCCGGTGACCAGCTCAAAGTTGACTTGAAAGACGGCAAGCAAGTGTCACTGAAAAATGCGGCCGCGTTAGTCGGCTGGCGCGGCTCGCCGGAGCAGCCGGCGGGCATTCTGCTTCGTCATCACGGCCTGCACGTCGACATCTGCATCGACCGCAATCATCCGATCGGCAAGACGGACGCGGCCGGCGTCGCCGATGTGCTGCTCGAATCGGCGTTGACGACCATCCAGGATTGTGAAGACTCGGTCGCCGCCGTCGACGCCGAAGAAAAAGTGGCGATCTACAGCAATTGGCTCGGCCTCATGAAAGGCGATCTCACCGCCACCTTCGCCAAAGGCAAGGGCACCATGAAGCGCACCCTCAACGACGATCGCGTCTACTCCGCACAGGGCGGCAAGCAACTCACCTTGCCCGGGCGCAGCCTGATGCTGATCCGAAACGTCGGCCATCACATGCGCACCGACGCGGTGTTGTATCAAGGCAAGGAAATCTTCGAGACCGTACTCGACGCCTTAATCACGGTCGCGATCGCATTACATGACATTCGCGGCGCTCGCCGAAACAGCCGCGCCGGTTCCGTGTACGTCGTGAAACCGAAGATGCACGGCCCGGACGAGGTGGCGCTCGCCAACGATTTGTTTGGCTGGGTGGAAGAGGTGCTGGGTCTGCCGAAGTACACCGTGAAAATCGGTGTCATGGATGAAGAGCGTCGCACGAGTTTGAACCTGCGCGCATGTATCGAGCAGGTTCGGCATCGGCTCGTGTTCATCAACACCGGCTTTCTGGATCGCACCGGTGACGAGATTCACACCGCCATGCACGCCGGCGCGGTCATGCGCAAGGAGATCATCAAAACGCAGCCGTGGCTGGTCGCGTACGAGAAGCGTAACGTCGAGATCGGCTTGCAAGCCGGTTTGCGCGGCCGCGCCCAGATCGGCAAAGGCATGTGGGCCATGCCCGATAAAATGTCCGCGATGCTCGCGACCAAGGCAGGTCATCCGCGTGCGGGCGCGAACACCGCGTGGGTGCCATCGCCGACTGCCGCGACGTTGCATGCGCTTCACTATCACCAGGTCGATGTCGCTGCTGTTCAAGATGAGCTGCAAGGTCACTCGCACAGCACCGGCATCGACGATTTGCTGCGCGCACCCTTGGCGAAAGAAACGTTCAGCGCGGCTGAAGTCCAGAGCGAGCTCGACAACAACATCCAGGGCATTCTGGGCTACGTCGTGCGCTGGATCGATCAAGGTGTCGGTTGTTCCAAAGTCCCGGACATTCACGACGTCGGCTTGATGGAAGACCGCGCGACCTTGCGCATATCGAGTCAGCACGTGGCCAACTGGCTGCATCACAAGGTGTGCACGGAAGCGCAGGTGAAAGAAACATTGGCTCGCATGGCCAAAGTCGTCGATGCGCAGAACGCCGGCGATCCCGCGTATCGGCCGATGGCCGCGGACTTGAATGGCAATGCCGCGTTTCAGGCGGCCAGCGAACTGATCTTTGCGGGAGCGGCGCAGCCGAACGGCTACACCGAAGCCATCCTGCATCGGCGCCGCCGGCAGCTCAAGGCAGCTCAGGCGGGCCAATGAAGAATGCGAGCTTGCAATCGGCTGTCGGCCTGCGTCAATACGGCGCCGGATCGATCCCTCAAAATCAAGGGCGCGGCTGCGCGACGCTGCGATGGCATCGAGTCGAGCGAGTACAAGAGGAAATTTCGACATGCAACTGTCTGGGAAGCTGACTTGGCTGATCTCATCTTTGGCGGTCATCGCAGGATGTAGCGACGCACTGGCCGCGAAGTCAGCTGCAGCGACCGGCTCGCTCGGCCGATATGAGATTTCCACGCTGCGCCTCGACGAAGGCGTCGTGCCTCGCAGCGCCACGTATACGCCTTCGGGCCGCGTGCTGGTCTCGTCCACACAAGACGACGCGCAGCGCCAGGTCACGTTGGTGATCATGGACGACGACGGTCGCAACGCGCACACCATCTTTTCGCAAGCGGTGCCGCCGCGGCCGAAAGACAACGGCCTGCGCTTCATGATCTTTCCGGACAACCAGCGGATCTTCCTGGGCGATTTCATTCTGGAGTGTGCGCCAAGTCTCGATGACTGCGGCAAGTCGACGCTGCTGCCCGTGACCTATCCCGCCGAGGTTGCGGACGGCAATCACATTGCGCATCGCTGGTCGGAGATGATCGTCGCGCCTGACAACCGGCACGTCGCGTGGACGACGCTGCTGGCCAATTACTCGGCGCTGGTCTTCACCGGCGAGTTGGTGAAGGAGGGCGAGGGTTACGTCATCAGCAAGTCGCGGATCGTCAGTACGCTCGATCCGTTTGAAAAGGATCCGAAACATTCGGATGGCGTGATTCCGCAGGTCTATCGCGGCGGCGAGGTGAAACAGTTCGTTCACGGCGGCACGGCGATTTCACTGGCCGGCGCGCGGGCGAGCGACGTTGCCGATTCGGTGGTCCACAACCTCGCCACGGGCGACATGGAAGCGATCACTCACACGCCGGGGTACGACGAGACCACGATCTTCTCGCCGGACGAGCGCCTCGGCATGGTGATGACGACTCGGTTCTCACCGACCACCGATCTCGCCATCCTCGGCGTGATGCCTCGGCCGTATCCGGACACGTTGAACATGGGCCTGAACATGCTCGTCTACACCTACGGTGTGACCGGAGTGCGAGCGTCCCGCGGCGGCAACGTCGGGCCGGCGCTGATCGAGATCGCGGCCTCGAAGAAACAACCGGGCTATCTCGGCATCAACCTCAACACCAGCGACGAATGGGTGTTTCGCTCCCCGATGTCCTGGCATCCGAGCAGCAGCAAGGCACTCTGGATGGAAGGAATGCGTGGCGGCGGGCAGCAGCGGCGGATCCAGATCGTTCGCCTGCTGGATTACAAAGGCGGAGCGCCGGTGGCAGCGAAGCCCACGCCCGAGGATATGACTTACGCAGTCAGCGATTTGTCGGTGGTCAAGACGTTTGCAGCAAATTCGCATGACGTCGACGTCAAGGTCTACGGCCGCAAGTCGGGCTATATCACCTATCGCCGGACGCCTCGCGGAGCGATCGAGAAGACTTACGTCGATTACAGCGACGAAAAAGGCAGTGTCTATTCGGGGCGCGAGACCATGCAGGCGAATCCGCGCGGACAGTCCACTTACACTGCCGACATTACACTCACCGGGCCGAAGCCCGGCGTGATGAAACTGCAGATGACGTTCGGCCCGATCCAGGGTGAACGACCGGCGGAGCTCATCGTCGCTCCCGACGGCAAGGGTGAGCCGATGTCACGCGGCTATACCGAATATGGCGGCCGGCGATTCAACGTCGCAGACCTTGCCCGTTGATGCGAGAGATGAGCTAGAACCGCACGCCCGCGGGCGAGATCACGGGATCGCCGGGCTCGCCCGCCCGGCGGCAGGTGCGGCTGCTCAGGGGCACGCCCACGAGATAAAAACGTGCGCTGCATTGGTAGGAGCGGGTCTGGCCGCATCCCGTTGCGTCGTAGTGAGTGACGCCGAGATACGGCCGGTCCGTCAGCTCCACATTCACATTGGCAGCATCGCATCTCAGGTCCAGGGCGCCGCGTTCACGCACCTTGGAAACGTTGGTGGCGCATCCGGCGATCGAGAACGCGGCGACTGTGAGTGCCAGCACCTTGACGGTCCGATTTGTCATTTTCCCTGCCACATTGTTCAGTTGTCCGGCTTCTGATTACCCGCCCGGCGCCGAGTTCCATTCCGGCCGCAAATAAATAGTTTCGGCAACAGCCCGCGCTATCGATCTCCGGGTATGCAGGTCACACTATTTGATGGGCATCGAGGCAGGAGCGACCATGACCGAAACAAAGTCAACCCGGCAGTTCACCGGCGGCTGCCGGTGCGGCGCCATTCGTTATGCGTTCGAGCGGCCCGTGCAATCGTCGGTCTGCCACTGCGAAGACTGCCGTCGTTCCTCGGGCGCACCGATGGTCGGCTGGGCGAGCGTCGATGCAGGCGCATTCCGTATCACATCGGGCGAGCCTCGCATGTGGTCATCGAACCGCCAGGCGTTTCGATATTTCTGTGCGACCTGCGGCACCGGCATCTATTACACAAACGATGCGGTCATGCCCGGGCTCATCGATGTGCAGATCGCGACGTTGGACGATGCGGCGGCGATTGCTCCAGAAATCCAGACGCAAATTGCAGAGCGCCTGCCCTGGGCAGAGCACATCGACCGACTGCCGGCGTTCGATGAGCCGCAGCACGCGGTCGAGCGCTCCGTCG
>CAMLEO010000242.1 GCA_946478975.1 uncultured Steroidobacter sp.
GTGATCGACGGCAAGGCGCTGCTGCGAGAAGTGATGACAGATGGTCATCGCCTGTGTCCGTGCCCCAGTTTGAAATCAGTTCGTGAGTACTGCGCCGAGCAGCTCTGTCACTTGCCGCCGGCGCTGCGCAGTCTCGAACACGTGCTGCAAGCTCCAGTCAAGATCACCCACAGGCAGCGCGAGCTCGCGGCCGAGGTGGCGCAGCGGGTTCACTAGCTGAAGGTTGACGCCGACTATTGTCATTCCTCATTTGTCTGAGTTATAAATATCCCCGTCAACGGGGGATGACAATCCATGCAAAGCATAAAAACGGCGCTCGCCTTGGGCGTGCTGCTGCTCGTGGGCGGCTGCCTGTTAGATGCGCCGGACCCGACGGTCGACCCAGGCACCATCACATTCAACGACCTGGCGGTTCACGATCCATCGGTGATCCGCGCCGACGACGGCAGCTTCTATGTTTTCGGCTCGCATCTCGCGGCGGCCCGCTCCAGCGACTTGATGAACTGGCAATACATCGCCAACGGCGTCGATCCCGCCAATCCGCTCTACAGTACGATTCCGGCCGACGGAACGCAGTGGACCGGCGTGCCTGGCTCCTGGGCCGCCGATGTCATCAAGCTGAAGAACGGAAAATATTATTTCTATTACAGCTTCTGCGGCGTGCCGCCGACCGGCGAATGCAACGCGCCGCGTGCCTATCTCGGCGTCGCCACTGCCGATCGCATCGACGGACCGTTCGTGAATCAGGGCATTTTCCTGCGCTCGGGCATGACAGCCGCAGAGATTGCAGCGGGATACGGGCCCGAAGGCATCACGAGCTACGACCCGCGCATTCATCCGAACACCATCGATCCCGATGTTTTCTATGACCAGCGCGGCAAGCTGTGGATGACCTACGGTTCGTACTCCGGCGGCATTTTCATCCTGCAAATGGACGAGACCACCGGCAAGCCGCTGCCCGGGCAGGGCTACGGCAAGCATCTGGCCGGCGGCAATCACAGCGCGATCGAAGGCAGTTACGTTCTGTATAGCCCGGTGAGCGGCTATTACTACCTGTTCACGTCGTTTGGCGGCTTTGTTTCCACCGACGGTTACAACATTCGCATCGCTCGCTCTCGTAATCCGGACGGGCCGTACCTGGACGCCGAGGGCCGGGACCTGGCTCAGGCCAGCGGCAGCTGGGACAGCATTGCTCCTTTCGGCGTGAAGCTGATGGGCGGCTTCAATTTTGTCGCTGAGCCGGGCGATCGCGAAACCTCGCGCGGCTATCTTTCGCCGGGCCACAACTCGGCCTATTACGACCCGGCGACCAGGAAACATTTCCTGATCGCACACACGCGCTTTCCGAATCGCGGCGAAGCGCATTCGATTCGCGTGCACGAGCTGTTCCTGAATGCGGACGGCTGGCTGGTCGCCTCGCCGCATCGTTATGTGCCGATCCAGGGCCGGAACATCGTCGACGGGCACGACCTGCTCGGCGATTACAAGTTCATCAATCTCGGCAAGGACATCAATCGCGAGGCCAAGCGCTCGGTCTACGTTTCGCTGCACGCCGATTACACGATCACGGGCGAAGTCAAAGGCCAGTATCGCCGCTATTTCGCCGATCCCAATCGCATCAGCATTCAACTGGATGGCGTTGCCGAGACCTTCGAAGGCGTGCTCGCGTGGCAGTGGAACGAAGCCGCGCAGAAACTCGTGCCGGTATTCACGGCTGTTTCCAGCAAAGGCGTGTCGATCTGGGGTTCGAAACTCGAACAACGGACCACGCGCCAGGTGTTGCAAGATGTTGCAGCGAGTTTGAGTCTGCCGACGACCATCAAAGATGGCGCGCTGGATTTGCCGACTCGCGGCACTCGCGCGACGAACATCGTTTGGACATCCAGCGAGCCCGGGGTGATTCAGGCGGACGGCACGGTCGTGCGTCCGAATGTGGGCGAGGGCGATCGCATCGTCACGTTGACGGCGGCCATGACGCTGAACGGTGTGACCACGCAGCGTCAGTTTCAGGTCACCGTGCCCGCGCGTCTGCCATACAACCGCATCGCGCACTTTACGTTCGAGAATTCATTGGCTGAATCGCTGGGCAACTTCACGACGGCAACCGCGACCGGCAATCGCATCTGGAATCAGGGCGCGGTGAGTTTCGCCGCGGGCCACGATGGCCAGGCCGTGAATCTCAACGGCGCGTCGGGCGTATTGTTGCCGGAACGCCTGATCTCGAACTACGAATACACCGTGTCGTTCTGGATCAATCCACGCGTGCTCAATCGCTTCACGACGGCATTCTTCGGCGCGGTCGATGAGCAGACCGATGGCGCCGGCATGCCGTTCTCGAATCATTGGGTCAGCGTCCTGCCCGAAGGCTGGGACGGCAACACGATGTTCTGGAGCGGCAGCGATCCCTGGTTCGACGGCAGCGCCGGCGAGCGCATTCCGGCCAACACGTGGTCGCACCTGGCGTTCTCGGTCAAGCGCGGCGTGGTGACCGTTTATATCAACGGCCAGCAGAAATTCTCTGCCGGCACGCTGACGGATTTCTTCAGCTCGCGCCTGGGCCGCTTCGCACTCGGCGTGAATTACTGGGACGCGCCGTTCGATGGCTTGATCGACGAGCTGAAGGTTTATGAAGCGAGCTTGTCGGCGGCCGAAGTTCGCGCGCTCGACATCGATCATCTGTCCGACGCGCAGCTGCTCGCGTCGGCAGCAAACATTCTCGACCTCGGCGACATCAGCGCTGTGCGAGACGATCTCGAATTGCCGCGCACCGGGCCGTACGCATCGTCGATTGCGTGGCAGTCGTCGGATCCGGCGGTGTTGAGCACGACCGGGCACGTGACGCGCCCGGATGCGAGCTCGCCCGATGCGGATGTTACTTTGACTGCAACCATCACATTGAATGGCCAGCAAGCCACCAAAACCTTTGTTGTCACTGTACGTTCGCTTGCACCGCCGACGCCGGTGGCTGCATATGAGTTCGAAGCGAGCCTGGATGATTCCACCGGCAAGTTCGGGCCAGGCGCGGTGGTCGGCAATCGCATCAATCAACCGGGCGGCAATGTTTCTTTCGTTGGCGGTGTGGCGGGCAGTGCGCTGGTGCTGGACGGTGCCTCGGGCGTGCGCCTGCCGGACGGACTGATCGACGATCACAGCTATTCGATTTCGCTGTGGCTGCATCCGAACGCGGTGTCGCAGTTCACCACCGCGTTCTTCGGCTGGGCGACCGATTCGAGCTGGATCAGCGTCGTGCCGCGCGGGCCGGGCAGCACTCAGCCGACGATGCTGTGGTCTGGCACAGCGTGGTTCGACGGTACGTTCAACTCATCGATTCCAGTGGGCTCGTGGTCGCACCTGGTGATGACCGTGAATCATGGCACGCTGCGGCTGTACCTGAACGGCGCGCTGGTGAATACGATGTCGAACTTCCCGGACGTGTTTTCGCCGGCGCCGGCGAGGCAGTTCGCACTGGGGGTGAACTTCTGGGATGCGCCGTACGTGGGCTGGATCGATCAGCTGAAGATCTACGACGAGGCGATCGACGCCGAGGTGGTTCAGCGACTGTACGCCCAGCATAAATAGGGTACATGGATGTACCCCGCCGCCGAAGGCGGCGGCGAGCGGACAAAAGTCGCGCCTTTTGTCGCTCGCACGCGGGTCGTGGCAGGATGCCCGATCCCGCGTTTATAAGAATGGAACAAAGATGCAGCTTCACTCGTGATGCTAGCGGGGGAGACGTACAATCCTCCGCTGCAACAATTACAACGGGTGACGTATGCGTATCGCGACGCTGTTCGGTCTGGTGGTCGCCGCGTTCACGCTCAGTGGCTGCGGCGTCAATCCGGTCACGGGCAAGAAAGAGATTCAGTTCGTTTCCGAGGCGCAGGAGATCAAGCTCGGCGAGCAGCAGTACGCGCCCACGCAGCAGAGCGAGGGCGGCGATTTCGACGTGCTGCCGGAGCTCACCACCTACATCAAGGAAGTCGGCCAGAAGCTCGCCGCCGTTTCGGATCGCAAGCTGCCATACGAGTTCGTGGTCCTGAACAATCCCGTGCCGAACGCGTGGGCGCTGCCCGGCGGCAAGATCGCTGTGAACGTCGGCCTGCTCACCGAGCTGAAAAATGAATCTGAACTGGCGGCAGTGCTGGGCCATGAAATCGTGCACGCCGCCGCTCGCCACGGTGCCAAGGCGCAAGAGCGCGGCACATTGATGCAAGTCGGCCTGGCCGCCGCACAGATCGGTGCTGCGATCAGCGACGTCAACTCGACCGTCGCGAATCTGGCAATTCAAGGCGCGGGCATGGGGGCGCAGATGGTCCAGATGAAATATGGCCGCGACCAGGAGTTGGAAGCCGACGAGTACGGCATCAAGTACATGAAGCTGGCCGGCTACGATCCGCAGGGCGCGATCACCCTGCAGGAAACATTCGTCAAGCTGTCGCAACAGAACGGCGCCAAGGCGCAAGGTTTCATCGAAGGTCTGTTCGCGTCGCATCCGCCGTCCGAGGAGCGTGTCGAAAAGAACAAAGCCACCGCTGCCCGGTACGGTCTCGGCGGCAACGTCGGCAAGGAACAATACCAGGCGCGGACCAAGACGCTGCAGGCTATCAAGCCGGCCTACGACAAGTTCGAAGAAGCGATGATGGCCGCCAACAAGAAGGACTTTGCCAAGGCGGAAGACCTGGCGCGTGAAGCCGCGAAGATCGAACCGCGCGAAGGACGGTTCCATGAATTCATCGGCGAAATGGAGCTGGCGCAGAAGCGGCCCGAGAAGGCGATTCCGTACTATCAGAAAGCGATCGACCTGAACTCCGATTACTTCGGCTCCTACCTCGGCGCCGGCGTCGCACAGTACCAGGCGGGCAACAAACAAACGGCCGAGGAGTGGCTCAACAAGAGCTTCCAGCTGTTGCCGACCGCGCCGGCGGCGTATTACCTCGGCTCGATTGCTCGCGATCGCGGCGATCGACCCAAAGCGATGGAATATTTCCGCGCAGCTGCGGGTTCGCAGAGTCAGATCGGGCAGCGTGCAGCGGCGGAGTTCATTCGCATGGATCTGCCGCAGAACCCTGGCAACTACGTCGCGACTCAAGGCCAGTTCGACGCGCAAGGAAGACTGATCGTCGTCGTTCAGAATCGCGCGCCGACGCCGTTGACGAGCATTCAAGTCACGCCGGTGCTCGTGGACGCGTCCGGTCGCGTCGCGCGACAGGGCTCGCCAGTGGTGTTCCGCACCGTCGTACAGCCGGGGCAGCAGGCAGCGGCGCAAACCGGCATCGCTAACGTGGCGCAGGAGCAGCTGCAGTACCTGCGCTTCCGGGTGGACGGAGCCACGGTCGCCGAGTAGCGCCGGCGGTGTGGACTCAAGTGCTGATTTTTGTCGCGGGCCTGCTGCTCGCGACCGCCTATTTCCTGCTCAAGAACCGGCGCAACACGCCTTACCTGGAAATGGATCTGGATGCGCTGCCAGCGCTCGCCGACGATTTGAGTGCGCTGGCGGCGATCACCGGAGGCAATGTTTCCAGCGGCAATGAATGCAAGCTGCTGCAGAATGGGGCGCTGTATCCCGTTATCGAAGCGGATATCGCGGCTGCTCAGCACACCGTTCATCTAGAAACATTCGTCTGGACCCAGGGCGAGCTGGAGCGTCGCTTCGTCGACCTGCTGATCCGCACCGCACGTCGCGGCGTCAAAGTCAGAGTGCTGATCGATGCAATGGGCGGCGTCGGTGCCGACACCGCGAATCTCAAACGCATGTCCGATGCAGGCGTGAACCTGTCGCAGTACTGCCGGCCGCGATGGTGGAACCTGCGGCGTTTCAATCATCGCACCCATCGCAAGCTGCTCATCGTCGACGGCGCGATCGGCTACACGTTCGGCCACGGCATTGCCGATCAATGGCTCGGCGATGGTGAAGACGAACATCATTGGCGTGACACGGCGCTGCGCGTCGAAGGACCGGTGGTCCAGGCACTGCAAGGCGTGTTCATGGAGAACTGGATCGAGGAGACGCACTGTGTGCCGGCCGGCCCGGGCTGTTTTCCCGCGCTCGATTCGAAAGGATCCAGCGACGCGCACGTGGTCAGCAGCGCGTCCGGAGATGCGGTTTCATCTGTGGCGTTGCTATACACGCTCGCGATCGCATCCGCGCGGCATGAAGTCATCATCCAGAATCCCTACTTCGCACCCGATGAAGGTGTGTGCGAGCTGCTGGGAATGATGGTGAAACGCGGTGTCGCCGTGCATCTGATGGTGCCGGGCAAGCACACCGACAGTCCATTCGTGCGACGGGCGGGGTGTTACTTGTATGGCGACTTGCTGAAGCGCGGCGTGCGCCTGTATGAATTCGATCCCACGCTGATCCACCAGAAGGTGGTGGTCGTCGACGGCATCTGGTCGCACATCGGCTCGACCAACTTCGACTCCCGCTCGCTGTCGCTCAACGAGGAAGTTGGAATAGGGGTGCGCGATGCGAACATTGCCGATGAACTCAAGCGTGCGTTCGAGAACGATCTACGCCGCAGCCGGGAGCTGTCGCTCGAACGGTGGCAAAAGCGACCTTGGTTGAGCGGCGCGTTCGACTGGATCGTCTATCAGCTGCACGACCAGCTTTAAGCGTAGCGCGGAAGTCTCAGCCGCACGCGATGGCCGCGCTCGACTCGTGTTCTTTCGATGTTTCCTGACATGCGCACGACGACGTCATCGATCGCGCGCGTTACGAATGCGTCGTGATCGTCGCTGGTGCGAGGGTCCACAAAGTCGATCTGGATCTGCGTGTCGACAGGTTCGGCAGTAATTGCGATGTCGCCGCCGCTCGCCAGGGCGTCGATGTCGTCGGTGAGCAGGCCCAGGAAGATCAATCGCAGCTGGGCGGGCACCACGTCGGCAAGGATGTCATCGCCCATGTCCACTTTGACACGCACGCGATTGCGAGCTGCGTCGGTGGTGAGGAAACGAACCAGGTCGGAGAGCATCTCGCGCACTTTCACCGGCGCACGCTGCGTTTCTTCGGGTGCCACGTTTTCCAGCACCCGCTCCAGCCCGCGTTCGTGATTCGTGATCGCCTGCTGCACGAACTGCGTCAGCTGCTCCAGCGGCACCGCGCTCGGTTTGTTAGGCCGCGCAGCGCGAGCCAAAGCGTCGAGGCCGGCTTGAATGCCTTGCAGGCCGTTGCGCATGTCATGCGCGTAAGCTCGTTTGCAGCGTCGGCACAAATAGGCGCGCAGCGCGTCTTCCAGCAGTGAAGGGGCGGCGACGTCGTTGGAACCGGTCATAGTGCAGATTTGAGCGGCGTGCGATGCGGCTGCACGGCTTTTTGCAGGATGCCTTCGAGCACGGGCAACCCGATCGGTTTACGGAAATGCAGGTCGAAGCCCGCTTCGGTGGCGCGTTTGCGATCTTCGCTCTGGCCCCAGCCGCTGATCGCGACCAGAAACATATTCGCGCCCCAGGGCTCGCTGCGAATCCGACGGGCGACTTCATAACCGTCGAGGATCGGCATGCCGATGTCGAGCAGCACGACGTCAGGGCGCCAGGCGGCGACGGCCTGCAATGTTTCAGCTCCGTCCGAAGCCTTGCGAGCTTCGTAGCCGCAGACCTGGAGCAGCAGCGACAGGCTTTCCAGCGCGTCCTGATTGTCATCGGCCACCAGCACGCGCAGGTTGCGAGGCGGCGCCGGGGCGATCAGTTCGTCGTGCTCGGACTCCACCGGCGCGACGCTCGCGCTCAACGGCAGGCGAACGGTGAATTCACTGCCGCGATTCGGACCAGCGCTAGTCGCGCTGACGGTGCCGCCGTGCAACTCCACGAGCTGACGAACCAGGGCGAGGCCGATGCCGAGGCCGCTCGGTGCCTTGTCCGAAACGCCGTGCACGCGTGAGAACAGATTGAACAGCTTGGGCAGCGCGTCCGAGGTGAGCCCGATACCCGAATCCCTCACCGAGAACACGACGTGCGCTTCGTCGATGCTCGCGCGCAGCAGGATCGTGCCGCTGGTCTGCATGTATTTCGCGGCGTTGTTGAGCAGGTTGCTGAGGATCTGCACCAGGCGGGTGGGATCGCCTTCGACCACCGAATCGTCCACCGTGCAATCGATCTGCAGCTGATGGCTGTGCGCCGAGATGATCGGCTGCGCGGCTTCGACGGAGCGATCGAGAATGGTCCGTACCGTCAGCAGTTCTTTGTTGAGCTTGATGGTGCCCCGAGAAATGCGCGACACGTCGAGCAAGTCGTCGACCAGCCGACTCAAATGCGTCGTCTGGCGATCGATCACCTCGCGCGCCCAGCGCAGCTGCGGATGATCGAGCGGCATCAGCGACATCATGTCGACGGCCGAGCGAATCGGGGCCAGCGGATTGCGCAGCTCGTGCGCCAGGATGGCAATGAACTCGTCCTTGTGACGATCCGCATCGCGCAGGGCGGCGTTCGCTTGTTCCAGGTTGGCGTTGACGCGCTCCAGCTCCTGCGCCTTTTCCGCCTGCAAGGTCGTGTTCGCTTCTGCCAGGGTGCGATTCAAACGTTGCAGCTCGCGGCGCTGGCAGTAGAGCTCGACCAGCACCGAGACCTTGCTGCGCAGGATCTCGGGCACGATGGGAATGGATACATAGTCGACCGCGCCGAGCCGGTAGCCCTTCAGCGCATCGAACTCCGAATCGTGCACGCCGGTGACGAAGATGATCGGGATGCTTTCGAACCGCGGATGATCGTGGATCATGGCCGCGGTCTCGAATCCGTCCATGCCAGGCATGCTGACGTCGAGGAGGATCAGCGCCACTTCGTTCACCAGCAATCGTTGCAACGCCTCTTCGCCAGAACGCGCGGTGATGAGGTTCTGCCCCAGCTCCTCCAGGATGGATTCGTACGAGAGCAGCCGTCCGGGCTGGTCGTCGACCAGCAGGATGTTGACGCGCTCGGAAGTCGGGGCAGGGGCGTTCACGATATCAGTCGAGGCCTGGCGTTAAGGTTGCAACCACATTCTAACCAGTGACAACAGCTGCGCCGTATCCACTGGCTTTGCAACATAGTCCGACGCGCCCGCTTCCAGGCACTTTTCACGATCGCCCTTCATGGCTTTGGCGGTCAGCGCAATGATCGGCAGCTGGCGGAACCTGGTGTTGCCGCGAATGCGCCGCATGGTCTCGTAGCCGTCCATCTCGGGCATCATGACGTCCATCAGCACCAGCGACAGGTCCTCGGTGGACTCCACCAGCTTGATCGCGTCCATGCCATTGCTTGCGTTGATGACCTGCATGCCGCGACGTTCCAGCACGCTGTTCAGCGCAAAGATGTTGCGGACGTCATCGTCGACCACCAGCACCTTGCGCCCACGCAGCGGCTCGTCGCCTTCATGCAGAGCCTCGATCATCTTCTGCTTCGCCGGTGGCAGGTTGGTTACCACGCGATGCAGGAACAACGCAGTTTCATCCAGCAACCGCTCCGGAGAGCGTACGCCTTTGAGCACGATGCTCTTGGCCTTGGTTCGCAGTTCTTGCTCTTCATCGTCGGAAAGATCGCGCCCGGTGAATACCACGATCGGCGTATCGCGTAAGGCAGCATCTCCCTGAATTTCCGACAGTAGTTCAAATCCCGACACATCGGGCAGGCGCAGGTCCAGCACCACGCAGTCGAATTGTTTACGACGCATGGTTTCGAGTGCTTCGCGGCCGCTGCCGACTGCCGTGATCGTGATGTCATCGAAGCCCAGCAGCTCGGCAATGCTGAGTTGTTCGGCGGGGTCGTCCTCTACCACCAGCAGCTCGCGCACGTTGGCCGCTGCAAAGTGTCGGATGCGTTGCAGAGCGGCGGCCAGCTCGTCGGTCGTTGCCGGCTTGTTCATGAAGGCGTACGCGCCGCGCTCCAGGCTGTACTGGCGTTCTTCTTCGACCGTGAGGATCTGTACCGGGATGTGCCGCGTGGCCGGATTTTGTTTCAACTGGTTGAGCACGGTCCAGCCGAGCATGTCGGGCAGGAACACATCGAGCGAGATCGCCGTCGGCCGATACTTGCGCGCCAGCGCCAGGCCGTCGGCACCGGTCTTCGCGACGATGACTTTGAAGTCGTTGTCGCGTGCCAGGTTCAACAACACTTTGCCGTAGTGAGGATCGTCTTCGACGATCAGCAATACGCGATCTTCGGGTGTGAGGTTGTCGCGATCGTCGATGAGCTCTTCGGCCCGCAGCGGCAGCGTGAGCGGCTGGTAGGGCGCCTGCGCATTCGCATTGGACGGTGCAGCCTTACTGGCTTGGCGATATGCCGAGCCGACGAAGTTCAACGGCAGATACAACGTAAAGGTGCTGCCCTGGCCGGGCACGCTCACCAGCCGCAATTCGCCGCCCAGCAGATGCGCCAGCTCGCGGCTGATCGCGAGGCCCAGGCCGGTGCCGCCGTACTTGCGCGACGTACCCGCGTCGGCCTGTTGGAATGCTTCGAAAATGATCTTTTGTTTCTCTGGCGCAATGCCGATGCCCGTGTCCTGCACCGAGAACGCGACCACTGTGCCCACCTGGTTCAACACCGGATGATCGGGGCTCCAGCCCGATTGAGCCGGGCCGACGCGCAAGGTGACGCTGCCCTGGGCGGTGAACTTGAACGCGTTCGACAGCAGGTTTTTCAACACCTGCAGCAAACGTTTCGGATCGGTGGTGATCTGCCGGCCCAGCGCCGGATCGAAATCCGCCGTGAACTGCAGCGTGCGCGCTTCGGCTTCGTGGCGGAAGTTACGTTCGACGGTCTCGCGCAGATGCGAGAACAGCAGCTCTTCGGACTCGACCGTCACTGTGCCCGATTCGATCTTCGACAAGTCCAGAATGTCGCTGATCAGGTTCAGCAGGTCGGTGCCCGCGCCGTGAATGGTCTTGGCGAATTCGATCTGTCGCGGCGACAGGTTCTGGTCGGCGTTTTCCGCCAGCTGCTGGCCCAGGATCAGGATGCTGTTGAGCGGCGTGCGCAGCTCGTGCGACATATTCGCCAGGAACTCGGACTTGTAGCGCGAGGTGAGCGCAAGCTCGGTGGCTTTTTCTTCCAGCGCGCGCCGCGCCAGCTCGATCTCCTCGTTCTTGCGTTCCACCTCGGCGTTCTGCTCGGCCAGCAGCTGCGCCTTGTTGGCGAGCTCTTCGTTGGTCTGCTGCAGCTCTTTCTGCTGAGTCTGCAACTCGCCGGCGAGCTCCTGCGACTGTTTGAG